>NZ_CAWMYL010000234.1:0-275061 GCF_963871815.1 Vibrio sp. L85
AACAGATCAATCACTTAAAGTCATGTCCGAAATTTGGGGGCCACTTCTATTCTTAGTCTCGCTGAGGCTCGCTAGAATGACGGATTCCTTTATTTAAGAGTGACTTAAAGTAACTATGAGAGGGTGTTCTTTCTAAGGTCTCGTACTTGCTGAAAGTAGATTCTTAGTTTCGCTGAGGCTCGCTAGAATGACGGATTCCTTTTATTTAAGAGTGACTTAAAGTAACTATGAGAGGGTGTTCTTTCTAAGGTCTCGTACTTGCTGAAAGTAGATTCTTAGTTTCGCTGAGGCTCGCTAGAATGACGGATTCCTTTTATGTAAGAGTGACTTAAAGTAACTATGAGAGGTTGTTCTTTCTAAGGTCTCGTACTTGCTGAAAGTAGATTCTTAGTTTCGCTGAGGCTCGCTAGAATGACTGATTTCTTTTATTTAATAGCAAGTTAAATTAACTGTCATTCTGAACAGCGAGGGACGAGCGTGATTCAGAATCTACTCACCGAGTGCTCCGAGTTTGCAGTAAACGACCGAGCTAGTGAATTACAATGGAAAAGCAACCACAGATCATTAAGGAGAATGAACCATCGACAAGATACCTTGCGTTTACATCCTAACTTCAAAAAATAACTCAGTTCTCTACATTGGTGTTACCAGCCAACTAGCCCAAAGAATGTGACAGCATAAAAACGGAATCGTTGAGGGTTTTACCAAGAAATATCACGTTCACAAGCTCGTTTACTTTGAGCTGTTTGAAGATATGGCAACTGCCATAAACCGAGAAAAGCAGCTTAAGCAATGGAAGCGTAAGTGGAAGCTGGAGTTAGTTAGAGAAACGAATCCCAACTTTCGCGACTTATCCGCTCAATGTTAGTAAAAATCATCCCTATCTTTAAACGTTTTCAACTCAACCACATCGGCTTTTTTAGTTGGGGCGGTTTCCCCTTGTAATGCCTCTCTGAATTTCACGACCTGTTTCTGCAATTCATTCATTAATACGACATTTGTGTGGTTGGGGTTTTTGCAGTTATGAATGACTCTATCTATGTGACTTTGCTGTGCCCACAGTCGAGGTTGCATCTGCTCTGAAGCACCTTCAATCATCTCTTTCGCCATATCGTGACGAAATTGCTCAAAGGCTTCGGGGTCTTGTTCTGCCATTTTTACCATTTCATCGAATGAGGGCAAAACTTGAGGTGTATAACTGTTCGGCATAGCCGCTCCAAATCCATTGGATGTTGCTCCTAGTTACTAAAAGCTTAATCTACATAGAGGATGAGAGCGGATGAATTGTGTCATAGTCTCACTTATAAGAGAGTATGTTCATAATAACGGTTGGTTTGATCGAAGATTTATTGCTGGATTCGGTACACGCAGCGACGTTGACCACTGATGATGTGCTCATCTCGTTCGATTTTGGTTTCGCTACCTAAAAGTGATTGGAAGACATTGAGTTCAGATTGGCACAAACTTGGGCAGCGAGTGGCTGCTTTGCAAATAGGGCAGTGATTTTCGATGAGAATAAACCCATGTTCATCTTTCTCTAATTCTGCCATGTAGCCTTCTTGCTCACGCAGAGTAACAAGTGTCTGTAACTTGCTTTCCAGAGAGTCGCACTGCTCAAGGTGTTGCTGGTAGTTTTGTAGGGTGAGTTTCTCGCGCTCAGATGTGACTTTCTCCAATCCGTCTTTACCGAAGATGTGCTCTACCGCTTCAATAAACTGAATGGTCAGTTCGCCGTGGCGATCAGCAAATTGCTCATGACCTTTTTGTGTAAGGGACCAATGACGGGTTGGGCGCCCAACTTTGACCTTTACATCATGAATCGACAGGATGCCGTCATCTTCTAAACCTTGTAGATGCTGACGCGCACCCATGGTTGTCATTCCCAGTTCAGAAGAGAGTTGTTTCGCAGTGACAGAGCCATCACGCTTAACGATTTGCAAAATCCTATCTACGGTCTTCATATACCCACCATCTATACATCAGTACATATTATGCTCGATAGGGTTAGTAAAGAAAAGTGTTGACTTAATTTGTGTGTGGATTTGTTGGGTATATGTCGTCATTCTAAACAACAAGGAACAAGTGTAATTCAGAATCTATTATCCGTTTGTGCTGTGATTTAAGGTGAATGAAGAAGAGTTTGGGGGCACTGTTATTAGATCCTTAGTCTCGCTTGAGCTCGCTAGGATGACGAACTCTTTTGGTTTATAGCTTGTTAAAGTAGTCGTCATTCTGAACAACGAGGAACGAGTGTGATTCAGAATCTATTATCCGTTTGTGCTGTGATTTAAGGTGAATGAAGAAGAGTTTGGGGCGCTGTTACTCGATCCTTAGTCTCGCTTGGACTCGCTAGGATGACGAACTCTTTTGGTTTATAGCTTGTTTAAGTAATCGTCATTCTGAACAACGAGGAACGAGTGTGATTCAGAATCTATTGTCCGTTTGCGCTGTGATTTAAGGTGAATGAGGAAGAGCTTGGGGGTGCTGTTACTAGATCCTTAGTCTCGCTTGGACTCGCTAGGATGACGAACTCTTTTGGTTTATAGCTTGTTTAAGTAATCGTCATTCTGAACACCGAGGAACGAGCGTGATTCAGAATCTATCATCCGTTTGTGCTGTGATTTAAGGTGAATGAAGAAGAGTTTGGGGCGCTGTTACTCGATCCTTAGTCTCGCTTGGACTCGCTAGGATGACGAACTCTTTTGGTTTATAGCTTGTTTAAGTAATCGTCATTCTAAACAGCAAGGAACGAGTGTGATTCAGAATCTATCATCCGTTTGTGCTGTGATTTAAGGTGAATGATGCTGTGATTTAAGGTGAATGAGGAAGAGTTTGGGGGCGCTGTTACTAGATCCTTAGTCTCGCTTGAGCTCGCTAGGATGACGAACTCTTTTGGTTTATAGCTTGTTTAAGTAATCGTCATTCTGAACAACAAGGAACGAGTGTGATTCAGAATCTATTATCCTTTGATTCTGTGGTCTGGAGGAAGAATAAAGGCTAAGAGCTTGCTGGAATTAGATTCTCAGTCACGTTGAGGCTGACTTACCAGAAAAGAAAGGCTCCAACTCAGAGTGAGTGGGAGCCTCGAATACTGCTTAAAGAATGATATCGCGCACTTCTGGATCTTTACGCTCTAGGTAGTGCGTAGACTTGATGCGACGAATAGTACGACAGCGACCGCGAATCAATAGGGTTTCTGTTGTTGCGATGTTACCTTGACGAGAGATACCTTCCAGTAGATCACCCTTGGTAATACCCGTTGCAGAGAATACTACGTTGTCGCTGCGTGCCATGTCTTCCATCTTTAGAACCACGTTCGCTTGAACGCCCATCTCTTCACAGCGTTGAAGTTCAGCAGCGCCGTAGATGCGGTTTTCTTCAGTATCGCCTTTTACTTCGTGACGAGGAAGAAGACGACCATGCATGTCACCGTCTAGTGCGCGAATCACTGCTGCCGATACTACGCCTTCTGGAGCGCCGCCGATGCAATACATCACGTCTACTTCGCTATCTGGCATACAAGTTAGGATTGAAGCGGCTACATCACCGTCTGGCACTGCGAACACACGAACGCCCATTGCTTGCATCTCTGCGATCACTTCATCGTGACGTGGCTTAGCAAGCGTAATCACAACAAGTGTATCAAGAGTCTTGTTCAGTGCTTTAGCAACGTTTTCTAGGTTTTCTTTTAGAGGTTTACCTAAGTCGATAACGCCTTTTGCACCAGGACCAACAACCAATTTTTCCATGTACATGTCCGGCGCTTTAAGGAAGCTGCCTTTCTCACCGGCTGCTAGCACTGCTAATGCGTTAGATTGACCCATTGCCGTCATGCGTGTGCCTTCAATCGGGTCAACGGCGATATCTACTTCATCACCACCGATGCCCACTTGTTCACCAATGTATAGCATTGGCGCATCATCGATTTCGCCTTCACCAATAACGATTTCACCACTGATGTCTGTTTTGTTCAGCAAGGTGCGCATAACTTCAACAGCAGCACCGTCCGCTGCGTTTTTGTCGCCACGACCAAGCCATTTATAGCCAGCCAGAGCGGCACCTTCAGTAACACGGGAAAATGCCATTGCTAAATCGCGTTTCATGATGTCTCCAAGTAACAAGAGGGAAGAAGAATTTGCGCGGCGATTCTATCACATCGTAAGTTAAACGTTTGCCTTTTTGCTGAGCTTTTACTTTAACTAAGTTGAATTTGATCAATACTTGGGTGAGTTTTTGGCGTCGTGAGAGCAAATTGCATTGTTCAAAAATGCCTCTAGGATAAGAAAAGTCAGCGTTTAGTGAGATTGCGCTGATTTTTTAACCGAATGATGCGAAATATCGAATATAGTGAGTGTTTATCGTCGCTACGCTGAGTAGAATGAACCTTATCGGTAAGGTGCAAGCGAACGCTCGCGCATCGTCCCAACGGAATAACAATAGGTAGGCCAAGATGTCTTTTGAAGTACTAGAACAACTAGAAGCGAAAATTCAAACTGCAGTTGACACAATCACTCTTCTTCAGATGGAAGTCGAAGAGCTGAAAGAAGATAAAGTAAAACTTGAAACAGAAGCTAACGAGCTTCGTTCTCAACGTGAAGAGCTAGAGCAAAAATCTCAGCAAGCTCAACAAGAGCACGCACAATGGCAAGAGCGCATTCGTGCACTACTTGGCAAGATGGACGAAGTGGAATAATCCACTTAAGTATCCAGAATCAAAAACACCCGCTTCGGCGGGTGTTTGCGTATTTGGCGATATTTTTTTAGCGATGTGGCTAGTTGCTAATAAAAGATTAATTTAACTCTGCTTCATCTTCGTCTTCTTCATCGAGCTCTAAGTCTACATTGAGTGGCTCAGGTGAAAGAATGATGCCTGTGCTATCGGCATAGATGTAATCTTCAGGTAGGAAGCTAACGCCACCAAAGTTCACTGGTACGTCGATTTCACCAATGTCTTGATTTGCTGCCCCAACAGGAATTGAAGCGAGAGCCTGAATGCCAAGGTTCATGTCTTCCAGTTCGTCCACTTCGCGAACACAACCATAAACCACAATCCCTTCCCATTCGTTTTCTTCTGCTAGTGTTGCGATTTCTGCATCGATTAAGGCTCTGCGCAAGGAACCGCCACCATCAATCAGCAATACTCGCCCGATACCATCTTGTTCTAACGTTTCACGGATCAGTGCGTTGTCTTCAAAACACTTAATCGTCGTCACTTGCCCGGCAAACGACGCTCGACCGCCAAAGTTACTGAACATCGGTTCAACTACATCTACCTGATCAAGATAGATATCACAGAGTGCTGAGGTATTGTATTCCATAGCGTACCTTTCTAAACAGAAACTGTTGTCTTTGAGTATATCTAGGCATTAAGTCAATGCAATGACAATCCTTTTTTAACTCATCAGAGTTTGAGCTACCACAATTGTTGCAAATAAAACGTTAGTCACCAGTGAGCACTTCACGACAACTGGCATCATAGGTGCAATTTGTGCTGGTTTCTCAGTATCCCAAACGGCTTTCCCGTGGTGGGCTACTACGTAGATGCTGAGCAAGAAGGGTAAGCTGATCCATACTGGCTTGTCTTGAATGAGCAGGTAAGCAGCAAAAGCCAGTAGCGCACCACCAAGCAAAATAAAGTGATACTGCTTGGCTTTACGTTGTCCTAGTCGAACTGCCATGGTGCGTTTGCCACATTCGCTGTCATTTTCGATATCACGCATATTATTGATGTTCAGTACTGCTACCGCCAGCAAACCACAGCCTAGCGCTGGTAAGAATAATGTCGCATCAACATGACCCGTGTGCAGGAAGTAAGTGCCAGATACACCAAGTAAGCCAAAGAAAAGGAATACTGACAAGTCACCTAGACCAACATAGCCGTAAGGCTTACTGCCCATGGTGTACGCAATCGCCGCAAGGATGGCAAGAATGCCTAAGCCAATAAAGGTAATGATGCTTTCAAACGAGCTCAGTGCGTAAAACACCAATGTCAGACCGGCAATGGCAGTCAGAATGATGTTGAAGATGATCGCTTTTTTCATTTGATCCGCTGTGACTGCGCCAGACTGCATCGCCCGCTGAGGACCTAAGCGATTGTCGTTATCTGTGCCTTTCACTGCGTCGCCATAATCGTTCGCAAGGTTAGATAGAATCTGCAGCAGTGTTGCTGTGACAAATGCCATCACTGCGATGGTCAGCGAGAAGTGACCAGCAGAGTATGCAAGTACGCTACCGGTCAAAATAGACACCAGTGCGAGAGGTAAAGTTTTTGGGCGAGCGGCTTCAAGCCAGATCTGCAATGATTGTTTCATGGATATTTCGTGCTAGTAACCAATGTGCCCAGTATAAGCACAAAGCGCTCGATGCGCTATTGACTTGAAACAACTCAATTAAGACTCAAAGACTTATAGAGAAGGAACACAGTTTCCATATTTGAAGCAATAAAACAGCGCTCTTTCATGAAGAGAAGAGGGCGATGCACGCGATGATTAGAACCATAGCCACGCCTGAGTTCGCTAGGATGATGAACTCTTTTGGTTTAGAGCTTGTTAAAGTCACCATCATTCTAAACGAAAAAGCCCAGAAACAAGGTTCTGGGCTTTGGCATGATAGATTGCGATTAAAGAATAAAGCGGCTTAGATCTTCATCTTCAATTGTATCGCCTAGACGATCTTTCACGTAAGCCGCGTTAATCACGAACTTCGCACCTGATTGCTCTGCTGCGTCGTAAGAAATCTCATCCATCAAACGCTCCATCACAGTATGCAGACGACGTGCACCGATGTTTTCAGTGGTTTCGTTTACTGTCCATGCTGCTTCTGCGATTTGCGTGATGCCATCTTCTGTGAATTCTACATCCACGTTTTCAGTTTTCATCAGCGCAACGTACTGTTCTGTCAGAGACGCTTTTGGCTCAGTTAGGATACGTTTGAAATCGTTGCTGGTCAGTGCTTCAAGCTCAACGCGAATTGGTAGACGACCTTGCAATTCAGGGATCAGGTCAGAAGGTTTCGCTACTTGGAATGCGCCAGAAGCGACGAATAGGATGTGGTCTGTTTTCACCATACCGTGCTTCGTTGATACCGTGCTACCTTCAATAAGAGGTAATAGGTCACGCTGAACACCTTCGCGAGAAACGTCAGGGCCAGAGCTTTCACCGCGCTTACAAATCTTATCGATCTCATCGATGAATACGATGCCGTTGTTCTCTACGTTGAAGATGGCAGACTCTTTCAGCTCTTCTTGGTTCACCAGTTTCGCTGCTTCTTCTTCCGCCAATGCTTTCATCGCGTCTTTGATTTTCAGCTTGCGTTTTTTCTTGGTGTCGCCAGCGAGGTTTTGGAACATACCTTGTAGCTGGTTGGTCATTTCTTCCATACCAGGAGGCGCCATGATCTCGACACCCATTTGCGGTGCAGCTACATCGATTTCGATTTCTTTGTCGTCTAGCTGACCTTCGCGCAGTTTCTTGCGGAAGACTTGGCGCGTGTTCGAAGTATCTTCTTTCTGCTCTGTTTGACCCCAAGCATCACGTGCTGGTGGCAGTAGGGCATCAAGAATACGCTCTTCGGCTTGCTCTTCAGCGCGGAATTTTACTTTTTCCATCGCTTGTTGGTGAGTCATCTTCACAGCAACATCGGTCAGATCGCGGATGATGGTTTCCACTTCTTTACCTACATAGCCCACTTCGGTGAACTTTGTTGCTTCGACTTTGATGAAAGGTGCGTTTGCCAGTTTAGCAAGACGACGAGCGATCTCTGTCTTACCAACACCAGTTGGACCAATCATAAGGATATTCTTTGGCGTTACTTCGACACGCAAGCTTTCTTCAAGCTGCATACGACGCCAGCGGTTACGTAGTGCAATCGCAACCGAACGTTTTGCTTTGTCTTGACCAATAATGTGGCGGTTCAGTTCATGAACGATTTCGCGAGGAGTCATTTCAGACATATTCTTTCCTTACTTCGTTACGATTACGCTTAAGCCGTTGGCTTAGGAAGCTCTGCTGTAGATTCTAGCTCTTCTACAGTGTGATGATGGTTGGTGAATACACAGATGTCACCAGCAATGTTCAGTGCTTTTTCTGCGATTTCTCGCGCGTCTAGACCTGTGTTTTCTAATAATGCGGTTGCTGCTGCTTGCGCGTATGCGCCGCCAGAGCCAATGGCGATAAGATCGTTTTCTGGCTGAACGACATCACCGTTACCAGTGATGATCAGTGAAGCAGTTTCATCCGCAACGGCCAGTAGTGCTTCTAGTTTGCGAAGTGCGCGGTCGCTACGCCAATCTTTTGCTAACTCAACGGCAGCCTTAGTAAGGTGACCTTGGTGCATTTGCAGCTTGCTTTCAAAGCGCTCGAATAGGGTAAAGGCATCCGCAGTACCGCCAGCAAAACCAGCAAGAACTTGGTTGTTGTATAGGCGGCGAACTTTACGTGCGTTGCCTTTCATTACGGTATTGCCTAACGACACTTGGCCATCACCCGCGATGACGACTTTATTGTTTCGACGTACAGATACAATGGTAGTCACAGTCGACCTCTTAATTATTTCTCTTTGGATTTAATTAAGTATATGGGGTAAGGGATTCGGGGATTCAAGGGGAAGGTGTTTTTCGATTGCAGACATTACGTTTTGTCATTTTGAACAAGGAAGAGAGCTGGGGTGTGGCGAGGGCGCTGGTTTATACGAACGAGTTGGGTATATACCCTATATAGTGAAACTGAACTGGATTCGTGGTGATGAATGATCTTGAGTCATTCCCTAGCGTGAGAATGAGCAGCACTCTCCAATAAAAGAAAAGACCAACCGATCACTCGGTTGGTCTCTGCACTAATGTATCGAATAAGAATTAAAGATTCTCTTTCCAAATTGCACACGGCTCGATCTTCGCGCGTTGCAACTTGTGGCGATCTTTCTCTGCGTCTCGTTTGAACTTGTATGGACCAAGAACAACACGGTACCAAGAGCTTCCGTCTTTCTTAATGACACGGCTCGTAATACCTTGGAAAGCAATCGCTAGCTTACGTTCTTCAGCTTGGCTCTGTTTTTTGTAAGCGCCACATTGCATCACATAAGGGACTTTTGATACTTCAACTTCTTTGGCAACGACTTCTACTTCACGCTTCGGTAGAGATTCCACGTATTCCCACTTTTCTTCTGGTGGGGGCGGTAACTCTTTCTTCGGCTTTGGTTTGCTGGTGGTCACTGGTTCCTGTTTCGCAACGGGTTGTTTCGGTTCAGGATCATTGCTGAGTAGATATAAGCCGTAGCCAAAACCGCCCACAAGCAGGATTGCTAGTAGACCACTACGCCAAGGTTTCTTTCTGGAAGGTTGTTTTTTTGTCGACTTCTTCGGAGCGCCGCGTCCGCGTCTTACATAATCTCTATTTGCCACGGTTACTTCTGGTCATCAAGGATTCTGGCAAATATGTTAATCCAGAACGCGACGAGAAAACACCCTATTCACGTAATCTTGTTAGCTACGTACAGGATAGGCGTAAAAAACGACGCTAGATGCGTCGCTTTCGTTTCTATTTATGTTGTGGATTCGCTTACTGATTAGCGCAAAGGTGGTGGCGCTGCACTACCACGCACAACTAATTTAGTTTCAAGCAAGCGAGAGCCTGAGTGCACGTCGTGACCTTTCAGTAGCTCTAGCATCATTAACATTGCTTGGCGACCAATCTCATAACGTGGTTGAGAGATGGTGGTTAACGGTGGATCGCAGTATTGCGCGAATTGAATATCATCAAAGCCGACAACCGATAAATCCTGCGGAATACGCAGACCAAGACGTTTCGCTTCTTGGATAGCACCAATCGCCATGGTGTCGCAGTGACAGAATAGAGCGGTTGGTGGTTCAGGCAATTCGAGAAGTTTGCGTACGGCTTGAACGCCACCTTCGAAAGAGAAGTCAGCCACAATGCTGTATTGCTCTTCTTTACTAATACCAGCACGGCGAAGTGCTTGTTGGTAACCTTGTTGGCGGAACTGGCACAGCACCGCAGTATCTGGACCGGAGATCTGAGCAATACGCTTGTGACCAAGTTGCGTCAGGTAGTTCACGGCTTCAAAAGCAGAGGTCAAGTTATCGATATGCACCGTTGGTAGTTCCAGCTCAGGAGCGAATTCGCACGCCATGACCATTGGTGGTAGGTTTTTCTGCTCTGGCTTGCTGACATCAAATGGTAAGTCGGTGCCCAGTAGTAACATGCCATCAGCTTGCTTGGTGAATACTAAGTTTACGAATGAGCTTTCGCGCTTTTTCTGCTGACCGCTATCGCCAAGAAGAACTAGGTAACCGTGTTCCATTGCTGCATCTTCGATACCGCGAATGATTTCAGAGAAATACGGATCGCATATGTCCGGTACGATAGTGACAATGGTCTTTGATTCATTTCTACGTAAATTACGAGCTAATGAATTTGGTGAATAACCAGCTTCAAGTACGGCATCTTCCACTCTCTTTCTTGTTGATGAAGAGACTTTTTCTGGATTCATTAATGCTCGCGATACCGTAGCAGTAGATACCCCTGCAAGCTGGGCAACATCCTTCATTGTCGCCATAGTTTTTACCCTCTTAAAATATTCGCCAAGATGACGTGAGTCATTGTTCTAATTGAAGCCTATGTGACTGATCCACTTTAGACTTTACTAATTTGAATAGTCTATTCATTTCTAAAGGGAAAGTTACGGTCTGTTTAACAAAAATTGCAATCCTAATGTGATTTGACTCACATTAGAAGGTAATTCATTACATAGTTAAACGTTTGCTAGCTGAGATCCTGTGGTTCTATGTCTAAATTCCAGCGAACTTTCTTGGCATTTGGCAACAACTCAATAGCAGGTTTTGCACTGGTTAATAACTTTTGCATCAATGAGCGATGCTGAGTTTGCAGTAACAACTGCCAACGATATTTCCCAGCACGCTTAGCTAATGGTGATGGAGTCGGACCCAAAACCATGCAGGAACCATCAAATAATGGGTGTGATTCAAGGGTGAAGCGAACCTGACGCAAAAAGTCTTCGACCAACTCGCTTTGGTTAGCTTCCGCTTTAAATAGGGTTAAGAAGCTGTAAGGTGGAAGCTGAGCCAACTTACGTTCCTCTAGTGCTGTCATGGCAAAGTCACGATAGTCTTTCTGTAATAGAGACTGAAGCAAGCTGTGCTCAGGGTGGTGAGTCTGTAAAATCACTTCGCCAGGTTTGCTTGCACGACCTGCACGTCCCGCGACTTGAATGAACAATTGCGCCAGCCTTTCCGAAGCCCGAAAGTCACTACTATATAGAGAACCGTCCACGTCCAGTAGCGCCACAAGTGTCACGTTCGGAAAGTGGTGACCTTTCGCCAGCATTTGCGTACCGATCAGGATTTGATATTCGCCTTTACGAATCGATTCGAGAGCATCTTCCAAGCTGCCTTTACGGCGAGTGCTGTCTCTATCAATACGAATCGCGTTGTATTCAGGAAAGAGCTTGGCAAGTTGAAGCTCCAGTTGCTCTGTCCCAACTCCAACGGTTACTAGCTGAGTGGAGCCACAACCTTGGCATTGATGAATCACGGGTTGTTGAGAGCCACAGTGGTGGCATCGGATCTCATTGCTGTACTGGTGGAAGGTATAGTAGGCATCGCAGCGCTTACACTCGGCTGTCCAACCACACTCATGACACATCAACGCAGGAGAAAAACCGCGGCGGTTTAGGAACAGCATGACTTGGTTGCCAGAATCGAGGTGCTTACGCATTTCAGCGATCAGAGGGGCAGATAAGCCACTGTCTAGGTAAAGCCCTTTAACATCCAGTACTTTATTCGTTGTTGGTACCGCAGAGCCTGCGCGTTGGGTGAGCGTTAAGTGGTGATACTTACCAGAAAGTGCGTTGTGCAGTGTTTCTAAAGCAGGTGTCGCAGAACCAAGTACGATGGGTACTTGTTCTTTATGTGCTCGCATCACTGCGACATCGCGAGCGTGGTAGCGCAGGCTGTCTTGCTGTTTGTATGAAGAGTCATGCTCCTCATCGACAATAATAATGCCAAGGTCAGCAAAAGGGGTAAGCAGAGCAGAGCGTGTTCCGATAATGATACCAGCTGCTTTGTCTCGCGCTGAAAGCCAAGCATTGAGTCGCTCAGTATCATTCAAACCAGAATGAATCACGTCCACAGGAACATTGAAGCGATGCTTAAAGCGATTGATGGTTTGCGGTGTTAAGCCGATCTCCGGCACTAAAACCAACGCTTGTTTGCCTTTTTCGAGCACTGGCTTGATCAGGTTTAAGTAGACTTCGGTTTTCCCCGAACCGGTAACGCCCTCTAATAAATAGCAGGCAAATCCGGTTTGGCTATTAACACTGGCGATTGCCAGAGCTTGTTCATGGTTAAGCTTGGGCTTCTCTACTTCACACTCAACTTGCTCTCCCCATTTGGTGATCTCAGGTTTCTTTTCAATACGTTCAATCCAGCCTTTTTCCTCTAAAGACTTGAGCACTGAAGATGGTATTTCTTGATCGCTAAACTCTTGATGTGGAATGGGACCGTCAATCAACATCTGCAGAGCACGCTGCTGTTTAACCGCGCGACCAAGCCCCTGCATAAGTTTATCTTTGCCTGAAGAGGTAATTTGCCACTCGTATAAGGTTGAGAAGTCAGCTGGTTTGCCTTTTCTTAGGGCGGCAGGCATAGCATTGTGCAAGGTGTCGCCAAGAGGATACTGATAAAACTGACTACACCAAGTAAGCAAAGAATAGAGCTTCTCTGACCAAACGGGTTGGGTGTCTAATACAGCTTTAAGTGGCTTAAGTTGCTCTTTAGGAAAGTCAGAGTGATTAACCATCGCGGTGACAATTCCAACTAAAGTTTGACGCCCAAAAGGTACAGAAACTCGCCCACCAATGATCGGAAACAGATGCCCGGGAATGGCATAATCAAACTGTTTGTCGAGAGGGACTGGCAGTGCCACTCTGGCAATGGATGGACGCATAGAATCTTTACTATATAAAAGAGGGAAGAGGGCTATAGTCTATTAAAACGTACTAAGAAATTCGAGTGATCGGTATTTAATGAGGGTAGATTCCTCTCAGTACTAAAGTACTGGTGAAAAAAGTGGCGAAAAAGTTGCCAAATGTGTTGATCCTAGCTTAGTGATTCATTACTATACTGCGCCTTGAGATATGGCTTCGGCGATTGGTCGATGCGGTATCGCACTTTTATTATTAATTACGTGTGGTGTGCGGCTTAGACTCGTATAGCGACACGGCCTACAATTGAGGTTATCCCATGAAAGCTGGTATCCACCCAGAATACAAAGCAATCACTGCTACTTGTTCTTGCGGCAACTCTTTCGAGTTCAAATCTACTCTAGCGAAGGAATCTATCCACCTAGACGTATGTGACAAGTGTCACCCATTCTACACTGGTAAGCAACGTATCGTTGATACAGGCGGCCGTGTTGATCGCTTCAACAAGCGTTTCGGTGCACTATCAAGCGGTAAGAAATAATAGCAGACGCTATTACGATTACAGTTTAAAAAAGGACGCTTCGGCGTCCTTTTTGTTTATTGGCTAGCGCAAAAGTAGGGGAGAATCGAGCGACTAAAATTTGTTCGATTATTTTTCACTCGGCTATTGCATCCTAAAGTGTGATCTGTATAATGCAGCGCACTGGTTAAGCCAGTTGTGAACCAATGAGCAATGAGGAGCGAGTAAATCTTCGGATTTACGAGGTAATGTAGACTCAGCTTATGTTCGCGGTTAATACAATTAGCTATCTTTTCTTCGGAAAAACTATCCCCAGAGGTGACTCTGGTATGTAGGGGTAGTTAATCGAAAATTAACTGACAATGCGTCCTAATCTTGGATGCTACGGTTTCACATAAATCAATCGGCATTCTCTCGTCTTTACGAGTCTGAGTGGCGATATTGTTTGTGTAATTTTTAATATTGGAGCTCTGTCTCATGCAGAACCAACGTATCCGTATCCGCCTAAAAGCATTCGATTACAAACTAATCGACGCTTCTACAGCGGAAATCGTTGAAACAGCTAAGCGCACTGGCGCACAGGTTCGTGGTCCAATCCCACTACCAACTCGTAAAGAGCGTTTCACAGTTCTTATCTCTCCACACGTTAACAAGAAAGCACGTGACCAGTACGAAATCCGTACTCACAAGCGTCTAATCGACATCGTTGAGCCAACAGACAAAACTGTTGATGCTCTAATGCGTCTAGACCTTGCTGCGGGCGTTGACGTTCAAATTAGCCTAGGTTAAGGGAGATTAGAAGAATGATTGGTCTAATCGGTCGTAAAGTGGGCATGACCCGCGTATTTACTGAAGACGGCGTTTCTATCCCAGTAACAGTTGTTGAAGTTGAAGCAAACCGTGTTTCTCAAGTTAAAACTCTTGAGACAGATGGCTACGCTGCAATCCAGGTAACTGCTGGTTCTAAGAAAGCTAACCGCGTAAACAAAGCTGAAGCAGGTCACTTTGCTAAAGCTGGCGTTGAAGCTGGTCGTGGTCTTTGGGAATTCCGTTTGGAAAACGGTGAAGAGTTCGCAGTTGGCGCTGAGCTAACAGTTGAACTATTCAACGAAACTAAGAAAGTAGACGTTACTGGTACATCTAAGGGTAAAGGTTTCCAAGGCGCTGTTAAGCGTTGGAACTTCCGTACTCAAGATATGACTCACGGTAACTCATTGTCTCACCGTGCACCGGGTTCAATTGGCCAATGTCAAACTCCAGGTCGCGTATTTAAAGGCAAGAAAATGGCAGGTCACATGGGTGCTGAGCGTGTAACGACTCAAAACCTAGAGATCGTACGTGTTGACGCTGAGCGCAATCTGCTTCTTATCAAAGGTGCAGTACCAGGCTCAACAGGTGGCAACGTGATCGTTAAACCAGCTGTTAAAGCATAACGTCTCAGGAGTAAGTAATGGAACTAATGGTTAAAGGTGCTGATGCACTAACTGTTTCCGAAACTACTTTCGGACGTGAGTTTAACGAAGCTCTTGTACACCAAGTAGTTGTTGCGTTTGCAGCAGGTGCTCGTCAAGGTACACGTGCTCAAAAAACACGTTCAGAAGTTTCTGGCGGTGGCGCTAAGCCATGGCGTCAAAAAGGTACTGGCCGTGCGCGTGCTGGTACAATCCGTAGCCCAATCTGGCGTACAGGTGGTGTTACTTTTGCTGCGAAACCACAAGATCACAGCCAAAAAGTAAACAAAAAAATGTACCGCGGTGCTATGAAGAGCATTCTTTCTGAGCTAGTTCGTCAAGAGCGTCTAATCGTTGTTGATAACTTCTCAGTTGAAGCGCCAAAGACTAAAGAGCTAGTTGCTAAGCTTAAAGAGCTTGAGCTAACTGACGCTCTAATCGTGACTAGCGAAGTAGATGAGAATCTATTCCTAGCTGCTCGTAACCTATACAAAGTTGACGCACGTGACGTTGCTGGTATCGACCCAGTTTCACTAATCGCGTTCGACAAAGTTGTAATGACTGCTGAAGCAGTTAAGCAAGTTGAGGAGATGCTAGCATGATCACTGAAGAGCGTATCCTAAAAGTTCTACGTGCTCCGCACATCTCTGAAAAAGCAACTATGGCAGCTGAGAAAGCGAACACTATCGTTTTCAAAGTAGCTAAAGATGCAACTAAAAAAGAGATCAAAGCAGCTGTAGAAAAGCTTTTTGAAGTTGAAGTTAAGTCTGTAAATACTCTTATCACTAAGGGTAAGACCAAACGTCAAGGTCTACGCCAAGGTCGCCGCAGCGACGTTAAGAAAGCGTACGTTACTTTGAAAGAAGGTCAAGATCTTGACTTTGTTGGCGGCGCGGAATAACAGGAGTAGTTAAGAATGGCTATTGTTAAATGTAAGCCGACTTCCCCTGGTCGTCGTCACGTTGTTAAAGTTGTTAACGCTGACCTACACAAGGGCAAGCCATACGCACCACTTCTAGAGAAAAACTCTAAGAACGGTGGTCGTAACAACAACGGTCGTATCACAGTACGTCACATCGGCGGTGGTCACAAGCACCACTACCGTGTAGTTGACTTCAAACGTACTAAAGACGGTATCCCAGCGACAGTTGAGCGTCTAGAATACGATCCAAACCGTAGCGCAAACATTGCTCTAGTTCTTTACAAAGACGGTGAGCGTCGCTACATCCTAGCACCTAAAGGTGTTCAAGCTGGTGATGTTATCCAATCTGGTGTTGATGCACCGATTAAAGCTGGTAACACTCTACCAATGCGTAACATCCCAGTAGGTTCAACTGTACACAACGTTGAACTAAAACCTGGTAAAGGTGGTCAGCTAGCTCGTTCGGCTGGTGCTTACGCTCAAATCGTTGCTCGCGACGGTGCGTACGTAACTATCCGTCTACGTTCTGGCGAAATGCGCAAAGTTCTTTCTGAAGGCCGTGCAACAATCGGTGAAGTTGGTAACTCTGAGCACATGCTACGTGAACTTGGTAAAGCTGGTGCTTCACGCTGGCGCGGCGTACGTCCAACCGTACGTGGTGTAGTAATGAACCCGGTTGATCACCCACACGGTGGTGGTGAAGGTCGTACTTCTGGTGGCCGTCATCCAGTATCTCCTTGGGGTATGCCAACTAAAGGCTTCAAGACTCGTAAGAACAAACGCACTGACAAGTACATCGTACGTCGTCGTAACAAGTAATCTATATAAAGAGGAATCGCCATGCCACGTTCTCTCAAGAAAGGTCCATTTATTGACCTACACTTGCTGAAGAAGGTAGAGAAAGCGGTGGAAAGCGGAGACAAAAAGCCACTTAAGACTTGGTCCCGTCGTTCAATGATCATCCCATCGATGATCGGTTTGACCATCGCTGTCCATAATGGTCGTCAGCACGTACCTGTTTTCGTAACCGAAGAAATGATCGGTCACAAACTAGGTGAATTCGCACCAACACGTACTTACCGCGGTCACGCTGCGGATAAGAAAGCTAAGAAGCGTTAAGGAGTAAATAATGGAAGCTATTGCTAAACATAACTTTGCTCGCATTTCGCCTCAGAAAGCTCGCTTAGTTGCGGATCTAATTCGTGGTAAATCTGTTGACCAAGCTCTAGAAATTCTAACGTTCAGCAACAAAAAAGCTGCTGCTCTAGTTAAGAAAGTTCTAGAGTCTGCTATCGCTAACGCGGAGCACAACGAAGGTGCAGATATTGACGATCTGAATGTCGCAAAAATCTTTGTAGATGAAGGCCCAACCATGAAGCGTATTATGCCTCGTGCTAAAGGTCGTGCGGATCGTATCTTGAAGCGTTCAAGCCACATCACTGTTGTTGTAGCAGATCGCTAGAGACTAGGAGAGTAAGCAATGGGTCAAAAAGTACATCCTAATGGTATTCGTCTTGGCATCGTTAAGCCTTGGAATGCTACATGGTTTGCTAACACCAAAGATTTCGCTGACAACCTAGACGGCGACTTCAAGGTACGTCAGTTCCTAACTAAGGAACTACAAAAAGCGTCTCTTTCACGCATCGTTATCGAGCGTCCTGCTAAGAGCATCCGTGTGACTATTCACACTGCTCGTCCAGGCGTTGTAATCGGTAAGAAAGGTGAAGACGTTGAGAAACTACGCGCAGCTGTAGCAAAAATTGCAGGTGTACCAGCGCAAATTAACATCGCTGAAGTACGTAAGCCTGAACTTGATGCACAACTTGTTGGTGACAGCATCGCGTCTCAACTAGAGCGTCGTGTTATGTTCCGTCGTGCTATGAAGCGCGCGGTACAAAACGCAATGCGTCTAGGTGCTAAAGGCATCAAAGTAGAAGTAAGCGGTCGTCTAGGCGGCGCTGAAATCGCACGTTCTGAGTGGTACCGTGAAGGTCGTGTACCTCTACACACTCTACGTGCAGACATTGATTACGCAACTTCTTCGGCTCACACTCAATACGGTGTGATCGGCATTAAAACTTGGATCTTCAAAGGTGAGATCCTAGGTGGTATGCCAGCAGCTAACGCTGTAGAGCCTAAAGGCGACAAGCCTAAGAAGCAGCGTAAAGGCCGTAAGTAAGGAGTCGACAGATGCTACAACCTAAACGTACTAAGTTCCGTAAGGTTCAGACAGGTCGTAACCGTGGTCTAGCTAAAGGTACTGATGTAAGCTTCGGCGAATTCGGTCTTAAAGCTGTTGGCCGTGGTCGTCTAACTGCTCGTCAAATTGAAGCGGCACGTCGTGCAATGACACGTCACGTTAAGCGTCAAGGTAAAATCTGGATCCGTGTGTTCCCAGACAAACCAATCACAGAAAAACCACTTGAAGTTCGTCAAGGTAAGGGTAAAGGTAACGTTGAGTACTGGGTAGCCCAAATCCAACCTGGTAAGGTTATGTACGAAATGGGTGGTGTACCTGAAGAATTGGCTCGTGAAGCGTTCCGCCTAGCGGCTCGTAAACTGCCATTCAAAACTACATTTGTAACTAAGCAGGTGATGTGATGAAAGCACAAGATCTACGCGAGAAAAGCGTTGAAGAGCTTAACGCTGAGCTATTGAATTTGCTACGTGAACAGTTCAACTTGCGCATGCAAGCTGCAACTGGTCAGCTACAGCAAACTCATACTCTGAAAGCTGTACGCCGTGATATCGCACGTGTGAAAACTGTTTTGACTGAGAAGGCAGGCGCATAATGAGCGAAGTAAAACGTACTCAACAAGGTCGTGTTGTTAGCGACAAGATGGACAAGTCTATCGTAGTTGCTATCGAGCGCATGGTTAAACACCCAATTTACGGTAAATTCGTAAAGCGCACGACTAAAGTACACGCACACGACGAGAACAACGAATGTGGCCTAGGCGACAAAGTTGAAATCGCAGAGTGTCGTCCACTGTCTAAGACTAAGTCTTGGACTTTGGTTAAAGTTGTAGAAAAGGCGAAGATGTAATCTTCCCCAATCTATGATTGACAAACGGCTCCAAAAATTATTTTTGGAGCCGTTTATTTTTTGACTACCCAATCACAAAAAAGGGTGGTACAATTCGCGTCCCTTTTAAAGAGGCAGCCCGACCCGAGAGGGTCTAGTTTTTTTATTATTTAGCGGAGCACTAACATGATCCAAATGCAAAGTATGCTGGACGCAGCTGATAACTCAGGCGCACGCAGCGTAATGTGTATTAAGGTTCTGGGTGGCTCTCACCGCCGTTATGCACATATCGGTGACGTTATCAAAGTTACTGTTAAGGAAGCAATTCCTCGCGGTAAAGTTAAAAAAGGTGACGTTCTGAAGGCGGTGGTAGTGCGCACCCGTAAAGGCGTACGTCGTCCTGACGGTTCTGTCATTCGCTTCGACCGAAATGCTTGTGTATTGTTGAACGACAACACTGAGCAACCAATCGGTACACGTATCTTTGGTCCTGTGACACGCGAACTTCGTGGCGATAAGTTCATGAAGATCGTTTCACTGGCTCCAGAAGTTCTGTAAGGAGCACGTAGAAATGGCAGCTAAAATCCGTCGTAATGACGAAGTAATCGTTCTTGCTGGTAAAGACAAAGGCAAGAAAGGTAAAGTAACTAAGGTCCTAGCAACTGGTAAAGTTATCGTTGAAGGTATCAACCTTGTTAAGAAACACCAGAAACCTGTTCCTGCACTAGGTATCCAAGGCGGTATCGTAGAGCAAGAAGCAGCAATCGACGTTTCTAACGTGGCGATCTTTAACGCAGCTACTGGTAAAGCTGACCGTATCGGTTTCCGTTTTGAAGATGGTAAGAAAGTTCGTTTCTTTAAGTCTAACAACGAAATCGTTTCTAACTAATAGAAGTAATTTGGAGTTCTACTATGGCGAAACTGCATGATTACTACAAGTCGTCTGTAGTCGCTGAACTGACCAAACAGTTTAGCTACACAAGCGTCATGCAAGTCCCTAGAATCGAGAAAATCACCCTAAACATGGGTGTTGGTGAAGCAATCAACGATAAGAAACTGCTAGAAAACGCAGCTGCTGATATGGCAACGATCTCTGGTCAAAAGCCACTTATCACTAAAGCTCGTAAATCTGTTGCAGGTTTCAAAATCCGTGAAGGCTACCCTATCGGTTGTAAAGTAACCTTGCGTGGCGAACGTATGTGGGATTTTCTTGAGCGTCTAATTTCGATCGCTCTTCCACGAGTACGTGACTTCCGTGGTGTTAGCGCTAAGTCTTTTGACGGTCGCGGTAACTACAGCATGGGCGTTCGCGAGCAAATCATCTTCCCGGAAATCGACTTTGATAAAGTTGATCGAGTACGCGGTCTAGACATCACTATTACGACGTCTGCTGGTACTGATGAGGAAGGCCGTGCTCTGCTGGCTGCCTTTAACTTCCCATTCCGTAAGTAAGGTGAAGGGTTACTGTTATGGCTAAAAATTCAATGAAAGCACGTGAAGCAAAACGTGCGAAGCTAGTAGCTAAGTTCGCTGAAAAGCGTGCAGCGCTAAAAGCTATCATCAGCGATGTAAACGCATCTGAAGAAGATCGTTGGAATGCGGTTCTTACACTGCAATCTCTTCCACGTGATTCAAGTGCATCACGTCAGCGCAACCGTTGTAACCAAACTGGTCGTCCACACGGTTACCTACGTAAGTTCGGTCTAAGCCGTATTAAGGTTCGTGAAGCTTGCATGAAAGGCGAGATTCCGGGTCTTCGTAAGGCTAGCTGGTAATTGCCACTTAATCATTTGGAGTAAATCATATGAGCATGCAAGATCCGATTTCGGATATGCTGACCCGTGTTCGTAACGGTCAGGCAGCAAACAAAGTTGCTGTTAAAATGCCTTCTTCAAAGCTTAAAGTTGCAATCGCTGCACTACTAAAAGCTGAAGGTTACATCGTTGACTTCGCTGTTGAAGGCGAAGCAAAACCTGAGCTAGAAGTTACTCTTAAGTACTTCCAAGCTAAACCAGTAATCGAGCAACTTAAACGTGTTTCTCGTCCAGGTCTACGTGTTTACAAGAAGAAAGATCAACTTCCTTCTGTAATGGGTGGTCTTGGTATTGCTATCGTTTCTACTTCCAAGGGTCTTATGTCAGACCGCGCTGCACGTAAAGCAGGTCTTGGTGGTGAAATCATCTGCTACGTAGCTTAATAGGAGTAGAATATGTCTCGTGTTGCTAAAGCACCTGTCGCTATTCCAGCTGGCGTAGAGGTGAAACTAAACGGCCAAGAAATCACTGTAAAAGGTGCTAAGGGCGAACTATCTCGCGTTCTTAACAACGCTGTAGTAATCGCTCAGGAAGAAAACAACCTAACTTTCGGTCCTAAAGAAGGTGTTGCTAACGCATGGGCACAAGCTGGTACAGCTCGCGCTCTAGTTAACAACATGGTTGTTGGTGTTACTGAAGGCTTTACTAAGAAGCTAACTCTTAAAGGTGTTGGTTACCGTGCTGCTATCAAAGGCAACGCTGTAGGTCTAACACTAGGCTTCTCTCACCCAGTTGAGCACGAGTTGCCAGCGGGTATTAAAGCTGAATGTCCAAGCCAAACTGAAATCATCATCACTGGTTGTGATAAGCAACTAGTTGGTCAAGTTGCGGCTGACATTCGTTCTTACCGTCAACCTGAGCCTTACAAAGGTAAAGGTGTTCGTTACGCAGATGAAAATGTGCGTACTAAAGAAGCTAAGAAGAAGTAAGGTAACACTATGGATAAGAAAGCATCTCGCATCCGTCGTGCTACACGTGCACGTCGTAAGATTGCAGAACTGGGTGCGACTCGCCTAGTTGTACACCGTACTCCTCGTCACGTGTACGCACAGGTTATCGCGGCTAATGGCTCTGAGGTTATCGCAGCAGCTTCTACTGTAGAAAAAGCGATCCGTGAGCAAGTGAAATACACTGGTAACGTTGATGCAGCTAAAGCAGTAGGTAAAGCTGTTGCTGAGCGCGCTCTTGAAAAAGGCGTAACTGCAGTTGCATTTGATCGTTCTGGTTTCCAATACCACGGTCGAGTAGCGGCGCTAGCAGAATCTGCTCGCGAAGCTGGTCTGAAATTCTAAGGTAGGGTTGGAAGATGGCTAAAGAACAACAAGTTCAAGCGAATGATTTGCAAGAAAAGCTAATCGCAGTTAACCGTGTTTCTAAAACGGTTAAAGGCGGTCGAATCATGAGCTTCACTGCACTAACAGTAGTTGGTGACGGTAACGGTCGTGTAGGTTTCGGTTACGGCAAAGCTCGTGAAGTACCTGCAGCGATTCAAAAAGCAATGGAAAAAGCGCGTCGTAACATGACTACTATCGCGCTAAACGAAGGCACTCTTCACCACCCAGTGAAAGGTCGCCATTCGGGCTCTAAAGTTTACATGCAGCCTGCTGCAGAAGGTACTGGTGTTATCGCAGGTGGTGCGATGCGTGCAGTACTAGAAGTTGCTGGTGTACACAACGTACTATCTAAAGCATACGGTTCTACGAACCCTATCAACATCGTTCGTGCAACGATCGATGCACTAGGTAGCATGAAGTCGCCAGAAATGGTTGCTGCTAAACGTGGTCTAACTGTTGAAGCTATTTCGGAGTAAGAACACCATGGCAACTATTAAAGTAACTCAAACTAAAAGCTCAATTGGCCGCCTACCAAAGCACAAAGCTACTTTGCGTGGTCTAGGTCTTCGTAAAATCAACCATACAGTAGAACTTGAAGATACTCCGTGTGTACGCGGTATGATCAACAAGGTTTTCTACATGGTTAAAGTTGAGGAGTAATCAGAATGCGTTTGAATACTCTTGCACCGGCTGCTGGCTCTAAGCACGCTCCTAAGCGTGTAGGTCGTGGTATCGGTTCTGGCCTAGGTAAAACTGGTGGCCGTGGTCACAAAGGTCAAAAATCACGTTCTGGCGGTAAAGTTCGTCCAGGTTTCGAAGGCGGTCAAATGCCTCTGAAACAACGTCTACCAAAATTCGGTTTCACTTCTCGTAAGAGCCTAGTGTCTGCTGAAGTTCGTCTAGCTGAGCTAGCGAAAGTTTCTGGTGACGTGGTTGATCTAAACAGCCTTAAAGCTGCTAACATCATCACTAAGAACATCGAATTTGTAAAAGTTGTTCTTTCTGGTGAGATTAACAAAGCAGTGACTGTTAAAGGTCTACGTGTGACTAAAGGCGCTAAAGCTGCAATCGAAGCTGCAGGCGGTAAAATCGAGGAATAATCTCGAGGAACGAGGTACAGATGGCTAAGAAACCAGGACAAGATTTTCGTAGTGCTCAGAGCGGCTTAAGTGAACTAAAGTCGCGCTTGTTATTCGTAATTGGTGCACTTTTAGTATTCCGAGCCGGCTCTTTTGTGCCGATTCCTGGTATTGACGCTGCTGTACTTGCCGATTTGTTCGAACAGCAAAAAGGTACCATCGTTGAAATGTTTAACATGTTCTCCGGTGGTGCTCTTGAGCGTGCATCTATATTAGCGTTGGGCATCATGCCGTATATTTCGGCTTCTATTGTTGTCCAATTGCTAACTGTAGTTCATCCAGCGTTAGCGGAACTCAAAAAAGAGGGTGAAGCAGGCCGTCGTAAGATCAGCCAATATACACGCTACGGCACGCTTGTACTTGCAACATTCCAAGCTATTGGTATTGCAACAGGCTTACCAAACATGGTCGATAATCTGGTTGTTATGAACCAAACCATGTTTACGCTAATTGCTACCGTAAGTTTAGTAACTGGTACCATGTTCCTAATGTGGTTAGGTGAACAAATTACAGAGCGAGGAATCGGTAATGGTATTTCCATTCTGATTTTTGCAGGTATTGTTGCTGGATTGCCTTCTGCAATCGGTCAAACAATCGAGCAAGCGCGTCAAGGTGAATTGCATGTACTTCTTCTGTTGCTAATCGCGGTATTAGCTTTTGCAGTAATTTACTTCGTTGTTTTCATGGAACGTGGTCAACGCCGAATCGTCGTTAACTACGCTAAGCGTCAACAAGGTCGTAAAGTATTTGCTGCGCAAAGCTCGCACTTGCCACTTAAAATTAATATGGCGGGTGTTATTCCAGCGATTTTTGCATCAAGTATTATCCTGTTCCCAGGAACACTGGCTCAGTGGTTTGGTCAGAACGGTGAGAGCAGCGCGTTCGGTTGGTTAACTGACGTGTCTTTGGCTCTTAGCCCAGGTCAACCGCTGTATGTAATGCTTTATGCAGCAGCGATTATTTTCTTCTGTTTCTTCTACACGGCGTTGGTATTCAACCCGCGTGAAACAGCAGATAACTTGAAGAAGTCCGGTGCATTCGTACCCGGTATCCGCCCAGGTGAGCAGACAGCTAAGTACATTGATAAAGTGATGACACGTTTAACCCTAGCGGGTGCACTGTACATTACCTTTATCTGTCTGATTCCCGAGTTCATGATGGTCGCGTGGAACGTACGTTTCTACTTCGGCGGTACATCACTACTTATCGTAGTAGTTGTTATCATGGACTTTATGGCACAGGTACAGACTCATCTGATGTCTCAACAGTATGATTCTGTGTTGAAGAAAGCGAATCTGAAAGGCTACGGTCGTTAATTCGACGGTAGACTCAGTTTCAATTACGGAGTTTAGCAATGAAAGTTCGTGCTTCCGTTAAAAAAATCTGCCGTAACTGTAAAGTAATCAAGCGCAACGGTGTTGTTCGCGTGATTTGCAGTGAGCCAAAGCACAAACAGCGCCAAGGCTAATTAGCAGAAATTTTTACTTGAAAATGAAGGTTAGGTCGAGTATATTCCTCGGCCTACCTTTTGCGTGCAAAAGAAGTAGTACTCCGCAGCGTATCCATAACGGGCTTTGCTGCGGCTAATTCTTTTATAGAAACACTTAGGAGTGAATAATGGCCCGTATAGCAGGCATTAACATTCCTGATCAGAAACACGCTGTAATCGCTCTAACGGCGATCTACGGCATCGGTAAAACTCGCTCTCAAGCTATCCTAGCTGAAGTGGGTATTGCTGAAGATGTTAAGATCAGTGAACTAACTGAAGAGCAGATCGATCAACTGCGTGATGGTGTAGCTAAGTACACTGTAGAAGGTGATCTACGTCGTGAAGTATCTATGAACATCAAGCGTCTTATGGACCTTGGCTGTTACCGTGGTCTTCGTCATCGTCGCAGTCTACCACTACGTGGACAGCGTACTAAAACCAACGCTCGCACCCGTAAGGGTCCGCGTAAGCCGATCAAGAAATAATCGGGAAGGTAGAGTACAATGGCTAAACAACCAACTCGCGCTCGTAAGCGCGTACGCAAGCAAGTTGCAGATGGCGTTGCGCACATCCATGCTTCTTTCAATAACACAATCGTAACCATTACTGACCGTCAAGGTAACGCTCTAGCTTGGGCTACTGCAGGTGGTTCTGGTTTCCGTGGTTCTCGTAAGTCTACTCCGTTCGCTGCACAGGTTGCTGCTGAGCGTTGTGCTGAAATGGCTAAAGAATACGGTCTAAAGAACTTGGAAGTTATGGTTAAGGGTCCTGGTCCAGGTCGTGAATCTACTGTTCGCGCTCTGAACGCAGCTGGTTTCCGCATCACAAACATCGTTGATGCTACACCAATCCCTCATAACGGTTGTCGTCCACCTAAGAAACGTCGCGTATAACGTTTTTTAGATTACTGGAGAAAGATCATGGCAAGATATTTGGGTCCTAAGCTGAAGCTTAGCCGTCGTGAAGGCACTGACTTATTCCTTAAGTCTGGTGTTCGCGCGATCGATACCAAGTGTAAAATTGATAACGCACCAGGTGTACACGGCGCTCGTCGCGGTCGTCTATCTGAGTATGGCGTTCAGCTTCGTGAGAAGCAAAAAGTTCGTCGTATGTACGGCGTTCTAGAAAAACAATTCCGTAACTACTACAAAGAAGCTGCGCGTCTTAAAGGCAACACAGGTGAAAACCTACTTCAGCTTCTTGAAGGTCGTCTTGATAACGTAGTTTACCGCATGGGCTTTGGCGCAACTCGCGCAGAAGCACGTCAGCTAGTTAGCCACAAAGCTATCCTAGTTAACGGTAAAGTTGTAAACGTTCCTTCTTTCAAAGTAGCGGCTAATGACGTTGTTTCTATCCGCGAGAAAGCTAAACAGCAAGCTCGTATCAAAGCAGCTCTAGAAGTTGCTGAACAACGTGAAAAACCAACTTGGATTGAAGTAGATGGTGGCAAGATGGAAGGTACATTCAAGCGTATGCCTGAGCGTTCTGATCTATCAGCTGACATCAACGAACAATTGATCGTCGAGCTTTACTCTAAGTAAGGTTTAAACTAAAGAGAGGACACAATGCAGGGTTCTGTAACAGAATTTCTTAAGCCACGTCTAGTTGACATCGAACAAATCAGCTCGACTCACGCAAAAGTAACTCTTGAGCCATTAGAGCGTGGCTTTGGTCATACTCTAGGTAATGCACTTCGCCGCATTCTTCTATCTTCTATGCCTGGTTGTGCAGTGACAGAAGTAGAAATCGAAGGCGTACTTCATGAGTACAGCACTAAAGAAGGCGTACAAGAAGATATTCTTGAAATCCTTCTAAACCTTAAAGGTTTGGCAGTGCGCGTAGCTGAAGGCAAAGATGAAGTGTTCATTACTTTGAACAAATCAGGCTCGGGCCCTGTGGTTGCAGGTGACATCACCCATGACGGTGATGTAGAGATCGCTAACCCTGAACACGTTATTTGTCACCTAACGGATGACAACGCTGAGATCGCAATGCGTATCAAAGTTGAACGTGGTCGTGGTTATGTTCCAGCTTCTGCGCGTATCCATAACGAAGAAGACGAGCGTCCAATCGGTCGCCTACTAGTAGATGCTACTTACAGCCCAGTAGACAAAATTGCCTACGCTGTAGAAGCAGCTCGTGTAGAACAGCGCACTGATCTAGACAAGCTTGTTATCGATATGGAAACAAACGGTACTCTAGAACCTGAGGAAGCAATCCGTCGTGCAGCTACTATCCTAGCTGAACAATTGGATGCGTTCGTAGATCTTCGTGATGTACGTGTACCTGAGGAGAAGGAAGAGAAGCCAGAATTCGATCCGATCCTACTGCGTCCTGTAGACGATCTTGAACTAACAGTTCGCTCTGCTAACTGTCTGAAAGCAGAAGCGATTCACTACATCGGTGATCTAGTACAACGTACTGAGGTTGAGCTACTTAAAACGCCTAACCTCGGTAAAAAATCTCTTACTGAGATTAAAGACGTACTTGCGTCACGTGGTCTGTCTCTGGGCATGCGCCTAGAAAACTGGCCACCTGCATCAATCGCTGAAGATTAATCGATACTAGTTAGAAGGATTAGGTCATGCGCCATCGTAAGAGTGGTCGTCAACTCAACCGCAACAGCTCACATCGTAAAGCGATGTTCAGCAACATGGCTAGCTCTCTAGTACGTCATGAAGTTATCAAGACTACTTTGCCAAAAGCAAAAGAGCTACGTCGCGTAGTTGAGCCTTTGATTACACTAGCTAAGACTGACAGTGTTGCTAACCGTCGTCTAGCATTTGCACGTACTCGTGACAACGAAGTAGTTGCAAAACTGTTTAACGAACTAGGTCCACGTTTTGCTGCTCGTCAGGGCGGTTACACTCGTATCCTAAAAGCTGGCTTCCGTGCTGGTGATAAAGCTCCAATGGCTTACATTGAGCTTGTAGATCGCCCAGCTGCTGAAGAAGCTGCTGAGTAATCTCAGTTCGTAAGAACAAAAAAAGCCGAGCATTAGCTCGGCTTTTTTGTATCTGTCGTATTTGAAAGCGAAACAAATTGAGTTTTCCGTCTCCCCTCTCAAACTAATCTTTGATAATCGAATCTTTAGTCTTAATTTATGTTTAGGCGAAACTTCTTAGCTGCCTGAACTCCACAATCCACTTAGTGACTTGAGTAAGCCCTCGCTTGCCCCTTGGTCGCCTAAATAGCCCAGTATCACCGGCGCAAATTGACTGATCATTGAAGGGTCTAACCCCAATTTGTCAAAAGTGCTTTGTACCGCGCTTAAACTTTCGATATTACCTAGCAAGCTTTGTGCGCCATCCAAACTCGACATCCCTGGGATCAGAGATTTTAGTTCACTGCTATTTTGATCTGACAGTTGGCTTTGTGCCAAAGCTAATAATGCACTTGTGCCGCCAGCGGCTTGTTCAGTCGAAACTGGTAATTGGCTCGTTAGTAAATCTGTGATTGGAGAGGACTCCGCATTCATACCTTGGCTAACCATGTCCATTAAACCTTCTTGGTTATCTTTGTCGGTCACGGCATCAAGAAAAGCGTGAGCTGTACTAATATTCATTGACAGCAGAGCTAAGGTGAGGAGTGTTTTACGCATAATACCTCCATGTGGCTTGCGATTATTATTGTTTGTTTACTTCTTGAGATTACTGAGACGTAAGGTTATTGAGCTCAAGTCTGTTTATTCTAGACAAAAAAAGCGGCGCTAGTGTGCGCCGCTTCGAATTTGCTATTGAGAATGGTCTCAATTATAGGATGTCTAGTAGTTCTACTTCGAATACTAGAGCTGCAAATGGAGGGATTGCAGCACCTGCGCCACGCTCACCGTATGCTAGGTCTTGTGGGATGTATAGTTTCCACTTAGAGCCAACAGGCATTAGTTGAAGAGCTTCAACCCAGCCTTTGATTACGCCAGTTACTGGGAACTCAGCAGGTTGACCGCGAGATACAGAGCTGTCGAATACAGTGCCGTCAGTTAGCTCACCGTGGTAGTGAACACGTACTTGAGACGCCGCTGTTGGGATTTCACCAGTACCTTCAGTGATGATTTCGTACTGAAGACCAGACTCAAGAACGTTTACTTCTGGACGTAGAGCGTTATCTTTTAGGAACGCTTCGCCGTCAGCTGCTGCTGCTTTAGCTGCTTCTTGACGAGCTGCTTCTGCACGAGTGTGTAGCTCTTGAAGCGCGTTGTTGATCTCATCGATTTCGATAGATGGCATGTCACCAGTTAGTGCCGTTGCAATACCAGCAGCGATAGCGTCAACGCTAAGACCTTCTAGACCAGAACCAGCTAGTTGCTGACCCATTTGCAGACCAATACCGTAGCTAGCTTTCTGTTCTGCAGTTTCAAATTTAATTTCAGACATGAATGTCGCTCTTGTTAGGAGTGATAAAGGCACAGGATATCAGGTTCGAGCCTCGGTTTAAATGATTGAGCTCGAATGTCGCATTCTGGAGCAGAGGGTGTGACTTATCTCTTACTCCAAGTGAAATTTCTGCTAATTTACGCCAAATTACATTTTACTTTGGCGAAAAACATATACTCTCCGCGCTGGTATTTTTATACTGAGATTAGAAGCATTAAGGGACTCATCAGAATGAATCGTCGCAGAAAGAAAAAGCAGCAAGTCGACCACGTCGAATTGATGAAACAAAAGTTCGCTGCTATCGATTGGAAGCAGCCGTTTAGCAAAGAGAAGTGGCAGGAGAGGATCGAGCCTGTCACTCAGTTTTGGCACCGTCTTCCAAAACTACATCAACGTGCACTAATGGTATTGGTGCCTGTGGTGTTGGTGCTTCTGATCATTCCAGTGCCAAAAGATACTGAAGCACTTATCGATGATACTCAAGTTGAGAATCAACGTATTGCCATTCAATTGAATGCACAAAGCTTGAGTGAGCAGCGTTCTGCACAAAACTCAGAACCAAAGTCTGAGCAATGGAAAGAGTACACGGTAAAGAACGGCGATACACTGGCCCAAGTATTCCGCAGTAATCAACTGCCAATGGCGGACTTAAACGCCCTAGTTAAAATTGAAGGTAGCGACAAGCCTTTAAGTCGAATCAAGCAAGGTCAATTGGTGCGCTTCAAGCTCGCTGACGATGGCAAATTAGATATGCTTCAACTTGAGAAAAGTGGTGAGTCGGTGATGTTCTTCCGTTTATCTGACGGGACATTCGGACGTAATAAATAACGTTCACTAGCAAGCATTCTAAAGGCGCGATGATTCGCGTCTTTTTTATGTCTGTCAGCTTACTTGCTGCTGGAACTCAATCTTGTGCCTGTTGATTGGCAAGTTGTCTTCTCTTATTCCATGGTAAGAGCGGTAATACGATCATCAGGATCCCTATTGCAGTCAGCCAATCTGGAATCTCGTCAAACCACCATATCCCAAAGAGTGTTACGAACACTAAGCCAGAGTATTCTGCTAAAGCAATTTCTCCGGCTGGAGCTTTTTGATATGCCATTACTGCCAAGCCGTTATAGCTTAAGATGCACACTGCACTTGCGACAACTAGTGTCAGTTCTTGCCAACTAATCGGCTGCCAATAAAACCAAGCCATTATCGCCGATATAGGCAGCGAGAACAGCGTGGTCCACCAAAGTGTGGTGACGACAGACTGTTCACTGGGTAGCTTTCTTACCAATATATTAAACATCGCCAGTGTGGTCGCCGTGCCGAGTGCAAATAGTGCAGCCCAATGAAAATGATCCGGCCTGAGCACCACTAAGACACCAAGGAACCCGAAGCAAGTGAGCAAGATTTTACTTAGTGGAGGATGCTCTTTGAGGAACAATATCGACAGCGGCAACATTAAAATCGGCGCTGCGTAAAAAACCGCGTTTGCAGTTGCCAGAGGGAGGTGAGTCACCGCAACCATCATACATCCGCTACCAATTAATATTAGATGCGCTCGCAACAAGGTAATAGGTGCTTGCTTTAGGCTACGTTTATCCGGTTGTTGTCTGAGATAGAAAGGTAGGATGAGCAGCAGTGAAGCCAACTGGCGCACAAACATATATTGGAACGGGCTAATGCCGCCTTCAATCAGTTTAACGGCGACATCGGAGAGTGACGCCGCCAAGTTGCCGATAACCAGTAATAGTAACGCCAGATGATGGGGTGACATTTAGCTTACTCGGCGCATATCCACATGAGGGATACCATCCTCAAGGTAGCTTTCGGAAATAACTTCAAAACCATGACTCGCATAGAAAGCCATCAGGTGTTCCTGTGCGCCGATATCTATCGTTTTACCTGCCCAAAGCTGTTGGCAATGTTGCAGGGCTTGCTCAAGCAGTTCATGTCCAAGACCACCACCACGAGCGCTTTGCTTGGTTACTACACGACCAATACTGACATTGTCGTAGGTGGTACCTGCAGGCAATAGGCGAGCACAGGCAACCAGTTCATCTCCTTTGTAACCTAATAGGTGAAAAACGCCTTCCAGTGTATCTTTTCCATCTAGCTCTGGATAAGGACAGGTTTGCTCCACCACAAAGACATCAACGCGCAAGCGCAGCATCTCGTAGAGTTGTGTCGTCGTCAGTTGAGAGAAAGGTAGGGCAGTCCAGTTGATCATTTTCAATATCCATTAATGAGCGAATGCAGCTGACTTTACGTCGTTTTCTGCTATTACTCATTAACAATGGTTAATTTTCACTGGTCTTCGTGACAAATCTGGCGATAATGTGCCCTCTTTTTCATCCCACCTGAGGATATTTCCCTGTGAGCAAACAAACTTTTGACCAAGTAGGGCTTAATCCAGCGCTACTAGAGACGCTTGAATCATTGAACTACACCCATATGACGCCAATTCAAGCGTTGAGCTTACCTGCGATTTTGAATCAGCGTGATGTGATTGGTCAGGGCAAAACAGGCTCAGGTAAAACCGCGGCATTTGGTCTGGGCGTATTGTCCAACCTAAACGTGAAGCGCTTCCGTGTACAATCTTTGGTGTTGTGCCCAACGCGTGAACTGGCTGATCAGGTGGCGAAAGAGATCCGTACGTTAGGTCGTGGTATTCACAACATTAAAGTACTGACATTGTGTGGTGGTATGCCAATGGGACCGCAAATCGGTTCACTAGAGCATGGCGCGCATATTCTGGTAGGTACGCCCGGTCGTATCCTTGATCACCTAGAGAAAGGTCGCATTAACCTAGAAGAGCTAAACACGCTGGTTCTAGATGAAGCAGACCGCATGCTGGAAATGGGCTTCCAAGACGCACTCGATGCGATCATTGATGCAGCACCGAAGCAACGTCAAACACTGCTATTCAGTGCGACTTTCCCAGAGAAGATCGAACAGATTGCTCAACGTATTATGCAATCGCCAGAGATGATCAAAGTAGAATCGACACATGATACGTCGAGCATCGCGCAATACTTTTACAACGTTGAAGGTTCAGAAGCGCGCGATGAAGCTCTGGCAAACCTACTACTGACGCACCAGCCAGAGTCAGCAGTAGTGTTCTGTAATACCAAGAAAGAAGTACAGAATGTGGCAGATGAACTGCATCACAAAGGCTTCAGTGTGGTGGACCTTCATGGCGATCTAGAACAACGTGAACGCGACCAAGCTCTGGTACAGTTTGCCAACAAGAGTGTGTCTATCCTTGTTGCAACAGACGTGGCGGCGCGTGGTTTAGACGTCGACAACCTTGATGCAGTATTTAACTTCGAACTGTCTCGTGACCCTGAAGTACACGTTCACCGTATTGGTCGTACTGGTCGTGCGGGCAGCAAAGGTCTGGCGTTCAGCTTCTTTGGTGAGAAAGATGGTCTACGTGTAGCTCGTATTGAAGAGTACCTAGATATGGATGTGGTACCAGCAACACTGCCAGCGAAATCAACTCAGCAGCCATACCAAGCGAAGATGGTGACGATTAATATCGATGGCGGTAAGAAACAGAAAGTACGTGCGGGTGACATCCTTGGCTGTTTGACTGGTAAAAATGGTATCACGGGTGCACAAGTGGGTAAGATCCAGTTAATGGCGATGCGCTCTTATGTCGCGGTAGAGAAATCTGTGGCGAAGAAAGCACTGCAAACTATCAGTAACGGTAAGATGAAAGGTCGTCAATTCCGTGCTCGTATTCTGAAGTAAGCAGAACCTCATTTAATGCAAAGGCGCTCGACATTGAGCGCCTTTGTTTTTTCCAGCCTACCTGATCTTATTCATTGCCTTTCTTTAAGCGCGACTTAATTCGGCTAAGACTGATCGCGGTAATCCCCAAGTAAGCGGCAATCTGGCTATCGGTAATGCGCTGTTCTAAGTCTGGATAGTGTTGACAAAACAGTTGGTAACGTTCTTCTGGTGAGTAAAGCAACATAAAACGTTCTTTGTTTTCTTTATGCATCAGTTGCGCTTCGAGCAGCTTTAAGTAGATAGGATGCTTTTCTTCACGCCACTGATGTAGCACTTCAACCGGTAAGCAAAACAGATGACAAGGTGTCAGCGTTTCCAATAAATACGGCGAAGGCTGATTTTTGATAAGCCCTTCAAAGCCAATCACCCAATCTTTTTCCCAGTAGAACTCTTTACTGAATTCCTTCCCTTTGTCGGTCAGATAACTGGCGTGGCACAATCCCTCTAATACAAAGTAGATGTGCGAGCTGAACTCACCTTGGTGATTGAGAATATGGCGCGTTGGCAGTTCAAGCTGTTGCCCATGTTCAATAAGCTGATTTGCCTCATTTTCGAGGAAGCCATGATTGATTAAGTCTGAAAAAAGATCGCTGTGCATGTGATAACTCAGAAACGGTTTTTCTCATTCTAACGTTTTTTACTGATAACAAAAAAGCGGCTCATGAGAGCCGCTTGAAATCATTGTCAAGTATACCCAAGTCATTCTCGCAGAACCTAGCATCTCGAGGTTACTTGGGCATACCCCTTATTTATTCAGGTCGATTTGGTAAATCGCGAAACCAACTTCGTCAGTTGCGACACGTTTCATCGGGTATTGCCCTTTCTCTTTGATGAACTGCGCAGCTTTATCACTTGGTGAGGTTTCAAAGCGAACATCAAGTTTGTTATCCGATTTGATTGGCGCGAAAGACCAGTTGTTATCTGCACTTGGTGTTACTTCACCTTGCTCTTTACTGATGCGAGAGATGTAAGCAGCAACTACTGAGCGGTTCTCATCTGGAGAATCAAATGCGATGAAATCCGGACCAGTGCCTGGGAAAGTCGCGCTGTAAGCACGGTAGTTGTTGGTTGCAATGATGAAGTCTTGCTTCGGATCCACCGGTTTTCCGTTATAAGTCAGGTTCACGATACGTTGTGAGTCTGGGTTGATCACGTTACAACTTGCATCGTACTTCGGTGGTTGAGTGACATCGATTTGGTAGTTCACACCATCAATCACGTCGAAGTTATAAGTGCGGAAGTTATCCCAATTCAACAAAGACTGAGGTTTGGTGCTGTTGACATCAATCTGGTTGAACTGACCCGCGCTACACTCTAGCCATTCGTGAACTTCTTTGCCTTTAACCTTCATTGCTACCAGCGTATTCGGGTATAAGTAAAGATCCGCGGCATTACGGAAAGTCAGCTGGCCGGACTCTACTTCCGTGAAGCCATTTGGATCGTCTTTACGTCCGCCCACTTTAAATGGTGCAGCTGCGCTTAGTACTGGAATGTCTGCAAGATTTGGGTCGCCTTGGATAAAGCGTTCCACGTAATCTTTTTGAGCAAGGTTTACGATTTGAATCGTTGGATCATCTTGTACAAGTGCTAGGAAGCTGTACATCACATCATTTGCTTTACCGATTGGCTGATTGACGAATTCACGTGTGCCTTTGTGGTCATCAACAAGTGCATCCACGATGCCTTTATCGGCTTCCGCCAACGACTTTTTGTTGGCTTTGTCGAAGATAGGGCGAGCTTCAGATTGACCCTCAACAACTTGCCATTTGCCGTCTTTTTCTTTCAGCATCAAGTCCATTACGCCAACGTGGCTACCCCAGCGACCTGGCATGACTGCGGTTACGCCATTAATTGTGCCTTTTGCGTTGTCGACGCCTTGTAGCTTGGCAAAGTCTTTACCTGGGAACACGGCGTGAGAGTGACCAAATGCAATCGCATCAATGCCTTCAACTTCTGTGAGATAGTAAACCGAGTTTTCAGCGCCGAGCTTGTATGGGTCAGTCGAAATGCCCGAGTGTGGAATCGCCACAATTACGTCAGCACCTTCTTTCTTCATCTGAGGAACCAACTTTTTCGCAGTCTCAGTGATGTCTTCAGCGAAAACTTTACCTTCTAGGTTTTTCTTATCCCACACCATGATTTGCGGTGGTACGAAGCCGATGTAGCCCACTTTGATTTCGTGGCTTTGACCGTCGGTGTCTTTAAACGTGTGCGTTTTAATGAGATAAGGTTTGAAGTAGTGCTCACCTGTCTTCTTGTCGAAAACGTTAGCACTAACATAAGGGAAGTTCGCACCGTCGATAGAGTTTTTCAGGAACTCAAGACCGTAGTTGAATTCATGGTTACCAATGTTACCTACATCGTAATCCAACTGGTTCATCGCTTTGTATACCGGGTGGATTTCGCCAGCGTTAATCCCTTTCGCTGCCATGTAATCGCCCATCGGGCTGCCTTGAATCAAGTCGCCATTGTCGACCAATACACTGTTTACAGCTTCTTCACGAGCTTGCTTAACCAGTGTCGCCGCACGGCTAAGACCGATTTGTTGAGAGGGCTGATCTTTGTAGTAGTCGTAATCCATCACATTGGTGTGAATATCGGTGGTTTCGATAATACGTAGCTTAATAGTGTCCGCCATTGCTGGACCTGCAAGCGTCAACATACCGCTTAAAACTGCGACGGATACGGGATTAACTGCCATTTTCATGAGGTGCTCCAATTAAATGGGATAGAGGGGTCGTACAGCGTAATGTAACAAATATTAGTGCAAGCTCAGGCTAAGATGCAGAAAACTGTGAACATTAGGCAATTAAATGCGGAGGAAAGTGTCAAAGTGATGCCTTTTTCACCATTTTGAATGAGACCTAACAAAAGCTTCTTAGCAGTTTTTTGAATAAAAAATGAAATTTTAGAATTTCCGGTAATATAAACCCACCGCCATAATGCCATCCATAACGATATCAATGGATGATGAGCAAGCACATGGCAGTTAACGATTCAGTAACGAATTTTCCAATCAACAAGCCTCGGCTGGTTTCGAATAACCGAGCTGCCGATCTTCCGCGTTTTAGCAAGCAATCTCTTCAACCAGGTGAAGTTGCCCTTGTTGGTGCCGGTCCGGGTGACCCTGAGCTGTTAACACTGAAAGCACTTAACTGCCTACAACAGGCTGACGTCGTGCTTTACGACTACCTAGTGTCTGACGAGATCATGGCGCTAATTCCAAGCGAAACCATTTTGGTGTGCGTGGGTAAACGTGCTGGTCACCACAGTGTGCCGCAAGAAAAGACTAACCAATTGCTGGTGGACTTTGCCAAGCAAGGCTACAAAGTGGTGCGCATTAAAGGTGGCGATCCATTTGTGTTTGGTCGCGGTGGTGAAGAATTGGAAGTTTTGGCTGATGCCGGTGTTCGTTTCCAAGTAGTTCCGGGCATTACTGCCGCTGCGGGTGCGACTGCTTATGCCGGGATCCCGCTGACGCATCGTGATTACGCGCAGTCAGCACTGTTTGTTACGGGTCATCTTAAAGAAGAAAGTGACGACATGGACTGGTCGACATTAGCGCGCGGGAATCAGACTTTAGTGATCTACATGGGACTGATGAAATCACACTATATTCAGAATCAGCTCATCAAACATGGTAGGGCAGCCTCAACCCCTATCGCCATCATCGAGCGCGGTACGCAAATCCAGCAAAAAGTTTTCACCGGAGAACTTTCTCAACTATCTGAATTATCTAAAGAAGCTCAAGCTCCGTCTTTGATTGTTGTCGGCGAAGTTGTGCGTCTGTCTCAAAAGTTGGACTGGTTTTTGTCTAGTACTGAATTCAACAAAAGTGCTATTGCCAGCTCCATATAATTTCAGACCAAAGATTAGGGACTAATGAGCCTTCAAGCTTAAAAAGGAAAGACAAAACATGGACCAACAACGTTTAACTCACCTTAAACAACTCGAAGCGGAGAGTATTCATATCATCCGCGAAGTTGCGGCTGAGTTCGATAACCCAGTCATGATGTATTCGATTGGTAAAGATTCATCAGTCATGTTGCATCTTGCGCGTAAAGCCTTCTACCCAGGCAAAATTCCATTCCCACTACTGCACGTAGATACGGATTGGAAATTCCGCGAGATGATCGAGTTTCGTGATCGTACCGCTGAGAAATACGGCTTTGAGCTTTTGGTTCATAAGAACCCAGAAGGTCTAGCAATGGGTTGTAGCCCATTTGTGCACGGCTCTTCAAAGCATACTGACATCATGAAGACTCAAGGTTTGAAGCAAGCTCTGAACAAGTATGGTTTTGATGCGGCATTCGGTGGTGCACGTCGTGATGAAGAGAAGTCACGTGCAAAAGAGCGCGTGTACTCATTCCGCGATAAGAACCATACCTGGGATCCGAAAAACCAACGTCCGGAGCTTTGGAAAACATACAACGGTCAAGTAAACAAAGGGGAAAGCATTCGTGTGTTCCCACTTTCAAACTGGACTGAGCTGGATATCTGGCAATACATCTACCTAGAAAACATCGAGATTGTGCCTCTGTACCTTGCAGACAAGCGACCGGTTGTTGAGCGTGATGGCATGCTGATCATGGTAGACGATGACCGCATGGAGCTAGAACCAGGTGAAGTGATTGAAGAGAAGAGTGTTCGTTTCCGTACTTTGGGTTGTTACCCACTGACTGGCGCGATTGAGTCTGAAGCAAACACGCTAACAGGCATCATCGAAGAAATGCTGGTGGCAACCTCAAGTGAGCGCCAAGGTCGTGCGATCGACCACGATCAGTCAGGATCGATGGAGCTTAAGAAACGTCAAGGTTACTTCTAAAGGATCTAAGGAAAGATAATGAACAGTGCAGTTGAAGCTCAGTTAGCCGAGCTTGGTATTGAAGGCTATTTAAAACAACACCAGTACAAGTCGTTACTTAGATTCCTGACTTGTGGCTCGGTAGATGACGGTAAAAGTACCCTAATCGGTCGCTTACTCCACGACTCAAAACAAATTTATGAAGATCAGCTAGCTGCGGTTCACTCGGATAGCCAACGCGTAGGCACCACGGGTGAAAAGCCAGATTTGGCATTGCTGGTAGATGGTCTACAAGCAGAACGCGAGCAGGGCATCACCATTGATGTGGCTTACCGTTATTTCTCGACGCAGAAACGTAAGTTCATCATTGCTGATACGCCAGGGCATGAGCAATACACGCGTAACATGGCAACAGGTGCATCGACCTGTGATTTGGCTGTGATTCTGGTTGATGCACGTAAAGGAGTGTTGGACCAAACGCGTCGTCACTCATTCATTTCTAACCTACTGGGTTTGAAACACTTTGTTGTCGCTATCAACAAAATGGACTTGGTGGATTACTCACAAGAACGTTTTGAAGAGATCCGTGATGAGTACTTACAGTTCTCAGAAAACCTAGCGGGTGAGACGGATATCCAAATCATTCCGTTGTCAGCGCTAGAAGGCGACAACGTAGTAGAGAAAGGACAGAACCTAAGTTGGTTTGAAGGTCCATCTCTGCTTGAGCTACTTGAGACTGTTGATGTTGACCATGAGAAAGGCGAAGGTGATTTCCGTTTCCCTGTTCAGTATGTAAACCGTCCTAATCTCGATTTCCGTGGTTTTGCGGGCACGATTTCATCAGGTTCAGTGAAAGTAGGTGATGCGATCAAGGCGCTGCCATCAGGCAAAACCTCAACCGTTGCACGCATCGTGACCTTTGATGGCGATGTACAGGAAGCACAAGCAGGTCTGGCTGTGACGCTGACTCTGAATGACGAAATTGATATCAGTCGTGGTGATTTGCTGGTGCTGGAAAATGCACAAGTAGAGTCAACTAACCACTTGTTGGCTGACGTGGTGTGGATGACAGAGCAACCGCTGCAACCGGGTCGTGATTACGACATTAAGATTGCTGGTAAGAAGACGGTTGGTCACGTTGAAGCGATTCGTCACCAGTACGACATCAACAATCTTTCTACTCACGGTGCAGCTGAATTGCCACTCAACGGCATCGGTTTGTGTGAGTGGTCGCTGAACGAATCTGTCGCATTGGATAACTACCAAGATTGTGCCGATACCGGCGGTTTCATCATCATCGATCGTCTAACCAATGTAACAGTAGGTGCCGGCATGGTGAAAGAAAGTTTGGCTGCTGTTGAGCGTGGTCTTACGGATGTTTCTGCGTTCGAGCTTGAACTCAATGCTCTCGTTCGTAAACACTTCCCACACTGGGAAGCTAAAGACCTGAGCCTATTACTGAAGAAGTAATTAGGTTTACCGAGCCTGACGGGATTGCGAAACCTGCCAGGCTAATTTCCCCGAATCCAGAATGCTTCGGAAGCCCAAGAAACCGAGCATTCTGGCGTTCTTTTTCGCTTGCTTTGCTTTTTTGTCTGGTTACTCGTTTGTCACTCCGTGCAGCTAAGTTTGCACGAGTCGTTGTTGTGCCCGTATCGGGTTTATTGGTAAGGATTGGCTATGTGGGAACAAGGATTTGTATTAGCGATTTTGCTTGGCATTATCACTTGTTTGCTCGTAACCAAAATCAAACCAAGCTACGTATTTGCTGGGGCCGCTTTCATTGCGTTTATGGCGGGGATGATTGAGCTCAATACCATTGCGGCAAACTTTACTAATTCTTCACTTCTGACCTTGGTGTTGTTGATTCTTGCATCGAGCGCATTAGAAAAAACGCTATTAATCAGTTGGGTCAGTCGCAGTATTTCTGAAGGGCACCTTGGCAGTGTGATCGCTAAGTTGGGTTTTTCTACTGCTTTGCTTTCTTCTTTTACTAATAATACTGCCGTTGTGGTGTCATTAATTGGTGCGATAAAACGTAATCAACAACACGCGCCTTCTAAGCTTTTAATTCCCCTTTCTTATGCGGCGATTTTTGGTGGCACGTTGACTCTGATTGGAACCTCGACCAACTTAATCATCAACAGCTTTGTCGAAGATGCCGGTCTGCCAAGCTTGAGCTTCTTTACTCCAACCATGATTGGTTTAGCGGTGTTGGTGGGCGGTGTGCTTATTCTCATTCCGCTGAGCTATCTATTACCTAATTACGATGACCAAAACCAAGAGGACTTACCTTACTTCTTGGAGTCTCGTGTCGAACCGGGCTCGCCACTGGTTGGACGTACTATTACGGAAAATAACTTACGCGCACTGAGAAAACTATTCTTGGCTGAAGTGATACGCGATGGTGTCAGTGTACCTTCTGTTGGTCCTGATTTTGTGCTTAATGCTAAAGACCGATTACTATTTTGTGGTGATGTAGAGAGTGTTGCGACGCTACAAGAGATCCCAGGTTTAACGTTGTTTGGTCATCAACACCTCAACGGACAAAATTTTATGGAAGTGGTGGTGAGCTCATCGGCGACCTTCTGCCATAAAACGCTTAAAGAGAGCCGTTTTCGAGATCGATTTGATGCGGTGGTCGTGGCGATTCGCCGTGGTCATGAGCGTCTTGAAGGTGGCTTAGGCAATATCACTTTAGCCGCAGGTGATACGTTAGTTTTAGTTCCTGGTAAGCGCTTTGAAGCAGAACGCCGTGCGCATCGTAAAGAGTTCGTGTTGGTGAACGATTTAGATTCGAGTGCACGTTTGGATGCGAATAAATCGGCCTTGGTGTTGTTTGGCTTTGCTGCAGTGATTGGCTGTGCGTTGTTGGAACTCGTACCTATTATCAAAGGTCTGGCGGCGTATTTGATTGCGCTACTTGCCTTTGGTGTGATTCAACTTTCTGAACTTCGTCGTCGCTTCCCAATTGATATCGTGGTGATTGTTGGCTCTGCGTTATCTATTGCGCAATTGATGATTTCATCCGGCTTGTCGGTGCGTATGGGCAATATGTTTATCGAAGCCTTTAATGGCTGGGGCGTGTTTGGCGCTTTAGTTGCCACTTACATCATGACTCTGGTGCTAACGGAACTTGTCACCAATAATGCGGCGGCGGCGCTGTCTTTCCCTATTGGCTATAGCATGGCGGTAGGCTATGGCGTTGACCCAATGCCTTTCATTATGGCGGTGCTGTTTGGTGCCAGTGCCAGTTTTATCTCTCCTTACGGATACCAAACCAACTTGTTGGTATACAGCGTAGGGAATTACAAATTGACCGATTATGTGCGAATTGGCGTGCCGATTTCCATTGTGTATTCAGTGCTAGTACTGACGCTGATTCCGGTCTTCTTTCCGTTTTAATCTGTAAATTTACAAGGATACGTTATGACTGCCGAAACTCCGGTAAAAGATGAAAACATCGTTTGGCATCAGCACTCGGTTGATAAACAGTTTCGTGCTGGATTAAAAAAGCAGAAGCCTGCGGTACTTTGGTTTACTGGGCTATCAGGTGCAGGTAAATCAACGGTGGCGGGCGCATTGGAAAATCGCTTAGCCGAATTGGGTTACCACACTTATTTGCTCGATGGCGACAATGTGCGCCATGGCTTGTGCAGCGATTTAGGCTTTTCTGAGCAAGACCGTCGCGAGAACATTCGCCGTATTGGTGAGTTAGCAAAACTGATGGCAGATGCGGGGTTGATTGTTTTGTCAGCGTTTATTTCTCCTCACCGCGCTGAGCGTCAATTGGTGCGTGATCTACTGCCTGAGGGGGAGTTTATTGAAGTGTTCGTCAATGCGTCTCTAGAAGTATGTGAAGGTCGCGATCCAAAAGGTTTGTACAAAAAAGCACGCGCAGGTGAAATCCCAAATTTCACCGGTATTGACTCAGAATACCAAGCACCAGCAAACCCAGAAATTGATTTGCCTGCGGGCGAAAAGAGTGTCGAAGAGCTGGTGGAGTTGTGTTTAATCGACCTTAAACAACGTGGCGTGATCCGATAAAAAAGCATTTGGATCATAGGTGACCAAAAAGTCATTGAGCAGATAAAAGAGCTTTTGGATCATAGGTGACCAAAAGCTCTTTTTGCTGTACTAAACGGTGTGATTCACCGTAGGTTTTGCTTCACTATGAACGCTAAATCTCTGATTTAAAAGCGCTAACATCTGATCGTAATACTGGTTGTTAGGTTTATTTCCGAGCAGTTTACACAACTCATTACCTGTTGGGGTAAAGCGGTAGTACAACAGGCGCACGCCTTTCGTATTTACCTGCAGTGATAAGTTTTTACCTTGATAGGTGAGCATCAAAGGCGTTTCAATGCCAATTTCTCCGGACTCTAATTCAGTGCTGTGCAGCAGTCCCAATTCAATCAACACTAACAAGCTTGAATAAGGAAGCTGGAAGCTGCCCATATTAAGATTGCTAGTGGTATCGCGTTTGCCAAAGCTGAACATCCCGCCATGCGCTTTGTAGCCAATCAGCAGTTTGCGACTGGTATCTCCACCGAAGCTGCATGCCAGTGTGGCTGCCCGTTGCAGAGTCTGTGCTTCTCTCGGCGACATATCTTTAAGGACTTTAAGCGCTTTCATCGATGTTGAGCCGGGGTTGGTCACTTCGCGCTTCATGACTTGTGCCCACAACTTTTGCATTGAGCTGTTGTGGATGTCCTGAGCCATATCGAAAAAACGATACAACCAGTCTTGGTCAGGTTCACCTGCGGTCTCATCTCGACATGAGCTGTGCGCCAGTTTTAGGATCTGCTCTAAGTTCTTTTGTCTTTGCTCTTGGCGGCGTTGTTCACGCAATTGAGCGCGTTCTAGTGCGGTTTTAGCTGGAGGATCACTTTGCAACAATGCGTCTAACCCGTAGATTTGGGCAATGCTTTGAACACGGCTTGCACTGTCTTTAATGTAGCCAGACTTCTTTTCATGATGAGTATGTTTTTGTTGTGTGGGTTCGTGTTCGATAACAACAGGTTGCTTTGTTGGTTCTGCCATTTCATTTCCTACCAAGACTGGCGATTAGCGCTTGCTTAAATTTACACCTTTCCTGTGTTCTCGACCAGAGAGGCATGTCCGGATTTTGACAGAATAAGGACTATTCAAAATGATAATGAGTTGTTAAAATTGTTATCGTTATTTTGGAGGGGTGATGAAATATTCAGACGCAAGCAAACTGAGAAAACACCTGTCGATAGCGCTACTTTTGGTTTTGTATGTTGGCGTGTTAGCGTATTTATCTCGTTACATCGTATAAACAGCAGGCATAAAAAAGGCGCCGAACCGACGCCTAGTGTATTTATTTAATCAAGCAGACAGTTACATGTCATCGTAGGGTTCGATTGATGAGCCTTCAATCACGTAGGCAGTTTCTGCCAACTCATGTTCAATGGTCTCGGTTTTTAACGTTCCCACCACATAAATGACATCCCAAAGCTCCTGCACTGGGGCTCCTTTCGGGAATTTTACATAGATGATCTGATTTGGTGGTGGTGGCGGAACATGGATACAAGCGCCAAAATATGGCACCAGTAGGAATTCCGTCACCGTATTCGCATCACCTTCTAATGGGATGACAAAGCCTGGGATTTTCACTTTGCTGCCGTTAAGCTCAGGGCGAACATTACCAATCTTAGATTGAAGTGCCGCACCACCATTGTGGTCAGTGGCTGGCATGCCAACACTGTCGAACATCTTGCGCTCATTCTCTGGCACAAGATCAATCCAATCGAGCGTTAATGGTTCATCACTTGCCATTACTGGCGCAGTGAAGGAAATCAGTAGCAAACAGCTAGCGAGTATCTTTTTCCACATTTTTACTAAATCCTAATTGTCATTCCATCACTGAGCGATTGTCGGTAAGCGCGGAATGCTGGGATGAAGCCAATCACAATACCAGCACACTGTACAAAGCCAAGCAACATCCATTCATACGGCGACAGTGCCGTTAAGGTTAGGTGTATACCATAACTTTGTTGGATTATTGGTTGCAAGAGGGCAAGAATGGAATACAAGCCCGCAACACCAGTAATGATGCCTGCAAATGTCAGTAAACTCGCTTCACTGATCAGTAATGAGAAGACGTGTTTAGGTCTTGCCCCCATCGCACGCAGAATTGCCATTTCACGGCGGCGTTCTTGTAAGCTGGTTAGCAAGCTACTCAACATACCCAATAAACCTGCAACGACTACGAAGCCTGAGACTGCCATCAGTGCTTGTTCTGCAACCGACATCATGCCCCATAATTCATGCAGAGCGACGCCCGGCATGATGGCGCTAAGCGGCTCTTTCGGGTAAGTATTAATTTGTCTTTGCAGAGCAAAAGTCTGAATGCGTGATTTCAAGCCAACCAACATGGCAGTGATCTGTTTAGGTTGGAAGTCTCTGGCTTTGAGCTCAGCCGCACTTGGTGTCGGACCTAAGCGAGCCCCGCTTTCCCAACCGACGTGAATCGCTTCAATCGCTTCTAGAGAAACATGGACAGTTTTGTCCACCGGAGTGCCAGTAGGCGCAAGAATCCCCACCACTTTAAATGGCAAGTTATCGTGTCGACTGAAGCCGACATCACTGATGCCATGAGCAATGATGATCTCGCTACCAATTTTATAGCCAAGTTGTTTCGCAACATCAGAGCCAAGTACGGTTTCAAATAAGCCATTGAATTCTCTACCTTCAGAGAAGGTTAGTGGTTGCTTACTTCCGTACTTATAATGTTCGAAGTAGCTGTGGTTGGTCCCCATGACTCGAAAGCCTTTGTGTGAATCACCCAGCGAGATTGGAATCGCCCAATCTACGGCGCGGTGGTTAGCAAACTCTTGGTAGCTCTTCCAGTCAATGTTGTTTGTGGCATTACCAATTCTGAATACCGAGTACAACAACAGGTTCACTTGCCCTGAGCGACCTCCGACAATTAAGTCTGTACCAGAAATGGTGTTAGCGAAGCTGTCTTTTGCTTGGGTTCGAATGCGTTCTACACCCAATAGTAGAACAACAGAAATTGCGACTGTCATGATGGTGAGAATAGCAGTCGCCTTGCGGTTCATCAGGCTTTTCCAAGCGAGCTTTACAACTGCACTCATGATGCGGCTCCTAGGGTTTGCACTTGATTGATTTCAGGCAGATTGAGTGTTCGGTCAAACAAGGACTCTAGCGTCGGGTCATGGCTGACAAAAACCAGTGTCGCGTTAGCAAGGTTGGCTTGTTCCATTAATAGTTCAATGAAAGCCTTACGGTTGTCATGATCCAATGCAGATGTCGGTTCATCGGCAATCACCAATTCAGGCTGACCGATCAAAGCGCGTGCGGCTGCGACACGTTGTTGCTGACCAATGCTGAGCTCTGATACCGGCTTGTCATGCAGTGCTTTTGGTAAACGTAAGCGCTCTAATAGCGTTGTTGCTTGTTGCTCCAGTGATGCCGTAGAAGCATTTGGAGCAACGCGGTCGCGGCGAATTCTGCTGAATTGGCATGGAATTAGGACATTCTCAATCACATTTAGGTAAGGCAACAAATTGAATTGTTGGAAGATATAGCCAATGTGATCGGCACGAAATTTGTCTCTTTGGCTTGCTCTTAGGCTGGCGATATCAGTGTCCAATACCGACAGTGAGCCAGATGTGAGTGTGTTGATGCCAGTTAACAAAGCAAGCAGAGTCGATTTACCACAGCCGCTAGGACCTTTGATAAAGACATGCTCGCCTTGAGCAATGTGAAGTTGCGGGATGTTAATGGTCGCGTTTTCTGAGCCGGGCCAGACAAACTGGGCGTTAGATAGCTCAACAACGTTTGACGTGGTTTCAGTCATAGTAAATCACCAAAGCAATGGCGTGTAAGTGGGTACTTACACGCCATATGAGTTATTTAATTGCGATCTTTGCGTTGTCTTTGCTTAGGTTAGTCGCAGACTGAGTGGTGTCAGTGAACAGGTTCACACTGATAGATTCCGTTGCTGGGAATTGCTTAAACCAAGTCGTATCTATGCTGTTTAGGTCTGCAACTGAATCACAGTGGTAGCGGTACTCTACGGTGAATTCACCATGACCACCGTGTTCATGGTCATGACCTTCGTGATGCTCGTGACCGTCATGATCGTGGTGGTCATCATGCTCATCATGATCATGGTCTTTATGCTTGTCATGGTCATGGTCATGTTTATCGTGATCATGCCCTTCGTGGTCATGTTTATCATGATCGTGACCTCCATGGTCGTGGTGATCATGACCTTCGTGTGACTCTTCTCCTAGCGTGTGAGCTACATGTACATCTTCAATTACACACTTTGCTTGCTGGTTGATAGCAAACAGTCTGTTCGTGTCTTTTAGAGCAGCAATAGCATTATTCAGTGCACTTTCTTGTTCTGCGCTTTCTGGTGCGTGCTCAAAGCCCACTACGTCAGCACCTGGAGACGTGATTTCGATCAATAGGTCTTTACCGTCTTGAGCAATATTGAATTCTACGTGACCGTGCACGTGTGCTTCATGTTGACGGTATTCTTCAGCGTTAGCAGTAGCGGTTAGTGATAGACCGATAACAAGAGCTAGAGCGTGTTTAGATGGCATTTTCTTATCCTAATTTTGCTTAATTTTCTGATGTGGTTGCAGTTCAAATCGTGCGACTAGCAACCTTAATTTCTTATAAGGGGACTTCTTAAGTTTAAGCAAAAATAGGAGGTGCACGCGCAGTATAACGCACGTCGCTAAGGCTGAACTGCCGTTCTATGACGTCAGAGTGTGCGGCGCGCTGGTAGGTTGGAGGGATTATCTCCGGTAACTGCTTGACCAAACCATGTTGTGCACCAGCAAACAGCTGGCAATGATGATGGCTATGATGTTCTGGGATGAGATCAAGTTGATGCGCGATGGTTGCAAAGTTCCAGGTAAGCAGCAGCGCAACACTGAGTAATATGACAGTGCGACGCCAATGATGTGTGGTGACTTGCCAACGAGAATGCATCTTTAAACCTGAAACGATACCTAGTGTTATAATATAACACCCATTTTCGTTAAAAGTTCACACTTTTGTTCGTTTTGGGTAAATTATCTAGGTGAAATAAGAGCTTACGCTCAGGAAAATAGGGGGCTCTTTGTTGAAAGAGTGCAATGAGCAGAGAGCTGTATACCCAAGCATCTCAAGGTTGCTTGGGCATATATCAACAGTTCTAAATATTTTGTTTGATTAAGCCAAGCACTTGAGTGATTTCATCAGGGGTTAATGCACCCTCTTTTACAAACAAAATCTTACCTTGCTTATCTTGGACTACGATTGCTGAGCTTTCTTCTTGCAGTGCCCATGTGTTTGCCACAACACCGTTTTCATCCAGCACCATTGAAGACCAAGGGAATTCTTGTTTGCTGTCTTGCGCCGATGATTTTACAAATGAACCTGTTCCCCAAACAGCATCATCTTGGTTAATGATGGTAGTCGTTTGGTAAGCGTCTTCTGGGAATTTCGCTTCAGTTAGCGCTGTCATTAGTGGTGCGTTCATCGCTTTTGAGCTGCTGCGTCCTGCAATTGCATGAATGACACGAACTTTACCCAGCATGTTTTGAGTTGCCCAAGGCTGGTAAGCGACACCTTCGCCTTGCAGTACGATTTCACCATAAGCATCGACTTTTGCTGCGGGTACACTCTCACCAACAGATAGGTTATGAGCCAGAGCCAGACCCGGAGCAAGAGCGAGTAGAAGAGGGAGGAGAGTCTTAGTTTTCATGTTGTTATGTTCCATATGGGTTGTGAGACTCACCAAGTATATACGTACGGTGCATAAAAATGTAGAACCTGACATAACAATTATTTAACGTATACCATCTAATAATGTTGCGTTCACGTTGGAATTTGATAGAATGAAGTTCGTCGCAAATTGCGCATAAAGGTTGCCAAGGAAAGAGTAATCGGTGTTTTCTCAAAAGGATGTTGAGGTTGGTTATGCTACGTGAGTTTGCTGTGTACCGTCCACGTCAGGTGGCGCGTTTCGTTAAGACTTTATTCAAAGGTCAATTCTCAATTGCAGGTATTGGTGAGTTCCGTTTTGACAACGGAAAAGTGCTATTACCTGATGTCAAAAATCCCAAGCAACTCTCTGTATTTAGAGAAGTAAACCAAGCGATTTTATCTCTTCCAGTGTGATGACAAGAATTGTAAAAGAGCGACTTTTGTCGCTCTTTTTCGTTGTGGTTAACTTTATAGGCTTGGTGGGAAGCACACGCCCGTACCACCTAAACCACAATAACCGTTAGGGTTCTTCGCTAGGTATTGCTGGTGGTAAGTTTCAGCAAAGTAATAAGGACCTGCTGCTTGGATCTCTGTAGTGATTGCTGAACGTTGATCTTCTTGCAGTGCTTGTTGATATTGAGCTTTTGATTTTTCAGCGGCATCTTGTTGTTCTTGAGAGTAGGTGTAGATCGCTGAGCGGTATTGAGTACCCAAATCGTTGCCTTGACGCATACCTTGAGTTGGGTCGTGTTTTTCCCAGAATGCCGCAAGTAACTGCTCTATAGAAATTACCGCTTCATCGAATACGACACGAACAACTTCTGTGTGTCCGGTTTTTCCAGAGCAGACTTCTTCGTAAGTTGGATTTGGAGTATAACCGCCAGCGTAACCGACCGATGTTGAGATCACACCATCGAGTTGCCAAAACAAGCGTTCAGCTCCCCAAAAGCATCCCATGCCAAACAAAATCTGTTGCTGGTTAGCTTGTGGCTGCGCCGTTAAACTCGATTGATTGACAAAATGAGTGTCGTCGATCTGCATTGATGCCTCTCTACCGGGCAGTGCATCTTCTATACTGATCATTGTCTGTTTGTTGAGCATGGTATTTGTCCTTTAATACGTGTCTTAATTTTGCGAAAAAATCTATTCAGTCTGAATATGATGTTGTGATGACATAGACCGTGTTAAACCTATTAATATTACAGACTTAGCCTTTATTTGGCGTTATTATTGTTTACGTTTATTTAACCTCGTCCAGCTAAAAAGCATGATAAGAAAAGCTACTCCGATCATTGTCAGCCTACTTGCCTTTTCTCATAGCGCTTATGCCGATGTTTCCTTAAAAATTAAAGGGATCGATGGTGCGCTAGAAGATAATGTGAACGCTTATTTGTCTTCCATTCCTGAAGACGATTATTCCACGTCTCTGCGTTTTCAGGCGCGATTGGAACAAAGTATCACTGAAGCGCTCAATGCGCTCGGCTATTATCATGCGAAAATTTCATACACTATTACGAAAGATAATGATGAATTGATCGTCAATGTCCAACCGGGTGAGCCTGTAAGGGTGAAACTGATGGATGTGGTGATTTCAGGTGAGGCAAACCAAGACGAAGCATTCGTTAAGCTTCTTGAAAAATCACCATTGAAGGTAGGACGCATCTTAAATCAAGGTGAATACGACAGCTTGAAATCAAGTATTCGTAACTTAGCGTTGCAACGTGGTTACTTTAATGGAGATTTCACTTTAAGCCGTCTTGAGGTGGTTCCCGAACTTAACGAAGCGAATGTGCGTCTTCATTATGACAGTGGTATCCGTTATCACTTTGGTTCGGTGGAGATTTTTGGAAGTCAGATTTGGGAAGACCGTGTTGAGTCTCTGCGTCCATTTAAAACTGGTGAACCTTATTTGGTTTCAGAAGTTGGGGAATACAACCAAAACCTGTCTAATACCGATTGGTTTTCGTCAGTATTTGTTGAGCCAGATTTAAGTAAGCTAGACGATGGTCGCGAGCTGCCAATCAAAGTCTCACTTGCCCCTGCAGCTAAAAACCAACTTGAGACTGGTATTGGTTATTCGACCGACACGGGTGTTCGCGGTACGCTGAAATGGAAAAAACCGTGGGTAAGCGCACGTGGTCATAGTTTTGATACTGCTCTTTCTCTTTCCAAGCCTGAACAAACTATCACAGCAGGCTACAAAATCCCTCTTGATGACGTTCTACACGAATACTACCAATTGCAGTTTGGTCTCAAGCATCTTGATAACCGAGATACCGAAAGTTTGGAATCGAATCTTGCGGTAGAACGCCACTGGATCACCGACGGTGGTTGGCATAAGACTTTGTATGTTCGCCACCTGTACGAAAACTTCTCGCAAGGTTTGCAAGAAGATGGTGTGCAATTTGTCTTGCCTGGTGCTTCTTTTTCTCGAACCCGAACCCGTGGTGGCAATATGCCAATGTGGGGGGATAAGCAGAGTGTGACCGTTGAATATGGCGATACTGCTTTGCTGTCAGAAACTCGAGTACTGCGCTTGTTAGGACGCACATCTTGGATTCGCGGTATTGGCCAAAACCACCGTGGTTTGTTCCGTTTAGAGGGCGGTGCCAACATTACGGATGAATTTGAAAAACTATCGCCATCACTACGTTTCTTTGCTGGTGGTGATAACAACATTCGTGGTTATGGCTATGAGTCTATCTCACCGAAAGATGCCAGTGGTGCATTGACGGGTGCTAAGTATATGGTGACCAGCACCCTTGAATATCAATACCGTGTCTACGGCAACTGGTGGGGCGCTGCTTTCTACGATATTGGTGATGCATTTAATGAAACCCCAGAATGGAAGGCAGGTGCGGGTGTTGGTATCCGCTGGGCGTCACCGGTTGGTCCGGTGAGCTTTGACTTTGCTTGGGGGCTCGACTCCGAGCCTGATCCAGAATTCCGCATTCACTTCTCGTTGGGACCTGAACTATGATCAAAACAACTCTGAAGTGGACGAAATGGCTCTCAATCGGTCTGCTGAGTCTATTATTGCTGCTGACGGTTTTTGTTGGCACATTGCTTTTCACCCATCCGGGTTTAAAACTTGCGCTGTGGGGGGCAGAGAAAGCCTTACCGCAACTCAAAGTGGAAGAAGTTCAAGGTTCGCTTTTTCCGCGTTTTGCTTTACGTAACGTCAGCTTTGTCGATGAATCCTTACATGTCGATGCTAAGGTTGAAAGCGTAACGCTTGCTATCAACTTCCGTTGCTTCTTCGATCCGAAAGTGTGTGTCGATGAGTTGGCACTGAAAGGGGTGAACTTTCAGATGCCAGAGCTCCCTCCGGCATCTGACGAGCCTGAAGAAGAAACGCCACCATTGCGCTCTATCAGTACGCCAGTGCCTATTTTTGTCAATAAAGTCAGCTTTAATGATATCAATCTGAATATCTTGGGGAATAAGATTGATTGGCAAGATTTTTCAACCGCATTATCAATGCAAGGTGATCGTTTGGTGATTGCCCCTACGGCATTGAAAACCATTAATGTGGCACTTGCACCAAGTGAAGAGGGGGTGGAACAGCCGCCAGTTCAAGACACTAAAACGAACCATCAAGCTCAAGTTGAGCAAGACGCGGAAGTCCAGTCGTCAACATCGCTCAATTCAGACGCGTCTAAAAAGCCATCGCAGCAAGGTGCAGAAAATGTTGCTGCTAACAAAGGTTCAAAGCCTGATGAACAGAAGTTAGACGTTAAGCCTGAATCAAATGGTATCGCTCTACCTGAAGTCTGGATTCCGCTCACTATTGAAGCACAGCGCCTCGATATTCATGACTTTAAGTTGGCTGGCGACACACCGGTTATCGTTCATCATTTAGGGTTAGAAGCCAAAGCGGGTGGTGACCAAGTTGATGTCAAAACCCTTGAGCTTGACATGCCAGAAGTGAAAGGGCAGTTAAGCACTCAAGTGACATTATCAGGTGACTACCCAATTCAAGCCCAAATTGACGCATTGGTTAAACAAGCGGATGTAAAAGGTCAGAAATTGTCACTGACGGCATCTGGCTCGGTTGGTGATTTATCACTGGATGCCACGTTATCTGATTTGGTGAAAGCCAAGATTCAGGGGCAAATTCAACCTCTTAAGTCTGAGTTGCCGTTTGATATCAAATTGAAAGATGTTGAGGCGCAATGGCCATTGAGTGGTAAGAGTGATTACCAAGTATCGGTCCCGAGTCTTGCAGCGAAAGGCTCTTTACAAGGTTACACGGTTGCCTTGGAAACTAAGGCGTCTGGTAAAGATATTCCAGCAGTTGATGTGGCGTTAAACGGTAAAGGTACTTTAGAACAGATTGACTTAGACAGCTTAGTTGTCAAAACGCTGGGTGGTGAGCTTGCAGGTAAAGTCATGGCGAATTGGGCTGCACCTATCAACTGGCAAGCCGATCTGAACTTAAAAAATATTCAACCGGGCTTACAGTGGGAAGAAGCGGAAGGCGATATCAGTGGCAGCTTGTCGACGTCGGGGTCATTAACCGCACAAGGTGGCTGGCAAGTGAATCTACCTAAATTGGATATTGACGGTATTTTACGTGGCTACCCTTTGCATATCGAAGGTCAATTAGAAGCCTCAGATAAGAACGGTAAAGGTGAAGATATTCAATTGAACACGCAAGGTTTAGCTTTGTCACATGGTCCCAACTCTTTGCGAGCAAAGGGTAAAATCGACAAACAAATCTTGATGGATGTTGATGTTAATTTCCCTGATTTTGCGAAAAGCGTACCGGATCTTGCTGGTAAGATGAATGGTACGGTTGCTCTTCGCGGCAGTTTGAAACAGCCGGACATTAATTTAGATCTCGCGCTGAACCAGTTGAATTGGCAGCAGCAAGCCAAGGTGGAAACCATCACTCTAAAAGGGGATGTTACACCACTGCCTGCGCCAAAAGCCGATGTTAGCCTAATTGCGAAGAACATCACCTACGACGACATTAAAATTGACAGTGCAGATTTGGAAGTGAGTGGCGATGAAAAGCTACACCAACTGACACTCGACGTGGTTTCAGACATTGTTTCGAGCAGTTTAGAGATCGAAGGCACCTTTAAGCAAAAGCCAGAAATGATTTGGGATGGTGCACTACGCCGCTTAACGCTGAGCACGCCTCAAGGTCCTTGGGCATTGCAAAAGTCGACGGCAGTCAAAGTGAACATCGACAAGCAGATTGCTGATGTGCAAGCACACTGTTGGTTACAGTCAAAATCAAGCGTGTGTTTAAGTGAAGACATCAGCGTTGGTAAAAGCGGTGAAGCGAAGTTAGCCATCACTAACTTTGACTTCGACCAAATCAAACAATTCTTACCGCCAGAAACCAAACTGCAAGGTTCTGTGAACGCGAATGCTTTCGCGAAATGGGCGCCAGACATGAAACCGGAAGTCACGGTGAATGTCGATATGCCAAAAGGTCAGGTAGAACAAACGCTAGAACAACCGGTGAAAGTCGGTTGGGAAAGTGTGAGTTTTAAAGCCAAGTTGGCACAAGATAAGCTAGATGCTGAGTGGTTGCTTGATGTAACGGATAACGGTGATTTGTCTGGTAAAGTCGCCCTGAATGATGTGTCGTCCGAGAAGCCGACGATTGACGGTAAGGTGTCGCTATCGACATTCCACTTGGACTTTTTAGCGCCCCTGATTGGCGAATACAGCCTGTTTAAAGCCAACATGAACACTGACCTTGCTCTATCTGGTGATGTGATGCATCCAAAGGTGAATGGTCAGTTCTTGATTGATCAAATGAAACTGCAAGGTGAAGTCACGCCAATTGATATCAATTCAGGACAAGTGGCGATTAACTTTAAAGGTCATCAAGCTGATTTAGATGCTGGGATCATTACGCCAGATGGCAAGCTAGAGATTAAAGGCGATGCTGATTGGCGTGACCTAGAAAATTGGCACACTAAGGCTCGTGTGTTCGCTGAAGAGCTTAAAGTGGATATGCCACCGATGGTGAGAATCAAAGTCAAACCGGATATGACTATTGATGTGACGCCTCAACTTGCCAAGGTCGAAGGCAGTATTAATCTACCTTGGGGACGTATCTTAATTGATGAACTGCCACCAAGTGCGGTTGGTGTTTCAAGCGACACAGTTATTTTGAACAAAGACATGCAGCCTGTTGATGGTGAGCAAGCGTTGCCGTTTAACGTTGAAACCAACATTAACATCAAAATCGGCGATGATTTCCAGTTGTCTGCGTTTGGTCTAAAAGGTGACTTGCAAGGTAACCTCAACGTGACGCAAAAAGACAAAGGTCCGTTTATTGTCGGTGAGGTGAACATCATTGACGGTTCTTATCGCTCATTTGGGCAAGACTTGGTCATCCAAGAAGGTAAGATCATGATGAATGGACCAGCGGATCAGCCTTATGTCTCGATCAAAGCGATTCGTAATCCGGACAACACGCAAGATGATGTGACAGCGGGTGTACGTGTGACTGGTCCTGCAAGTGATCCTACGGTGGAAATCTTCTCTGATCCGGCAATGCCGCAAGCGAACGCACTTTCTTACCTGTTGCGAGGTCAAGATATCGATGCAGAATCGGGCGGTAATGCGATGACGACGACCCTTATTGGCTTGAGTTTAGCGAAGAGCGGTAAAGTCGTAGGTGAAATCGGCGAAGCCTTTGGCGTACAAGATCTGCAACTGGATACTGCAGGTTCAGGTGACGACTCTCAAGTAACGGTGAGCGGCTATATTCTTCCTGGTTTACAGGTGAAATATGGTGTGGGTATCTTTACCTCATTAGGTGAGTTCACAGTGCGTTATCGTTTGATGAAAGACTTGTACCTAGAGGCAGTTTCAGGTGTTGATAGTGCTGTTGACCTGCTCTATCAATTCGAATTCAACTAAACTTAGCTTGTAAGCAGAAGGAGCGGCTATGCAACATTTGGTGTTTGTGTATGGAACTTTGCGCAAAGGAGAGTGCAATCATCACTTTTTAAGCACTGCTGAGTTTCTTGGTCACCATGAAACAGATGCCCAATTCGCTCTGTATGATTTAGGTCCTTACCCGGCTTTGTCGGTCGGACAAAATGCGATACAGGGCGAAGTTTATTTGATTGATAATGACACGCTGCAGGAACTTGATAAGTTAGAAGACGTACCGGTTGAGTATCGTCGAGAAAGTATTACTACACCTTTTGGCCAAGCTTGGATCTACTTATATCAAGACACTGAGCAGTTGAGTGAAGAGATTGCATCTGGTGATTGGTGTCAGAGAGTGTGAACCATACTCCGCGAGTACGCGTAAGCATTTGTAGTGAAAGTGTATGACTGTCGAATGAGTACTCGATAAAGGGGTATGAAAGTGAGTTTCCGACGGTCTTTTGTATAAGCCCAAGGAGAACTTATGAGATCCATCATCATCGGCGCCATGCTGCTTTTTCTCACCGCTTGTGCGCAAACAAGGTTACCAGATTCAGTGAACGTAACAGATTGGCAGGACTTCGGTAAGCAATCTGCTCTCGATGGTCTGATTGAATTATCGGAAGACCGCATCGTCAAGCTTGATGATACAAATCGTGCTACACCGGAATTGATCATGGCTTATCAATCTGGTTACCAAGAAGGTAAAAAAGAGTACTGTGAGCAAAGTGCTTATATGCTTGGCGTACGAGATATGCCTTACTTTGGCATTTGTGATGATATTGACCCGTTTTTCAAACAAAATTATGAATCGGGTCGAACTTCTACCGCTGGCGAGTATTAGTCAAAACGATATAACAAAAAAGAGCTGCTAATTTGCAGCTCTTTTGCTTTCTGGCGTTCGCAATTACTTGTTTTGCGCACGCTCGTAAGATTCTAGGATTTCCGCTTTTGCGGCAGCAACATCTGCCCAGCCATCCACTTTCACCCATTTACCTGCTTCAAGCTCTTTGTAACGCTCAAAAAACTGTGTGATTTGGGCTTTGAGTAGTTCCGGAATATCGTCCACATCTTGAATGCCTTCGTACTCTTTTGAGATTTTAGAATGCGGCACAGCGAAGACTTTCGCATCTTCACCGGATTCATCCGTCATCTTCAATACGCCAACTGGGCGGCAACGAATCACAGAACCTGGCATCAATGGGTAAGGAGTTGGCACCAGCACGTCCACTGGGTCACCATCTAGAGAAAGAGTGTCGTTCACGTAGCCGTAGTTACATGGGTAGAACATTGGCGCAGACATGAAACGGTCGACAAATACAGCACCAGTGTCTTTATCTACTTCGTATTTGATTGGATCCGCATTAGCTGGGATTTCAATAACGACATAGATATCTTCAGGCAAAGATTTACCTGCTGGTACGTTGTTTAAGCTCATTTGAATATTCCTTTTCATTGAGGATTAAGCATTGAGAGGCTTAATCTGGCTAACATTTACGCAGTTCACTTTAACGACAAAAACGCGGCAGGTAAACACCTGCCGCGTTGGACAAAGGTCTGAAATTAGTCTTCTTCGCGATTCAGCTCAAGAAACTCTTCGACTTTGTTGACCATGTTCTTTGAACCCACAAAGAAAGGCACACGTTGATGCAGTTCGGTCGGTTTCAAATCCATAATGCGGTTTACACCGTCAGACGCCAGACCGCCAGCTTGCTCAATTAAGAATGCCATTGGGTTGCACTCGTACAACAGACGTAGTTTGCCTTGAGGGTGGCTTTGCGTGCTTGGGTACAAGTAAATGCCGCCTTTAAGCAGGTTACGATGGAAGTCAGCCACCAGTGAGCCGATGTAGCGAGATGTGTATGGGCGACCATCTTCAGGCACATTCTCCTGACAGTACTTGATGTACTTCTTCACGCCCTGCGGGAAGCGGATGTAGTTACCTTCGTTGATCGAGTAGATGTTGCCGTCTTCTGGGATCATCATGTTTTCATGAGAAAGACAGAAGCTGCCAATCGATGGGTCGTAAGTGAAGCCGTTTACGCCATTACCAGTGGTGTAAACCAACATAGTAGATGAGCCGTAAATCACGTAGCCCGCCGCCACTTGTTTGTGACCAGGCTGTAGGAAGTCTTCTTCTGTTGGCGGGGTACCAATAGGAGAAACTCGACGGTAAATAGAGAAAATCGTACCGACTGATACGTTCACATCGATGTTTGATGAGCCATCGAGTGGGTCCATTAGTACAACGTACTTTGCGTTTTGGTTGAGTTCTTTGTTGAACGCAACCGCTTCATCTTCTTCTTCACTTGCAACGCCACACACTTGGTCACGTGCTTCGAGTGCTGCTTTGAACTTGTCGTTCGCGTATACATCAAGCTTTTGCTGATCTTCGCCTTGTACGTTTTCCGTACCTACAGCGCCGGTGATATCACCAAGACCTGCCGCGTTAATTTCACGGTTAACAATTTTTGCAGCTAAACGAATGGAAGCTAAGAGAGATGAAAGATCACCGCTAGCGTGGGGGAAATCCGCTTGTTTCTCAACAATGAATTCGCCTAGGGTGCGCAGTCCTGACATGGTTTATCCTTACATTTTTCATTTCGTTGGGGGTGTCGCGCAATGGGGTCATCTCTTTATGGATGTTAAACGATTGCGCTAGATGTAAGTTTATGACGTGGATCTTATTAATGGTAATGAAGTAACCGACTGAGATCTCAATTTATTTGTCTTATTGCATAAGAAGTCTGTCACTTGGTTAATGCTTGGTCAGTCAGTGCTAAGCCCTGTCAGATTTGTGAAAGAGACTGCAAGAACACAGCGAAAGGCTCTCGCTTTTCTGGTGGTTATCACGATAATGAAAGGATTAAAGAACGCATTACAAGGTTAAGTTTATGCACATTCATATCTTGGGTATCTGCGGCACGTTTATGGGCGGTGCGGCAATTTTAGCGCGTCAGCTAGGTCATAAAGTGACGGGTTCGGATGCCAATGTTTATCCACCAATGAGTACCCTGTTGGAGTCTCAAGGTATTGAAATTATTGAAGGATTTGACCCTTCTCAACTTGACCCTCAACCAGATCTTGTGGTGATTGGTAACGCGATGAGCCGTGGTAACCCATGTGTTGAGCATGTGCTGAATACCAATATGCGTTACACCTCTGGCCCACAATGGTTACAAGAGTTCTTATTGCACGATCGCTGGGTTCTAGCGGTATCGGGTACCCATGGTAAAACCACCACTTCAAGTATGTTGGCGTGGATCTTAGAAGATTGCGGTTACCAACCAGGTTTTCTTGTTGGTGGTGTGTTAGGTAACTTCGGTGTGTCAGCTCGCTTGGGTGAAAGTATGTTCTTCGTCGTCGAAGCAGACGAATATGACAGTGCTTTTTTCGACAAACGATCTAAGTTTGTTCATTACCACCCACGCACACTGATCATGAATAATCTTGAGTTCGATCATGCAGACATCTTTGACGATCTAGAGGCGATAAAGCGTCAATTCCATCATTTGGTGCGTACTGTTCCGGGGAACGGTTTGATCTTGGCTCCGAAGCAAGATCAGTCGCTGCAAGATGTGATCGAGCGTGGTTGTTGGACAGAAAAGCAGTTCTCTGGTGTCGATGGTGATTGGCAAGCACACAAACTGGTTGTTGATGGCTCGAAATTTGAAGTGTCGCTGCAAGGTGAGAAAGTAGGCGTCGTAGATTGGGAGCTTGTTGGTGACCACAACGTGGATAACGCTTTGATGGCCATCGCAGCTGCACGCCATGTCGGTGTGGCTCCAGAACTGGCTTGTCAGGCTCTCGGTCGCTTTATTAACACCAAACGTCGCTTGGAGCTCAAAGGAGAAGAGCAAGGCGTGACGGTTTATGATGATTTTGCTCATCATCCAACGGCGATTGAACTGACATTGGGTGGTTTACGTAACAAGGTTGGCGAAAAACGTATCCTTGCCGTTTTAGAGCCTCGCTCTGCGACGATGAAGCGCGGCGTTCATAAAAATACTTTGGCGGCTTCATTGCACAGTGCTGATGAGGTGTTCCTCTTCCAACCAGACAACATTGATTGGTCGGTACAAGAGATTGCAGACCAGTGTAAACAACCTGCTTTTGTGGATGCAGAGATGGACAGCTTTGTCGCAAAAATCGTAGAGCAAGCGCAGCCGGGTGATCAAATCCTCGTAATGAGTAACGGTGGCTTTGGTGGTATCCACGGCAAGCTTCTGCAACAACTTAAACAAAAAGCTTAATGACATCTATGCAGCAAAAAGTAACCCCTAAAAAAGCCATCACATTAGCACTAACGGGCGCCTCTGGTGCCCCGTATGGGCTTCGTCTTCTTGAATGCTTGGTTGCCGCGGATTATCACGTGTATGTGCTGATCTCTTCGGCTGCACGTGTAGTAATGGCAACCGAGCATGATCTGAAATTACCAAGCGGCCCTGAAGCGGCACAAAAGGCGTTAGTTGAGCATCTCAACTGCAATCCAGATAACATCACCGTTTGTGGCAAAGACGATTGGTTCTCTCCGGTAGCATCGGGCTCTGCTGCACCAAAGCAAATGGTAGTGTGCCCATGTTCTGCGGGGAGTGTTGCGGCCATTGCACATGGCATGTCGGATAACTTGATTGAACGCGCTGCGGATGTGGTAATGAAAGAGCGCGGACAGTTATTACTTGTGGTGCGTGAAACGCCTTTCTCTACGCTGCATCTTGAAAACATGCACAAGCTCTCTCAGATGGGCGTCACCATTATGCCTGCGGCTCCTGGTTTTTATCATCAACCAAAGAGTATTGAAGACTTAGTGGATTTTATGGTGGCGAGAATTCTTGATCACTTGGGCATTGAGCAAGGCTTGGTGCCACGTTGGGGTTATGACCAACGTTGATTGTGTAATCAATAAAAGACCTTTACAATCCATCCAACTCATCGGGGAGCAAACCCATTTGGCATTGACCTTATCAATACCATTGGGTGCTGAGACCTAATCGCTTAACGTTGTTGAGCAAACAGGGACCCGTATTACCTGAACCAGATAATGCTGGCGTAGGAATTGAGTCTGGATATTGGAAGTCCTAGATACCGCCTCAACCCTGTGCCGCTCAACTCATGTTTACTAATGCAAATGGAGAGCGAGCAGTGAAAACCACTCTTAGTCTGATTGCCCTTGCAGCCATCACTTCTACTTCAGCGTTTGCCGCTGAAAACACCCTAACTGTCTACACTTACGACTCTTTCGCTGCCGATTGGGGACCTGGTCCTAAAGTTGAAAAAGCGTTCGAAGCCAAATGCGGTTGCGACGTTAATTTCGTTGCTCTGGATGACGGTGTTTCAATCCTTAACCGCCTTCGCTTGGAAGGAAACAATAGCAAAGCGGATATCGTGTTAGGTTTGGATAACAACCTGATAGCGGAAGCGAAAAAGACTGGGCTTCTGGCTGAGCACAATGTTGATACATCGAAGACGACCTTGCCCAATGGTTGGGATGATAAGGCCTTCGTACCGTACGATTACGGCTACTTTGCGTTTGTGTACAACAAGGAGAAGTTGGCGAATCCTCCAAAAAGCATGAAAGAGCTAGTGGAAGAGCGTGATGATCTGAAAGTGATTTACCAAGACCCTCGTACTTCGACGCCGGGTCAAGGTTTGATGCTGTGGATGAAGTCCATCTACGGCGATGATGCGACTCAAGCATGGAAGCAACTGGCAACGAAAACAGTTACGGTTACGAAAGGCTGGTCAGAAGCTTACTCGATGTTTTTGAACGGTGAGTCCGATCTCGTGCTGTCTTACACGACTTCTCCCGCGTACCATTTGATTGCAGAAGATGATGCGAAATATGCGAGCGCAGATTTTTCTGAAGGTCACTACATGCAAGTAGAAGTAGCGGCTAAGGTTAAAGGCTCAAAGAATGCGGAACTTGCTGATGAGTTTATGAATTTCATCTTGAGTGATGAGTTCCAATCGGCAATGCCAACAGGCAACTGGATGTACCCAGTGACTGACGTTGAATTACCAAAAGGCTTTGAAACCTTAAGCGTACCAAGTAAACCATTGAGCTTTAGTGCAGACGAAGTAGCAAAAATGCGCAAGACTTGGATTCGTGAATGGCAAAGCGCATTGACGTTCTAAGATAGGTTCTACTTTTGAATTCTGTTCCGAAAATAGGGTTAGGGGTCGCGATGATTATCGCGACCTTTGTTATTTCTGCCTTAGGTGCTTTGATTGTCCAAGCGCCTTCTCTTGATGTGTCTATAGTGTGGGGAGAACCATACTATCAGCACGTCACCAAGTTCAGTTTCTACCAAGCTTTCCTCTCTACGGTTTTGAGTGTCGGTTTGGCGATCCCTGTGGCGCACGCGCTTTCTCGACGTGAGTTCTATGGTAAGTCTCTACTATTAAAGTTGTTTGCGTCTACCTTAGTTCTGCCTGTGTTGGTCGGTGTATTTGGCTTATTGGCGATTTACGGTAATAGCGGCTTATTGGCTCAATGGCTAAAAAGTATCGACGCTGAGCTGTCGTTTTCCATCTATGGTCTGAACGGAATTTTACTTGCGCATGTGTTCTTCAATATGCCCTATGCGGCGCGCCTACTTTTGCAAGCATTAGAGTCGATCCCCGCAGAGCAACATAAACTGTGTGCGCACCTTGGAATGAGCCATTGGGACAAATTCCGCTGGGTAGAATGGTCACGCCTAAGGCAGCAATTACCACACGTAAGCGGCTTAGTGTTCATGCTTTGCTTTACCAGCTTTGCCACCGTGATGGCGCTGGGTGGAGGACCGAAATCGACCACTATTGAGCTTGCCATTTATCAGGCAATTAAGTTCGATTTTGATCTGCAGGCAGGGGCACTTTTGGCACTATGGCAAATGCTGTTATGTGGCTTGTTAGCAATTGGCGTACAGAAGTTGACGAAGCCAGTATCAGTAAGCGCTGGCAGCACATCAGTACAGCAATATTTAACGAAGGATCATGGGTGGTCAAAAGCTTGGGATAGCTTTTGGATCATAGGTGCCTTTTTACTAGTAATACCGCCACTTTTGATGGTGGTGTTCAGTGGGATCAACCAACAAGTTGGGACGGTATTGACCGATGAGCGTTTTTGGTCCGCGTTGCTTAATTCAATTAAAGTCGCTGTTCTCGCGAGCTCTCTTGCTGTTGCTGCTGGCGTGTCGATTTTACTGACCAGCCGACGTTGGCGATTGCAGTGCAAAAACACTCGCGCCGACCAAATCGAGCTTATCGGAACCATTATCTTAGTAACGCCGGGATTGGTGATCAGTACGGGATTGTTCCTGTTACTACGATCGTTTACCGATGTATTCAGCTTGGCGTTTTTCGTCGTTATTCTAGTGAATGGATTAATGGCATTGCCATATGTGATTAAAACCTTGTCTCAACCCATGTTACATATTGAACAGCAGTACCAGTACGTGTGCGCCAGTTTGGGGATGCGCGGTTGGCAGCGTTTTAAAGTCGTGGAGTGGCAAGCACTGCGCAAGCCATTTGCACATGCTTTTGCTATCAGCTTTATGTTTGCGATTGGTGACTTAAGTGCGATTGCCTTGTTTGGTGGGCAAGAGTTTAGAACTTTACCGCTGTATCTATTCCAACTACTGGGCAGTTATCAAATGGATGCGGCAGCGGTAGTATCCGTTACTTTATTGTTACTCAGCGTAGGTTGTTTTGCTTTGATTGAAAAAGTATTGAAAACGAAGGAGAGAGCGTAATGCTAGTGTTGGATGATGTACAGTACACCTATCAGCGTGAACTGTTTCGTTTTGAGTTAGACATTCAACGTGGGCAAATCGTTTCACTGATGGGACCGAGCGGGGCAGGTAAATCGACTTTATTGGCGTTAGTGGCTGGTTTCATCAATCCAGACCAAGGCGATATTCTGGTTGATGGTGAGTCTATCGTGAGCAAAGAGCCGTATCTGCGTCCGTTTTCAATGTTGTTTCAAGAACACAATCTGTTTGCCCACCTGTCAGTAAGGGACAACATTGGTTTAGGGTTGCATCCGGGGTTAAAGCTTACGGCAGACCAAAAGCTTCTTGTCGAGCAAGCAGCCAAGCAAGTCGGCGTTGCTGAGTATCTGGACCGTTTACCTGAACATCTTTCTGGTGGTCAGCGCCAGCGTGTGGCACTCGCTCGTTGCTTTGTTCAGCCGCATCCGATGTGGCTACTCGATGAGCCTTTTTCTGCACTTGACCCCGTGCTGCGTGAAGAGATGCTGACACTGGTTAAACAGTTGGCTGCTGAACGCGGCATTACGGTATTGATGGTCACGCACCATTTGAGTGATGCCAGAGCCATCGCCAGCCACTTTGCTTTTGTTGCTGGTGGTCAGGTAGAAGCGTCGGGTGAAATTCGCGAACTCAATGCTCTACATTGCAGCGAAGCATTGAAGGCTTTTGTCAAAGCAGCGAGATAATTAGCCCAAGACAGAAAAAAGGTTGATGCTCGCATCAACCTTTTCTTTCATTTTGAGTTTGAATGAGCGCGTTAGCCTTGAGGCTTCACCACCATAACGTTGATTGGTGAGTTCTCTACTACTTTACTCGCTACAGAGCCCAGCATCACTTTGTTGATCTTCGAACGTTTGTGGCTTGGCATAATGATAAGGTCTGCACCTAAACGTTCTGCGTAATCTAAGATGGTTGCGTAAGCTTTACCTTCCGCAACATGCACCTTGTAAATCACTTCGTCGTCCATATGCTGATCAGCAAACGCTTTTAGCTGCTGCTTTACGTCTTGCTTCATTTTTGCAGCGGCATCTTTCGGAAAGTAACTCGCGACCATTGACATATGGATGCCTGGCAATACTGTCAGCAGGTGCACTTCAGCATTGGCTTGCTTCGCCTGCCATACCGCCAATTCAACGGCGCGGTCAGAAAAGCCTTGGTCATTTAGATCAACCGGAACAAGAATTTGTTTGTACATTCAATGTCTCTCATTAAGGCCCCGTATCCTCGAGGCCAAATCGGTTATGCGCTCAACTGTTCCTTACGAGCACGACGTTTTTGGTTCAGGGCAAGTACCAGCAAAATCATCAAACAAGGGATAAATACCCACTCTTTCATCGGTCGATCGGCGTCTTGAACTACCCATTTGATCTCCCAATCGAAGTCGATACCAGAAGATTCTGCCGGGCTGCCAAATTCAACCATGTCTACGATCATTTTGCCGTCGTTCTCGGTCAGCATTAGACCCATTGAAGAAATACGTTCTTCAGCGGTTGCCGCTTTATCTTCGAACGGAAGACGTACCGTTTTCTCTATGTAATCGCCTTCTAAGTTTTCACCAGCGACACGTAACTCTAGGGATTCTCCTACATTTAGCCCTTCTGTGATTTGAGCTATCTCAACACCAGGGGAAAGAACTTTCGCTGGGTAGAGCATGTCCCACCAGAAACCAGGGCGGAAGAAAGAGAACGTTAATACTAATAGTAGGACCGTTTCCCACCATTTGTTACGTGTGAACCACCAACCTTGCGTCGCCGCAGAGAAAATCAACATGGCAATGATTGAAGAGATTACGGTCAGCGCTAAGTGCCACCAAGTGTCGATCCCCATCAATAGAAGTTGAGTGTTGAAGACGAACATAAATGGCAGGATCGCAGTCCGAATATCGTAGGTAAAGCCTTGAATACCAGTACGAATCGGATCTGACTTGGCAATTGCAGCAGCTGCAAATGCAGCCAAACCTACTGGAGGGGTATCGTCAGCCAATATACCGAAGTAGAACACGAATAAGTGCACCGCAATCAGTGGGATGATCAAGCCATGAGCTGCCCCCAGAGTTACGATAACCGGTGCCATTAGTGTTGATACAACGATGTAGTTGGCAGTTGTTGGCAGACCCATACCCAGAATCAAACTGATAACCGCAGTAAACAGCAGCATGAGTATGACACTACCGCCAGAGATGAACTCGACGAAGTCTGTCATCACCAAGCCAATACCAGTAAGGGTGACCACACCAACTACAGTGCCTGCCGCTGCTGTTGCGACACCGATACCGATCATGTTACGTGCGCCTGACACCAAGCTCTCTGCGAGGTCAACAAAGCCGTCTTTAGTTTGTTCAACCAAGTCACCTTGTTTTGACAGTAATGCGATCAATGGGCGTTGCGTCAGCAAGATAAAGATCATGAATACCGTTGCCCAGAATGCCGATAGACCCGGAGAAAAGCGTTCAACGGTCAAACACCAAACCAGTACGACGATAGGCAATAGGAAATGTAAGCCAGATTTAATTGTTGGACCTGGATCTGGGACCTCAGTGAGTTCCGCATCAATTTCGATTGCACCATCTTTGGCGTGGTTGGCTGAAATCTTCACCAGACCGACGTAAGCAATTAATAACGCGATGGTTACGATGGTTGTAGCAGCATCGCCAAATACGTCTTTAGTCCAACCCACACCGTAGTAAACCAAGGCACTGATAACGCACAAACCGAGAATGGTGCCAGTAAATGACAATAGGCTTTGTAGCATTGTTGGGTTGTGGCGACGAGGAAGCCCTGTCATGCCAGCTTTACATGCTTCTAGGTGAACAATGTAAATCAAGGCGATGTAAGAAATCAGTGCTGGAAGTAGAGCAGCTTTGATGACTTCAACGTAAGAGATACCGACGTACTCTACCATCAAGAATGCTGCTGCACCCATGATAGGTGGTGTGAGCTGACCGTTAGTAGAGGCTGCAACTTCAACAGCACCCGCTTTTGTTCCAGGGAAGCCAACTCGCTTCATCAATGGAATCGTAAACGTACCTGTCGTTACTACGTTAGCGATGGATGAACCTGAAACTAGACCGGATAGACCTGATGCAACCACTGCGGCTTTCGCTGGACCACCTTTCATGTGACCAAGCAGTGAGAAAGCAACTTTGATGAAGTAAGCACCAGCACCTGCGCGTTCTAGCATGGCACCAAACAGTACGAACAAGAATACGAAAGACGTTGATACGCCAAGCGCCACGCCGAATACACCCTCTGTTGTTAACCACAGATGCGACATCGCTTTGTTTAAGCTTGCGCCTTTATGAGCAATAACATCTGGCATGTATGGACCAGCGAAGGTGTAAGTCAAGAATACGGCTGCAACGACCATCAAAGGGGGACCAAGTGCACGACGTGTTGCTTCAAGCAACAATGCCATACCAGTGACTGATACCACGATATCGACAGTGGTTGGTGCGCCTGAACGGCCGGCAAGCTCAGTGTAGAAAATATAAATGTAAGCTGCCGCAAAACTGCCCGCTAGTGCCAATATCCAGTCAATCAAAGGGATATGATCACGCGGAGAGTTTTTCATTGCTGGATAAGCAGTGAAAGCGAGAAAAGTAGCAAAAGTTAAATGAATTGCTCGCGCTTCAGTGTCATTGAGTACGCCAAAATTAAAAATAAATGGTAGCGGAGAGGCATACCATAATTGAAATAGCGACCAGCACAGTGGTACGAACCATAGGATTCGACCTTGCAAGCCCATTGGGCTACGCGCACCTGTGTCTGCCTGAGCCACCATCTCTTGCACATCTTGTGACGGAGTGTTGTTCGTCGCCATGTACTTTTTCCTTATTATTGATGGTCCTGTCTGTTTTGTGTTTCGAGAACCTCGCTTCGCTATAACAGTGTAGTGAATAGAGCGAAGTTTGCTTTCGATTGAACCGCGATAACCCTTAAACTCATTGAACGATGAGAGTGGTAAAGGTGCGTTTTCTTTTTCTTAGGTATGAGCGCGACTTCCGAAAGAAATCGGCAGATTGCATAAAGCAAATTGAACAAAGTATGCTGATGGGGCTGTCCCGCCAGCATACTCAATCAGGCAGAAAGCGATCCGTTTCTGCCTGAGCTTGAAGTCAGTAGTTGCTTACTTAAGCAGGCCTACTTCTTTGTAGTATTTCACTGCACCTGGGTGAAGAGGGATAGAAAGACCAGCTTTCACCATGTCTTCTTTCTTCAGGTTTGCAAATGCAGGATGTAGACGTTTGAATGTGTCGAAGTTTTCAAACACCGCTTTTGCCACGTTGTAAGCGACCTCATCAGAAACGTCTGATGTTGTTACCATTGTTGCCGCAACACCAAAGCTATTTACGTCTTTGTCTGTACCACGGTACATACCAGCAGGTACTGTGCTGAACGCGTAGTAAGGGTTTTCAGCAACGATCTTGTCGATCTCTGGACCTGTCGCCGGGATCAGTTTCGCGTCACAAGAGGTTGTAGCTTCTTTGATTGAACCATTCGGGTGACCAACCATGTAGATGAACGCGTCGATCTTGTTGTCACATAGAGCTTGTGAACGCTCTGAGCCTTTAAGCTCTGATGCTAGCTTGAAGCTGTCGTTAGTCCAGCCCATAGCATCCATCACTACGCCCATTGTTGCGCGGTCGCCAGAACCTGGGTTACCGATGTTTACACGTTTACCTTTCAGGTCTTTAACGTTTTCGATACCAGAATCTGCACGTGCAATGATGTTAAAAGGTTCTGTGTGAAGAGAGAACATTGCGCGTAGTTTTTTGTACGGACCTTGTTCAGCAAACTTGCTCGTACCGTTGTAGCCGTGGTACTGCCAATCCGATTGCACGATACCAAAGTCTAGCTCGCCAGCACGGATTGTGTTGACGTTGTAAATTGAGCCGCCAGTCGATTCTACTGAACAACGAATGTTGTGATCTTTACGACCTTTGTTTACCAATTTACAAATAGCACCACCAGTAGGGTAGTAAACACCTGTAACAGAGCCAGTACCGATAGTAATAAACTCTTGAGCGTTAACTGCGCCTGCGCCCATAACTGCTGCAGCGATAGCGCCTACTTTAAGAAGTTTGTTAAATGCCATGAATTTCCCTTCCTTATATTCATTATTAACCCGGAAATAACCATAAATTACTTCAGGAGTTTCCTATTTGGAAACGGCATCTTTTCCAATCCAATCGTTTGAAAAAGCGAGCGAATCATAACAAAAAATTGGCAGAAAATTATCCGATTGTTAAAAGTTATAGCGAATAAGTCTAAATGTTGCGACTGAGAGTGGAGATAAATTTGTAAGTTAATTCTTTCTAGAACAAATACTTATGATGACTTTGAGAAGAGGTGTTAAAAAAACCAATAGCGTGATGTTGATCACAAAATTGCTGGGTGAAAAATAAGCTGTAAAATCAAAAAATTTACATTTTTAATGGGCTACAAAATTCAATTAATTTCATAGCCCACAAACAGTTACTTAGCCTGTGTATTCGAAAAGTTCACACACAGATTTGAACAGTTGTTCTGTAGATACTGGCATTGTTGGGGTAATGAAGATAGTGTCATCGCCCGCAACGACACCAAGAATACCCTCAGATTTGCCAAGAGAGTCAAGCAAGCGTGCGATCAGTTGAGCAGCACCTGGACCTGTATGAATGACAACCAAAGCGGCGTTATGATCAATATCTAATACCAACTCGCGTAGAGAGCTGCTCACTGTTGGTACACCTAGCTCAGCAGGCAGACAGTAAACCATCTCCATTTTTGCGTTGCGTGTACGGACAGCACCAAACTTGGTTAGCATGCGAGAGACTTTAGATTGGTTGATGCTTTCAAAACCTTGTTGTTTTAGTGCATCAACGATTTCGCCCTGTGAGCCAAAACTCTCTTCTTTTAATAAGGCTTTAAAAGCGCGAACTAAGTTATCTTGTTTTTCTGAATTGCGCATAGTCGTTATGATTCTCTTATCAAGGGTCAGCAATTTTGCATATTCTCGCATAGATATTCATGCAGTGCCAAAAAGTCACGACATTATGTTAATTCCATCACTGTAAACCCTAAACAGGATAGGATTCTTTAAGTATGAAATCGTTGACCTATTTATTGTGTTGAATTTCTTGTCATTTCAACAGAATAAAAGAATAATCAGACCTTTGTTTGTAGCACGGTAACAGTGAGTTGCGCGAGGTCGCAAAGCTGGCGTTAATTGATTGTAATCAAGTTGTGATTCCGATAGCTTTATTTCAGCTGGTTACAAAATACCCTACGAATACGTTTATAAGAGAAATACTCTCAAGGAGAACTACATGAAAGTAGCCGTTATTGGTGCCGCTGGCGGCATCGGTCAAGCACTGGCCCTTCTACTTAAGAACCGTCTTCCTGCAGGTTCTGATTTAGCCCTATACGATATTGCTCCAGTAACTCCTGGTGTGGCTGCTGATCTTAGCCATATCCCAACTCCAGTTTCTATCAAAGGTTACGCTGGTGAAGATCCAACGCCTGCACTTGAAGGTGCGGACGTGGTGCTAATCTCAGCTGGTGTGGCTCGTAAGCCTGGTATGGATCGCGCGGATCTGTTTAACGTAAATGCTGGCATCGTTAAATCGCTAGCAGAGAAGATTGCCGTTGTATGTCCAACAGCATGTGTAGGTATCATCACTAACCCAGTGAACACAACGGTGCCAATTGCTGCTGAAGTGTTGAAAAAAGCAGGCGTTTACGACAAGCGCAAGCTGTTTGGTGTAACGACGCTAGATGTTATCCGTTCAGAAACATTCGTTGCTGAGCTAAAAGACAAAGATCCAGGTGATATCCGCGTGCCTGTTATCGGTGGTCACTCTGGCGTAACGATTCTTCCTCTACTTTCTCAAGTTGAAGGTGTTGAGTTCACGGCTGAAGAAGTAGAAGCTCTGACGAAGCGCATCCAAAACGCAGGTACAGAAGTTGTAGAAGCAAAAGCGGGTGGCGGTAGTGCAACTCTGTCTATGGGTCAGGCGGCATGTCGCTTTGGTCTAGCGCTAGTTCGTGCTCTTCAAGGTGAAGAAGGCGTGATCGAGTGTGCATATGTTGAAGGCGATAGCGAGCATGCTCCTTACTTCGCGCAACCTGTGAAGCTAGGTAAAGATGGCGTAGAAGAAGTTCTAAGCTACGGCGCATTAAGCGACTACGAGAAGTCGGCACTTGATGGCATGCTAGAAACGCTAAATGGTGATATCAACATTGGTGTTGAATTCGCAAAATAAGCGTCTCTACATACAAAGCATGTAAACAAGACAAATAGCAAAGAAAGCCGATCTTAGGATCGGCTTTTTTGATCCTTTCTTTTGGCTTGCCGTATCAGAGTCAGAACCAAACAACTTTGTGAAGGAGAAGATGATGGAAGCGAGTCGAATCCGTAAAGGTATGGTTGTAGAGTGTCAGCAAGGTGTTGGCACCATCTTGGTCGTCGATCAAGAAGCTGAAACCGTTCTATTGGCGAAGCAGGGGTCAGAAGAGCAGCTTGCGGTAAGCTTTGATGAAATAGAAGACAACCCACAGTTGCATGGTAACTGCGATCAATATTACTAAGGTCTGTTACCAGTAAAAGATAACAAAAAGGAAGAGCATGGCTCTTCCTTTTTACTTTTGGGTCTTTCTTTTTTGTTAGCTAGTACGCTTCACAGACATATGAGCGAGTGTAATTAGTGCTTGCTTATAGTCGGATTCAGGCAGCACCGCCAACTCAGCAATGGCTTTATCGGCTTCTTCTAACGCTTTTTGTGTTGTGTACTCAAGAGAACCAGCTTGCTGCATAACCGTTAAGATATCTTCTAGTCGATCCATACCGTTAGCTTTCTCGATAGCTTCACGAATCATCGCTGCGTTATCTGGCGTGGTATTGCGCATCGCATGCAATAGAGGAAGCGTTGGTTTGCCTTCAGCCAAATCGTCACCAACATTCTTACCCATATCCTCACCGTCTGACGTATAGTCCATCACGTCATCGATCAGTTGGAATGCGGTGCCAAGGTATTTGCCGTAGTTTTGCAATGCCACTTCTACTTCTTCTGGTGCGTCATTTAAGATGGCACCAATCTGCGTTGCTGATTCAAACAGACGCGCAGTTTTTGAGTAGATGACCTGCATGTAGCTTTCTTCAGTCGTGTCAGGATCATTACAGTTCATTAACTGCTGAACCTCACCTTCTGCGATCACATTAACTGCATCACTCATCAGTTTAAGGATCTTCATTGATCCTAGCTCAGTCATCATTTGAAATGAGCGAGTATAAATAAAGTCCCCAACTAACACGCTCGCGGCATTACCAAACGCAGCATTCGCTGTCGCTTTACCACGGCGCATGTCAGATTCATCAACTACATCATCGTGCAACAGAGTCGCAGTATGGATGAACTCGATAAACGCCGCAGCCATGGTATGACCGTTACCTTGGTAACCAAGAGCACGAGCTGACAATATCGCCAGAAGTGGTCTCAGGCGTTTGCCTCCACCACTCACGATATAGAAACCGAGTTGGTTGATTAAAGAGACATCAGAATTTAGTTGGGCTTGAATTGTTTCATTCACTTTTGCCATGTCATCGGCAGTAAGCGCTTGGATAGTTTTAAAATCCATCGTATATCCGGCTGAAGTTAGACCCTGCAAGGCTTATTCGATTTATATAATTGTCGAATAATACACTAAAAAACGTTGATTAATACATTACTAAAGGGCATGATTGCCGCACTTTTCTTTGGCGATTAGCTTTTCGCCAATTTTTTCAAAATATGGCTTGTCATAGGGGCATCTCTTCTGTAGAATCTGCGCCCTATTGATGATTAGTTTAGCGCACACCCTCATGAAAAGGCTGTGCGGAAAAAGCGGAGTAAAATATGTACGCTGTTTTCCAATCTGGTGGTAAACAACACCGTGTAAGCGAAGGTCAAACTCTTCGTTTAGAGAAATTAGACGTTGAAACTGGTGCAACTGTAGAATTTGATAAAGTTCTTCTTGTTGCTAACGGCGAAGACATCAAAGTTGGTGCTCCTCTTGTAGAGGGCGGCAAAGTTGTTGCTGAAGTTGTACAACACGGTCGTGGCGATAAAGTTAAAATCGTTAAGTTCCGTCGTCGTAAGCACTCTCGTAAGCAACAGGGTCACCGTCAGTGGTTCACTGAAGTGAAGATCACTGGTATCAACGCTTAATCTATTAGGAGAGTTTAACAATGGCACACAAAAAAGCTGGTGGTTCTACTCGTAACGGCCGCGATTCAGAAAGCAAACGTCTTGGTGTTAAGCGTTTCGGTGGTGAATCTGTTCTTGCAGGTAACATTATCGTTCGTCAACGTGGTACTAAGTTCCACGCTGGTAACAACGTAGGTATCGGTAAAGACCACACTCTATTCGCTCTTACTGAAGGTAAGGTGAAGTTCGAGGTTAAAGGTCCTAAGAACCGTAAGTTTGTAAGCATCGAAGCTGAGTAATTTTACCTTTTAGGTTAATTACTAAAGCTTTATAGCTGAATTCAAAAGCCCTGCCGATTCGGCGGGGTTTTTTATTTGTAGCAGTCGGCATATTCAAGTTTCTCGTTTTAGCCCATCGCGGTTGGAATCTGGGAGCTTAGATCTGTCATCTGCTAAAATTGTTTGATGGCAAATCAGATTTAATCCACGCACGAAGTAGTCGGAGTAAAAGATGAAGTTCGTAGATGAAGCGGTAGTAAAAGTTCAGGCTGGTGACGGCGGTAGTGGCGTTGTAAGTTTCTGGCGTGAAAAATTCATCACTAAAGGTGGCCCTGATGGTGGCGATGGTGGTGATGGTGGTGATGTATACATCCAAGCCGATGAAAACCTAAATACCCTGATCGATTACCGTTTCCAACGCTTTTACGAAGCAGAACGCGGTGAAAACGGTCGCGGCGGTAACTGTACTGGTAAACGTGGTAAAGACATCACACTTCGCGTGCCAGTAGGTACTCGCGCAGTTGATATCCACACTAACGAAATCGTTGCCGAAGTAGCAGAACACGGAAAGAAAGTGATGGTCGCTAAAGGCGGCTGGCACGGTCTTGGTAACACGCGTTTCAAATCTTCAGTAAACCGCGCACCTCGTCAGAGAACGCTGGGTACTAAAGGTGAAATCCGTGAGATCCGTTTAGAACTATTGCTATTGGCTGATGTTGGTATGCTTGGTCTGCCTAATGCAGGTAAATCAACCTTTATCCGCGCAGTATCAGCAGCAAAACCAAAAGTAGCTGATTACCCATTTACTACGTTAATCCCAAGCTTGGGTGTAGTGAGTGTCGTACCTGAGAAAAGCTTTGTTGTTGCAGACATTCCAGGTCTAATTGAAGGCGCAGCTGACGGTGCTGGTCTAGGCATTCGCTTCCTTAAGCACCTAGAACGTTGTCGTGTGCTGCTGCACATGATCGATATCATGCCAATCGATCAGTCAGATCCAATCCAAAATGCCCTAACTATCATTGATGAGTTAGAGCAGTACAGTGAAAAACTAGCAGGCAAACCTCGTTGGTTAGTTTTCAACAAAACGGATCTGATGCCTGAAGAAGAAGCGAATGAAAAGATCCAAGAGATCTTGGATGCGCTAGGTTGGGAAGACGAGTACTTTAAGATCTCGGCGATCAACCGTAACGGCACAAAAGAGCTTTGCTACAAGTTAGCTGACTTTATGGAAAACCTACCTCGCGAAGAGGAAGAAGTTGCTGAAGAAGATAAAGTTAACTTCATGTGGGATGACTACCATAAAGACGCGATCGCTGGTAAAGACGTTGTTACTGAAGACGACGACGATTGGGATGACTGGGACGATGAAGAAGACGACGGTCACGTTGTTTACGTCCGCGACTAATCGCTAGCTAATTCACTAAGCCGCAATGTGTATTGCGGCTTTTTTTGTATCTAAATCATGTTTAGTAGATGTGATTTACGGCACAATAATAAATTATACCCAAGTGACTTCAAGGCGAAGGAGTCAGAGCGAGTCGATGACACGCTTACAAAGGGCGAGTTGTCTTGGCTTGTGCACTTTGTTGTCGATTTTTAATTTAGGTTCACTAAATCCTTAAATCGCTGTGCGTCTACAACCCAAGACATTCTTGCTGAACCAAACGTCTTGAGGTTACTTGGGTATAAATGGACTTAGGAAGTATTTATGACACTGGAAGCTATACCGTCTTGTACTACGACGGCATCCAATCAAAGAGCCATCTCTCGGCTTGTTGCCCAAGCAGGGCAAATGTTATTAGCCCATGGGGCAGAAAGTACGCTGGTTAGTGACATTATGCAGCGCATTGGCATTGCATGCGGTGTGAGTGACGTTGCGGTGGCATTATCAGCCAATGCTTTAGTGGTGACGACCGTAAAGGACGATCACTGCATCACCACCACAAGAAGCTGTGCGGATCGTGGCATTAATATGCGCGTGATAACTCAGATCCAACGCATTTGTATCATGATGGAGCGTGGCTTACTTGATGTGAAAATGGCGCAGAAGAAGCTCAATAGTATCAGTCCTGAGCGCTATAACCGTTGGTTAGTTGTATTTATGATAGGGCTTTCCTGTGCGGCATTCAGTCATTTGGCTGGAGGTGATTTAGGGGTGTTTGTCATGACTTTTCTTGCTTCTGCTGGCGGTATGATCGTGCGACAAGAAATTGGTCATCGACACTTTAATCCCCTTCTCAATTTTGCTGTTACTGCCTTTGTTACGACGTTGATTTCAGCTCAAGCGGTTATCTTCGAAATTGGTAACTTGCCGACTGTTGCCATGGCGTCTTCCGTATTAATGCTGGTTCCAGGCTTTCCATTGATTAACTCGGTTGCCGATATGTTGAAAGGTCATATCAACATGGGCATTGCACGTTTCACTATGGCGAGTTTGCTCACTCTAGCTACTTGTCTTGGTATTGTTGCTGCTATGGAAGTTACCGGTATTTGGGGATGGATGAGCTAATGAGTGTATTTGAGCTTATTTTAGGGCTTTTAAACGACATGTTCTTTGCCGCTATTCCTGCGGTTGGTTTTGCTATGGTCTTTAACGTGCCACAAAAGGCACTTAAGTACTGTGCGGCAGGTGGTGCGATCGGTCATGGTAGCCGTTATCTAATGATGCACTTTGGCTTACCAATTGAGTGGGCGACCTTTTTCGCGGCGACTTTAGTGGGCTTGATAGGTGTTCACTGGTCCCATCGCTTTCTGGCTCATCCAAAAGTATTCACTGTGGCTGCTTTAATCCCTATGGTTCCAGGGGTATTCGCTTATAAAGCCATGATAGCCATGGTTGAGATAAACCACTTAGGTTATTCGCCTGAACTCATTGCGACGTGCATGGAAAACTTTCTTAAGGCGATGTTTATTATTGCAGGCTTAGCGGTTGGCTTGGCGGTTCCGGGGCTGTTATTCTATCGCCGCAGACCCATAGTATAAGGACCCAATATGATCATCAGCATGATTGCCGCGATGGCAGACAATCGAATCATCGGTAAAGACAACCAGATGCCTTGGCATCTTCCTGCAGATTTTGCATGGTTTAAGCGCTGCACTATGGGCAAGCCTGTTGTGATGGGACGTAAGACCTATGAATCGATCGGGCGTCCTCTACCTGGTCGTTTGAACATTGTCATCAGTCGTGATGAGTCACTTTGTATTGAAGGTGTAACAACTGTCACATCGATTGAGCAAGCGTTAGACGTTGCGGGTGAGGTGGAAGAGGTGATGATCATTGGTGGTGGTGCGATTTACGCAGCTTGTCTGCCAATGGCAACCAAGTTGTATGTGACTCATATCGAAGCTGAAATTGAGGGCGATACTCAGTTCCCACAATGGAGTAGTGAGTTTAAAGAAACGTACTCTGAGGCATACCAAGCAGATGAGAAAAACGCTTACAATATGCGCTTTACTGTCCTTGAAAAGTAATCGGATAGAATGAGAAAAGCACCGCAAACGCGGTGCTTTTTGTTTTCTAGTCCGGCAATCAGAGCCGTTAACTGAGAGCTTCTTGAATGAAGACTTGTTTGTCTTCCCAACGAATCATAGTTAGTGAGCCACCCCAAACGCAGCCCGTATCAAGTCCAATAATGCTTTCATCGATATGACCTTGCAGTGCCGCCCAATGCCCAAAAAGTACCGTTTTTTCTAGAGGGATTCTTTGCGGTAACTTAAACCACGGCACCAGTTCATCCTCTGATACTTCTTGCGGTGGCAATTTACAATCCATATCCAGTCGCCCGTCAGGAAAGCAGAAACGCATACGGGTAAAGGCATTGATGGTATAGCGATAGCGATCAAGTCCCGATAGGGATTCATCCCAAAGATCAGGTTGGTTGCTGTACATGTTTTCTAGCAGCCAAGGTAATTGTTCACTTCGAATGATCGCTTCCACTTCACGGGCACAGGCTCTGGCGGTTTCAAGATCCCATAGCGGAGAGATACCGGCATGGCACATTACAAACTCATCGTGTTCTGCAAGTAGTGGTTGTTGAGCGAGCCAAGTCAGTAATTCGTCTTTGTCTGGGGCAGAGAATATGGGTGCGGTTTTGTCTTTATCTTTGACCTTTTTGAGTCCTTGCGAGACCGCCATAAGGTGCAGGTCATGATTACCGAGCACGACTTTAGCACTGTCACCAAGAGAACGAACAAAGCGCAGTGTTTCTAATGATTTAGGACCTCGAGCGACAAGGTCGCCAGCTAACCAAAGTTGGTCATGTTCTACAGAAAAATTAACTTGCTCTAATAGCTGTTGAAGCTCGTCAAAACAGCCTTGGATGTCTCCAACAATGTAGTTAGCCACAGAGTCTCCTGATTAATTTAAGACGTTAGGAACAGCCAAGCGGAATGGATCAATCTCAGTGATGAATTCCTGTCCTTTTTCATCCAGTAACATGTAGTGTCCCTGCATGACACCAACTGGTGTTTCTAACGCAGTGCCACTGCTGTAAGTATACTCGTCATTACCTGCGATAAAGGGTTGTTGACCAACGACACCTTCTCCCTCTACCGTCATTTGTTTACCGTTGGAGTCGGTAATTAACCAGCGACGACTGACTAATTGTACCGTTTGTTGGCTGAGGTTTTTTATTGTGATGACGTAAGCGAACACATAGCGTTGTAGCTCTGGATTGGACTGTTCTTCGATGTATTTGGTATGAACTTGAATCTTAATGCAAGGTTGAATGACGTCCATGTGCACTCCTCAGAAACGTAATATCCCAATAATAATAAGCCAAACCGGCAAGGGTTTGGCTTATCGTTTGAGTTCTTAGTGCTGCGGGTTATCCGCGAGCCAGTTCGCCATGGCGACGAATTGTTGTAGCGTCAAGTTTTCTGGACGCATGCCTGGGTTGATACCAAGCTCTTCCAACACCTCTGTACTGAGCAGAGATTTATAACAGTTACGTACTGTTTTACGGCGTTGGTTAAAGCCTTCACGACATACTCGCTCCAGCAAACGTAGATCTTTAGCTGGGCATGGAAGTTCTTCGTAAGGTACTAGACGAACAACAGCTGAGTCTACTTTCGGTGGCGGAACAAAAGCGGTTGGTGGCACTTCTAGCACTGGTACTACTTTACAGTAGTACTGCGCCATGACCGTTAGACGACCATAAGCCTTGCTACCCGGACCTGCTGCCAAGCGGTTTACTACTTCTTTTTGAAGCATAAAGTGCATATCTTGAATGTCTTTATGGAATTCAAATAGGTGGAACATCAATGGTGTAGAGATGTTGTATGGCAAGTTACCAAAGATACGCAGCTTGTTGTTTGGCTTCACCAGTTGAGTGAAGTCGAAACGCATCGCGTCGCCTTCATGGATAGTAAGCTTATCTGCCAATTCAGGATGGTTGCGTAGACGTTCTGCTAGGTCACGGTCCAATTCGATCACCGTGAACTTGTCGACTTCGCGACCAACAGGTTCGGTGATTGCACCTAGACCCGGGCCGATCTCAACCAGGTTTTGACCTGGTCTTGGGTTAATTGCTGATACGATACCGTCAATAATGTACGGATCGTTCAGGAAGTTTTGACCAAAACGTTTACGCGCTTTGTGTCCTAAATGGACATCATTTCTCATTGTTTCTTCTCTACCAATTCTATCGCATGCGTGAGCGCTGTTCGGAAGCTCCCTGTATCCGCTTGACCTGTCCCTGCCAGTTCTAATGCAGTACCGTGATCCACCGAGGTTCTAATAAAAGGTAGACCAAGAGTAATGTTTACTGAACGACCAAAGCCTTTGTACTTTAATACTGGCAACACTTGGTCGTGGTACATGCCTAAAACAGCATCAGCATCGTTTAAATACTTTTCATTGAAAATAGTATCTGCCGGTAATGGACCGATCAGATTGATTCCTTTTTCTTGTCGAATCTTTTCCAATGTCGGAGTGATGGTCTCGATCTCTTCGCGACCCAAACAGCCATCTTCTCCCGCATGTGGATTTAACCCGCAAACATAGATGTTTGGCTGCGAGATGGCAAATTTTTCTACAAGATCTTTATGAAGAATATCGATGATTTTTTCTAATCGCTCTTCCGTGACGGCTTTTGATACGTAAGCCAAAGGAATGTGCGTAGTGACAAGTGCTACTCTCAGTCCTTCAGTTGCCAGCATCATCACGACCAACGGTGTGTTGGACTTCTCGGCGAAGAATTCAGTATGACCACTGAAAGCAACGCCTGAGCGATTGATCACCCCCTTATGTACAGGGCCGGTGACAATAGCATCAAATTCATCATTCATACAGCCCAAAGCGGCTCTTTCTAGTGTTTTTAATACGTAGTGACCGTTAGCTTCATTGAGTTGACCAGCGGTGACATTCTCTGCCATTTCGATATGGTCAACGATCAAGGTACCCGCTTTTTGGGCTTTGGGTGCTTCTTCTGGATTGTAATCAGTCAGTTGAACATCAATACCGAGTAGTGCGGCACGTTCCAACAGCATGTTTTTGTCTGCGCAGACGACGATTTGGTGTGCCCAGTCTTCCTTAGACAAGGCGAGCACCAAATCGGGACCGATACCCGCAGGTTCCCCTGCGGTTACGACGATTCTGCGAATCGAATTAGTTGCCATCATTATCATCCACGATTTCAACGAATGCGCTTGCGCGTAGCTCTTGCATCCATGCGCCAGCTTCTTCATTAAACTTACGGTTAAATAGAATTCGGTATGCTTTGTTCTTCATCGCTGAATCCGTGCGGTCTACCTGGCGACGGTCTAGAACTTCAACAATGTGCCAACCGTGTACCGTTTTAAATGGTTCACTGATTGAGCCGATTGGCAGCGTTTCTACTTGGTGTTTAAATTCTGGCACGTATAGGTCAGGAGTTTGGTAACCTAGCTCACCATTTTGCGCTGCTGAACCAGGGTCTTGGCTGTATTGTGTCGCTAACTGAGCAAAGGTCGCTTCGCCTGCCTTGATACGACGAATAAAGTCGTTTAGCTCTTTCTTCGCACCATCATCACTTAGGATTACCGTCGGTTTGATTAGGATATGGCGAGCATTTACTTCTGTTACTGCTACGGTTTCAAGACCTTTTACATCTTCAATTTTTAGAATGTGGAAGCCTACGCCGCTGCGGAATGGACCAATGATGCTACCTTTGTTTTGCATCTTGATCTGGTCTGCAAAGATGGTCGGCATTTCTTCTTTACGCATCCAACCCCAATCACCACCTTGTAGGGCTTTTGGACCTTTTGAATAGGTGTATGCCATTTCCGAGAAGTCAGCACCGTCTTTTAGTTTCTTAACCAAGGCTTTTGCTTCGGCTTCTACTTCTGACTTGTCTTTATCATCAGAGAAGCGAAGTTGAATATGACCAATTTTGTACTGAACGGTTGCATTGGTTTCTTTTGCCAGTTGGTCGGCAAGGCTATCTACTTCAGCAGGAAGAATATTGATACGACGACGCACTAGCGCATTGCGAGCTTCAGAAGCCGCAATTTCTTTACGGATCTGTTCACGAAACTCTGGGTAGCTTAGACCTTCAGCTTGAACAGATGCTGCAAGTTGCTCTACGGTCTGCTTGTTATTACGAGCAATTTCCGCAATTGCTTGGTTTAGACGGTTGTCATCGATACGGACGCCAATACGATCAGCTTCCTGTCCTTGTAGTGTGTCGATGATCAGTTTTTCTACCACTTGGTCTTTCAGCACACTTGCTGAAGGTAGGCTCTTGCCATTTTGACGAGCATTTGCCTGAAGCGTCTTCATCGCAGTATCGATGTCACTTTGAAGAATTACGCCGTCGTTAACGATAACCGCAACCTTATCAAGCTCTACTGGCGCAGCGGTTACACCACAAGAAAGTAGCGCGGTGAATAAGAGTGATTTCCAAATTTTCATTAAAAATTCCGTCAGTAATATAGATTAAGCGTCTTGCTATTGTTTAAGACGCCTAATTTGATTAATTGTTCAAATAGAATGGACGACCGTATTTGATTGCGTTGTCTGAGCCATCAAGCTCTTTCGCCGCAGTATCAGCTCGTTGGTTGGTTGCAAAACCTTGAATACCAAAGTTCACGCTGATGTTGTTTTCGTATTTTGGTGATGCGCCAGCACTGCCGATGGCTTTTTCATCCCAGCCAAGCAGTTGGTTGGAATATGTCAAACCAAAGTACCAACAGTCAGATTGGTAGCGCACGCTCGCCAACCATTCCATATCAATGTTTTCATTCAGGTCATAGTAGTACTGACCACTTGCAGACCAGCTTGGGTTGAACTCGTAAGCCGCTACAATACCCGCTTGTGAAATCCCCTTACGAGTGATCGTATCTAGGTTTTCGAGAATGATCGTATCTTCGATGTATTCTCGAGTGACGTAACGGTAGTTACCTTGAACAAAACCACCATTGAATTGGTATTCCAGCGTGCTGTTAGCAAGCTGCATTGCGCTCAAATCAATGTCGTATTGAATACCGCCGTGGTAGAACAGGTAATCGTTGTAGTTGAAGTCTGTTTCAATAGCCCAAGATGAGTAGTTTGAGGTCTCATCTGGCACGCTAGAACTGTTACTGATCTTGGTTTTCTTATCGAAGTAGTAGATCTGACCAAACGAGATATTGAGGCGCTCTTTATAGTCATCATCAAAGAATCGAGTACTTGCACCGTAACTCAACTGGTTTGCTGATGCGATCTTATCAATGCCACTGTATTTACGGCTGCGGAATAGACCATAGTAGTCAGTTTGCAGCAAGGTGGTATCGTAGTTGTAGATGTTCGTCTGATCTTCTTCAGGGACATACAAGTACTGCAACTGAGGCTCTAGCGTTTGTGTGTAGCCTTCAATCCAGCTAGTGTCACGCTCTAGATACATACGTGCATGCGTACGGAACTCTGGAATGACGCGTGATACGTTTTCATCAAGCTGGTTGCGTAAATTAGTATCTGTTAGCCCTGTTAAGTCTTGAGAGTAGTATGTCGATAGGACACGAGCTTCTGTAGTCCATGTCGCCCATGAGTTCGAAAGCGGGATAGTAAGACCTGGCTCTACGTGAACACGAGTTGCATCGGGCTTAGCTGTATCATCAGTATCAAAGCGGCTGATTTGGCTCTTCACGTCAAAGTTAACGTAATTGCCCATGAGTGGTGTGTAGTAGTTCAAATCCAACTGAGGCAGCAGACGGTATGGTTGGTTCTCGTCTTGAAGTAGGATTTGGAAATCACGAACTCGTAGTGATGCATCCCAGAAATTCGAACGGTATTGTACTTCACCTTCTTGAAGCAACTGACCATCTTCTCGGTTACCAATATCAGAGCTGAGATCTCGGAAGTAATCAATATCGCTGACTTTGGAGTAGTCTAAGTTGACTAACCATTGCTTGTTGATGATGCCTTCATGTTTGAACTGGTAACCCCAACGCGACTCGTCGTTGTACTTCTTGTCGCTGTTCATGTACTCGCCTTTGATTTCACCTTGTCCCCAACCATCGGTTAGGTAACGAAAATCAGCGTCGAGCTTGTTACCACGCTTCTGCATGTATAACGGGGTAATCGTCATGTCGTACTCAGGCGCGATGTTCCAATAGAATGGAATCTCAACTTCCATACCATCGTTGGAGCCATACGACAGAGAAGGGAATAGGAAACCTGTCTTACGCGTATCACCAATTGGCATTGTTAAGTACGGTACGTAAAAAACGGGAACGTCCAATACTTCAAAACGAGGGTGGTGCAGTGTAGCGGTTTCTTCATCTTGGTCGACATCAATACCTGATGCGACTAATCGCCAAGAGTTATCGCCTTGAGGGCATGATGTGATAGAGCCGTCTTCCAGCTCATAAACGGATTGACCCGTACGTGCGATATACGCTGCGGTACCTCGACCTTGCTGGCAAAGGAATTGGTAGTCGGTATTTTCTAGCGAGAAGGTATCTCGGTTGATGTCGTTGGTGACACGATCAGAGCGCGCCTTCACCTTACCGTCATTGAAGGTTACGTTACCTTCCGCTACCACTACATTGTCTTGTTGATGAAGTGTCACGCTATCCGCAGTAATCTTCTTTGGTCCTTGCGTCACTTCTACGTTGCCGGAGTATTGGGCTTTGTCGCCATTGATCGCCTGAAGACTATCAGCTTGTACTACGACTGGGGAATTTAGCGCGTCCTCCTCACCACTTGTCTCGACCAAACATTGATCTGTGATGGGCATTTCCTGCACACTATCATTGATATTCGCTTCAGCTTGAGTGGTGGGTACAAACAAGGCGGTGCTGATAGAGGCCGCTAAAAATGTGCGGGAGAAATGTTGCATTGAATTGAACTTTCCTGTGTCACTACTACTCGATGGCTATAGGGCTTGTTGTACCCTAGCTTTATAGCCAAATGAATCAACTATAGTTTGCAATTATCCCAGAGCATGGACTCGCTGTGGCATAATGCCGATATAAAATAGCTGCAAAGATAAGCAGGCGAAATAGCCTGACCGTAAAAAAACTAATTCCATTATCATAAAGGAAATCGTTGCGTCCGGCACTATAAGACCGCCGTCGTCGATAAAAATTCATTGATAGAGAACACATAATGCATATTTTTGGCAAAATATTGGGTGCCTTTTTTGGCTTGTTACTCGGAGGTCCATTCGGTTTATTGTTTGGTCTATTTATCGGTCACCAATTCGATAAAGCACGTCGTTTGAGTCAAGCGGGGTTTTCTACTGGCGGTTTTGGTAAAGGTCCAAGCCAAGCTCAACGTCAGGAAGAATTTTTTAAAGCAGCATTCGCAGTAATGGGACATGTGGCTAAAGCCAAAGGGCAGGTAACGAAAGAAGAGATTCAACTTGCTTCAACGATGATGGACCGCATGAGCCTTCATGGTGAGCAACGCCGTGCTGCCCAAGATGCATTCAGAGAAGGTAAAGAGAGCGACTTTCCGCTGGAAGAAGTATTGGTCCGAGTGAAGATCTCTTCAGCCGGTCGCTTTGATTTGCTGCAATTCTTTTTAGAGTTACAAATTTCTGCCGCATTTGCCGATGGTTCTATTCATCCGAGTGAGCGCAGTGTTCTACATAAAATTGCTCGTGGCCTTGGTTTCTCTTCCGAACAGCTAGAGCGACGTCTCAACATGCAAGAAGCGGCTTTCCGTTTCCAAAGCCAAGGTGGCTTCCATGGTCAGCAGCAAGGTCAGTATCAATCTTCAGGTGCTGGGTGGCAGCAAGCGTCACAAGCAGACCAGTTGGCCGATGCCTATAAAATTCTGGATGTGTCTTCAGATGCAGACGGTAAAACCGTTAAGCGTGCTTACCGTAAATTGATGAACGAGCATCACCCAGATAAATTGATGGCAAAAGGTCTACCACCAGAGATGATGAACGTTGCGAAAGAAAAGTCGCAGGAAATTCAAAACGCGTACGATCTGATCAAAAAGGTGAAGGGCTTTAAATAAGCGCGTATTCTTATCAAATCTCAATAAAAAGGGCACCTAGTGCCCTTTTTTAGTTTCTGTCTGGTCTTTGGTTTGGTGATGGTTTCGAGCTTTCGGGTTAGCATGATCCAAAAGCGCATAGACCTACCAGTCCCCATTAATTGGCTTGATTTAGATTCCAATCGTATTCGTATTTTACTTTTCCAGAAAAGCCTTGGTATTGCGGTGCATATTGAGCAATGTGATTAAATACTTGTTCCTCACCGCCAAAATCTTCAGCAAACCAGTCATAAATGGAAGAAAGCTGCGCTGAATTACCTTTAATTGATACACCTTTACTACTGTTAATAAATGTTTTGGCTGCAGAGTCGAGTAGTGCTTGCGTGTTTTCAGCCGTGAATGCTTGAGTTTGTAAATTTGGACATCCCAAGCTTGCACAATTCACTGCATAGTGTGTTCTCGGATCTTGCCAAATTGGACGCAAAATACGATGTTCAATGTCGTTTAAAGTCAAATCTTTACTATTCACCACCACAACTTCGTCTCCCCAAGGTCCAAAGCTAAATAGCCCGCCTAGTTTCGTAATGGATTTAACAGGGTAGTTATCCAAAATTAGGTCAACGGTGATGGCGTTATAAAGGTTAACCCAATACGCGTATTGCTCTGCTTGATTGTATTGTAGGGGATCGAGTTTGGCTAAGCGTTGGATGTACTGTTTTAACTTCGCTTTATCCGTTGCTGAAACTTGGTTATAGCGAAATAACGTGTTTTCATCCTGCTCAACCAAATAGCGGTCTAATAGTTGTTGCCATTCTTGGTGAGAAATTTGTGTTTTGCTGGCTTGATTCGATTGCTTCCAATACGACCACAAATCGGATTTCGGCGCAGAAAAAGCGGAGAAAGAGACGAGGGCACACAATATCAATAATAGACGCTTCATAATTGAACCTTTGGGTTAAACCTTGTTGATAGTGTAGACCTGTAGAAGAAGTAGTTTCTTTCTGAGGTAATGAAAATAAAAGAAAAAAGGCTGGCATAAGCCAACCTTGTATTTGTTTCAATCTCGATTTGAATTAGCTTAAGAAGCTTGGAATATTCGCTTCGTATTCAGCAATCTTATCTTCGTGTTGAAGGGTCAGACCGATATTGTCTAAACCGTTCAGTAAGCAATGACGACGGAAGGTGTCGATTTCAAAACCATATTCTTTGCCGTTAGCACGAACGACATTAGCTTCTAAGTCCACTTCCACTTCAGCGCCTTCGTTAGCCTCAACAAATTGGAATATTTCATCCACTTCTTGTTCTGTAAGGCGAACAGGTACCATCTGGTTGTTGATGGAGTTGCCGTAAAAAATATCGGCAAAGCTAGGTGCAATCATCGCTTTGATGCCGTAATCGGCTAATGCCCAAGGGGCGTGCTCACGAGAAGATCCACAACCGAAGTTTTCTCGTGCTAGCAAGATAGAAGCGCCTTGGTAGCGCGGAGCGTTCATCACGAACTCTGGATTTGGCTGTTCGCCAGCATCATCTAAGAAACGCCAGTCATGGAACAAGTGTTTACCAAAACCTAGACGAGATACCTTTTGTAGGAACTGCTTAGGAATAATGGCATCGGTATCTACGTTCGCTGCATCTAGAGGAACAACTAAGCCTGTGTGTTGTTTAAAACCTGACATCTGTTCTCTCCTAGTCCTGGTTCTCAAAAGAAGTCAATTCGCGAATATCAACAAAGTGACCAGCGATTGCCGCTGCCGCTGCCATAGCAGGGCTAACCAAGTGGGTGCGACCATCACGACCTTGGCGACCTTCAAAGTTACGGTTTGATGTTGACGCACAACGCTCATGGGGACCCAAGCGGTCGTTGTTCATGGCCAGACACATTGAGCAACCCGGTAGACGCCATTCAAATCCTGCCTCTTTAAAGATAACGTCTAAGCCTTCCGCTTCAGCTTGGGCTTTTACTTGTTCTGAGCCCGGAACGATAAGAGCTTGAACATGCTCTGCGACTTTACGACCTTTCGCTACTTCTGCTGCTGCACGCATGTCTTCGATTCGTGAGTTAGTACAAGAACCAACAAAGACTTTATCGACGTTGTAATCTGATAACGACTTACCAGCTTCAAGTCCCATGTAAGCCAACGCTTTTTCAGCAGAGGCTTTTTCTACTGGATCTGCAAAGCTCTCTGGTGTTGGGATTGGCTGGTCTACAGCGATTACTTGACCTGGGTTTGTGCCCCAAGTGACTTGTGGCTTGATGTCTGCACCGTTCAGCGTTACTACGGCATCAAACTGAGCATCATCATCTGTTTTTAAGGTTTTCCAGTATTCCACTGCCGCATCAAATTCAGCACCCTGTGGCGAGAACTTACGACCTTTAATGTAATCGAATGTGGTTTCATCTGGTGCAATCAAGCCTGCTTTTGCGCCTAGCTCAATCGCCATGTTACATACCGTCATACGACCTTCCATGGAAAGATCAGTGATGGCTTCTCCACAGAACTCGACGACATAACCTGTACCGCCAGCAGCGGTGGTCTCACCAATAATGGCAAGTACGATGTCTTTAGCAGTGATGCCCGGGGCTACTTTGCCTTTCACTTCGATTTTCATCGTTTTTGCACGTGCTTGTTTTAACGTTTGAGTTGCTAGTACGTGCTCCACTTCTGAAGTACCGATACCAAATGCAAGTGAACCAAATGCACCGTGAGTTGCGGTATGTGAGTCACCACAAACAATGGTCATACCCGGTAGCGTAATGCCAAGTTCTGGTCCCATTACATGCACAATGCCTTGGTATTTGTGGTTAATGTCGTAAAGCGTAACGCCAAATTCTTCACAGTTTTTCGATAGCGTTTCCATCTGGATACGGGCCATCTCGCCGGAAGCATTGATGTCTTTTGTCGTCGTGGAAACGTTGTGGTCCATAGTCGCAAAAGTTTTGCTGACCTGACGCACTTTACGACCTTTTTCACGCAAGCCGTCAAATGCCTGCGGAGACGTCACTTCGTGTACCAAATGACGGTCGATGTACAAGATTGGGTTTTCCCCTTCTGCTGCGACGGCAACGTGTGCGTCGTAGACTTTTTCGTATAGTGTTTTGCCCATTGGTTTGCTTCCTTTCCTCGTTATCCTTGTCGCTTTGTTTTAGCACCAATGACTGAGAGGTAAGTCATTGGTGGATAGAGGATTTAGTATTTATTATGAATCTGTTCTGTATTATGAGTTTAAGATGTACTCAGCGATCTTATCGCCCATCTCAGATGTTGTAAGCGCAGGGTTGTCACCAGCAAGATCGCCCGTTAGCTCCCCAGCTGAAAGTGCTTTTGATACTGCGGCTTCAATGTCTTGCGCCGCAGTTTCTTCAACTAGGCTGTAACGCAGCATCAGTGCTGCTGATAGGATTTGCGCCACAGGGTTAGCAATATTCTTACCTGCGATATCGGGTGCACTGCCACCTGCTGGCTCGTACAGACCAAATTTACTTTCGTTTAGGCTTGCTGAAGGCAGCATACCCATTGAGCCAGTGATCATTGCGCACTCATCAGAAATGATGTCGCCGAAGATGTTTGAACAAAGCATTACGTCAAACTGAGCTGGGTCTTTAATCAACTGCATTGTTGCGTTATCAATGTACATGTGTGACAGCTCGACATCTGGGTAATCTTTTGCGATTTCTTCTACCACTTCACGCCATAGGATTGAGCTTTGCAGAACGTTCGCTTTATCGATTGAACACACCTTCTTACGGCGTAGACGTGCAGATTCAAACGCAATTTTTGCGATACGTTCGATCTCAAAGCGGTGGTAAACCTCGGTATCAAATGCTTTTTCTGTTGCGCCTTCACCTTCACGACCTTTCGGTTGACCGAAGTAGATACCACCAGTTAATTCACGTACTACCACGATGTCAAAACCACGACCTGAGATGTCTGCACGAAGTGGTGAGAAGGCTTCTAGACCAGAATGGATCTGTGCTGGACGAAGATTACAGAATAATTGGAAGTGTTTACGTAGCGGAAGTAGGGCACCACGTTCAGGTTGGTCATTTGGTGGTAAGTGCTCCCACTTTGGTCCGCCTACTGAACCGAATAGGACTGCATCAGACTCTTCACACGCTTTGACTGTACTTTCTGGAAGTGGGCAGCCGTGATTGTCGATCGCAATACCACCAACATCATGCTCGTCACGCTCAAATGCAATACCGTGTTTCTTTTCGATTGCATCCAACACTTTATGCGCTTGCGCCATCACTTCTGGACCGATACCGTCGCCAGGTAAAACGGCAATTTTGTATGATTTGTCTGTCATGTTAATCCTTTAATATTTCTAAATTTTTGAGCTTATCTAAACGAATTTGGTTGGAGTCTGAGATGTAAATCAGACCCCAATGAATCACATTAAACTGTCGCGATTTTCTTTTGCTTCATCTCTTCAATCTTATCGGCACGATGAATGCTGTTGATGACGTGTAATAGCGCTTGACCAGATGCTTCTACGATATCGGTAGAAACGCCGGTACCGTGGTACTTACGACCTTTGTAGTTGGCGATGATGTCTGCTTGACCAAGACCATCTTCACCTTCACCTTTTGCCGTTAGGTCGAACTTGTCTAGAACGATGTCGTAACCTGTCACGCGGTAGATACATTGGTATAGCGCATCAACCGGACCATTGCCGACTGCAGCCTCACACGTTTCCTCATCACCACATTGCATCTTGATGCTGGTGGTCGCCATTACGCTGCCTGATTGCACACTTAGGTAGTTCAACTTGTAGAAATCATCTTCTTCACGCAAGTTTGAGAAGTGCATTAGGGCTTCTAGATCGTAATCAAATACTTGACCCTTACGGTCGGCAAGCTTCAAGAAGTCCTCGTACAACGCATCTAAGTTGTATTCTTCTTCTTTGTAGCCCATTGAATCCATGTGGCTTTTCACGGCTGCACGACCACTGCGGCTGGTTAGGTTCAGAGCTTGGTTTTTAAGACCGATCGATTCAGGCGTCATGATCTCGTAAGTGTTTTTGTTCTTTAGCATCCCATCTTGGTGAATGCCTGAAGAGTGGCTGAATGCGTTGGCACCAACGATCGCTTTATTGCTCTGAATTGGCATGTTACATAGCTGACTAACCAACTTGCTGGTGCGGTGGATTTCGTCGTGTTTTAGACCGGTATGCACACCCATGAATTCTTGGCGTGTTTTTAGGATCATCGCGATTTCTTCTAAAGAACAGTTACCTGCACGCTCACCGATACCGTTAATGGTGCCTTCTACTTGTCGCGCCCCTGCTTGGACGGCTGCGATAGAGTTTGCGACTGACATACCTAAGTCATCGTGGCAGTGTACAGAGATGATGGCTTTGTCGATGTTGGGTACGCGGTTGAATAGGGTTTCAATGATGCCGCCAAACTCACTTGGTACTGTGTAGCCAACGGTGTCTGGAATGTTGATGGTGCTTGCGCCCGCATCGATAGCGGCTTCAACCATGCGGCATAGGTTGTCGATTGGAGTGCGTCCTGCGTCTTCACAAGAAAACTCGACGTCATCGGTGTAATTGCGTGCGTGTTTTACTGCTTTAACACCCATTTCAACCACATCGTCGTAGCTGCGGCGAAGTTTGTCCTGAACGTGAACAGTCGAAGTGGAGATGAAGGTGTGAATTCGGAAAGCATCAGCGACTTTTAGTGCTTCAGCGGCGGCATCGATGTCTTTCGCAACGGCACGCGAAAGGGCACAAACTCGGCTATTTTTTATGTGTTTTGCGATGGTTTGTACGGACTCGAAATCACCTGGTGAAGAGACAGGAAAACCCGCTTCGATAACATCAACGCCCAGCCTTTCAAGCGCATAGGCAATCTGCAGTTTTTCTTTAACCGTCAAGCTTGCTGACAACGCTTGTTCGCCATCACGCAATGTGGTGTCGAATATAATGACCTGATCGTTCATGTTTGCTTCCTTCATGATTTTTGCACTTTCGCGCAAGTTAATCGTTTACTTCCGGTATTTAGATATAAAAAAACCCGCATTTGCATGCGGGTTTCTAAGAAATTGGTGTGGTTATTTTTCTTCCACAGCCTACCCGCGCGAACTGGTCACGATCAGGAGGAGGCTAAGCAGGATAGAAAAACGTGCTGACATAGTTGTTAAGCATTCCACAAAATTAAGTTAACAAATTAGTACCGCACTCAATGGAGCACGTCAACCCTAAAGTTGATTTTTTATTCATATCGGATCAGTAGGTGAATTAATCTTCTATCAATGATGGACGTCTTCAATGTGAAGAAAGGGGAGATGTTTGTGCTACAACAATTATTGCCGCGACTAAGATCACGCTCACCATCTTCTTCTCATTGTTTTGATACTGCATGCTTTGCGAGCTATCACACAAAGGAGGCAATTGGTTGGCATAAATTCAGCAGAGCGATTTATAGTAGAACGGTTGTATCTACCGAATTTTTGAGGCAAATAGGTTAGGGATTAATGGATTTAGCGAAACAACTTGGACGTTCTGCGCTGGCTCTAGCTCTGGTTTCTTTATCTGGGTGTCAGTTACTTCAATTTGGGCAACCGACAGAGGCGACCTCTTCAGTGGTGGCGAGCGATCATGCTCATAGTGTCTTGATGATCAACCACCAAATGGATGAATACTTGAGTGAAGATGGACGTGAATCCTTTCTAAATCAAATGCTGGTGGCGTTAGAGTCGGATAACCGTGACAAGTTTAAAGGTAAAGATCCAGACACTTACTCTTGGTGGAAGATCCGTGTCCAGCCAAATCAATGGAAGGAAGCAGAAGTAAGCCGTCCTATTGTAGAGGGAGTGGATACGTCAAATACACTTGAATTTATGGATGTTTCATATCGCTCAAAGACCACTCTTAATTTGCGAGCAAAACCGAGCTTAAAAGGAGAGAAGCTGGGAGAGCTAACCAAAGGTGAGGTCTTTAATGCTCTTGCTAAAGTGGAAGGCGAACCATGGTTGCTGGTCGAACAAAAAGGTGTGATTAGAGGTTACGTACACAAAGACTACGCTCGTAGTAATGTCGTCAACCGAGACATTTTGTCGATCAAGCCTAATCCACTATTAAAGCATAATGTTGAGCCAAGCGAACAAGGGAAAAACGAATTGTTCGGTAGCTATACTTGCCGTGATTTGAGCTATGAGCTCACGAAAGATGGTCACATGACCACCGGCTCGCTTAGAGCATGTCGTAAACAAAGAAAGATCTGGTACATCGATGCACCAGTCTCTGCTTCCAATCAGTCTTGATCTTTTATGCTCAGATCTTCTGGGTGAATATCTTCGTACTTATGAGCTCGGTTGATCAACGTAACGATTACCGAGCTTATTGCTACTCTTAACTCCCGCCGTTTTTTCTGCTCTGCTGCAAATGATAACGTGTCATTAATTATCCAAATTCTCGTCATGTAGTTGTCACCTTACACGCCTAGTTTTCATATAAAGGTCAAAGTAAAGGAATGTTACATGCGAGCTTTAGAGACAATTAGCCAGCCAATGGCAAGCATTGCTAAATTTGATTTGGCGTTCTCCAGTGTGTGTTTACAACATCGATTTAATCAGCAAGTCGCGAATATCAGTAAAGGAGTTTCTCATAGTGGGGATGGACACCTCTATGTGGTGTTAGGGTTGTTAGCTTGGCTACTTGATAAGCAACATGGTCATTGGTTCTTGATTACCGGGTTAACCGCATTTGCCATCGAATTACCCATTTACTGGGTGTTGAAAAACAGCTTTAAGCGCCGTCGTCCTGAGGAATTGAGCGCGTTGCTTCCTGCCTTTATTACTCCCTCTGACCGTTACAGCTTACCTTCAGGTCATACTGCGGCGGGCTTTTTGATGGCGACGCTCATTCATCATTTTTATCCAGACTTAGGCATATTTGCTTTCACTTGGGCAGCCTTGATTGGGACATCACGTATTCTGCTTGGCGTGCACTTTTTTACTGACATTATCATTGGTGCTTTGTTGGGGAGCCTATGTGGTTCTTTGGCAATTGGGCTCATTGGAGGTTAATGGATGAAAATTCTGTATGGTGTTCAAGGCACAGGAAATGGTCACATCGCCCGCGCAAGAGCCATGAGTAAAGCTTTTCAAACTCACGACGTGCAGATTGATTTTCTTTTCTCTGGACGCGAACCAGAAAAGTACTTTTCAATGGAGTCTTTTGGAAACTATCAAACTCGGCGTGGCTTTACCTTTGTGACAGAGAAAGGTGCCGTGAGCTATGCTAAAACGGCATTACGCAATAACTTGATTCAGTTTATCCAAGAAGTAAATCAGCTGGATTTGTCTTCTTATGATCTGGTGATCAATGATTTCGAACCCGTCTCGGCTTGGGCTGCTCGTAAGCAGAACAAACCTTGTATTGGTATTAGTCATCAAAATGCATTCCGCTACCCAGTACCTCTTAAGGGGGCGAGTTGGTTGGATAAATCCGTCATAGAGCATTTTGCTCCTTCGCAACACCACCTAGGCTTGCATTGGTATCACTTTGATCAGCCGATCTTACCGCCTATCGTTCATACGCTTGAGCAAACGAGTGGTAATGATGACTTTGTTCTCGTCTATCTTCCGTTTGAATCAATAGAAGACATCAGCGATTTGTTGTTCCATTTTAATCAACAGTCTTTTGTCTGTTATCACCCGAACGTGATTGAGTGTGAGCAAGTGGAAAATATTGAACTAAGACCTCTGTGTCACACTAACTTTCAATCTCATTTGCAACGTTGTAGTGGAGTGATTGCCAATGGTGGTTTTGAACTGCCATCGGAAGCCCTTTCTCTTGGCAAGAAGCTATTACTTAAACCGCTTTCTGGGCAATTTGAACAGCAAAGTAACGTCGCAACATTGGAAGATTTAGGGCTAGCATCTTCGATGGAAAATCTTGATATTTCGACGGTACGTCAGTGGTTGAAAGAACAACAAGCAGAAAGCGTGAAGTATCCTGATGTTGCAAAAGCGATCGCCAACTGGGTATTACAAGGTGCTTGGGATGCACCTGAAAAACTCTCTGAACAACTATGGGAACAAGTCGATTTTCCGAGTTACGTATCGAATATTTAACGTCCGATTTATCTTCTAAGTTGCAGTCATTCACGCGCTGATTGGCTGCATTTTTATGCCTTCTATATCATTTCTATTCACGGTCATTTTGCTGACTCTTTAACTGATTTGCATGTTTTGTGAACTTAACTATTGATGCTGGTTTTTGAACGCAAATGCAAATAATAAGCAGGGCAAATGGGTTGTATGATCCCTGTAGATTGTCATTAACGTGCTAAATAGGTTGTAAGAAACCTCTGATTTAGGCGTTTTATACTTTTTTATGTTTTTCTTAACGATATGATAAATATGGAATAAATAACTAATTGGCTAAAATTTAATGATTAAATATCAATCTAGTTGCGAAACCTTGATTGATTAGTTGATAGTACGGTTCGAGCCGGAAATATCTGGACGATAAATATAATACAAATTCGGTTTTCTATTCCTTAAAAAATGATTTGAATCCAGCCACGGTCGTTTGTGTGCAAAGAGATTCTATTCGTTAAGAATTCATTGAACCAAGTTGACGATTACATAAGAGGCGCACTCCATGTTAGATAAAAAAGACGCGATGAGCGCAATTGCTAGCTACCGTATGGAAAGCACATTGCGTGGTGTAGATTTAAACCTATTGACCGTATTTGATGCAGTGATGCAAGAGCAAAATATTACTCGTGCAGCACATAACCTTGGCATGTCACAACCAGCAGTAAGTAATGCGGTTGCTCGCCTAAAAGTAATGTTTAATGATGAGCTATTCATGCGTCAGGGTCGTGGTATTCAGCCAACTCAGCGTGCTCGTCAACTGTTTGGTCCTATCCGCCAAGCACTACAGCTTATTCGTAACGAACTTCCAAGCTCAGTTTTCCAACCTGAGTCTTCAACTCGTCTGTTTAAACTGGCGATTTGTAGCCCATGTGATATGCGTTTCGCACCGAGAATCATGGCTAACATTAACGAGCAAGCACCAAGCGTACAGCTACACCTAGATGCGGAATTTGATCGCCTTCTATCTGAGCGTATGCGCTACCAAGAAATCGACTTCGTAATTGACTACGCACGTTTTGATGATCAAGGCTTCTCAAGCACTGAAATCTTTAAAGATGAGCTAGTGGTTATTGCTTCTAAGACGCACCCTCGCATCCAAGGTGGTGTATCTGCTGAGCAACTGATCAACGAGAAACACGCGAAGCTATCACGTGTACATGGTCAACGTAGCTTCTCTGAGCAAGCGTACCGCGAACTTGATTGCCAAGCCGCTTATGAAGGTTCAAGCCTAAGCAACCTGCTATACGTAGTAAGCCAATCTGAGCTTGTGACTATCGCTCCTCGCTGGATGGCTGAGAATGCAGTGAACAGCGACCAGTTGCAAATCCTAGATTTCCCATTTGAAAACAAGGAAATCAGTGGTTACCTAAGCTGGCACGAATCAAGTGAGAAGGACAAAGGCCACATCTGGTTACGTGACCAACTCATGATCACTTGTGGTGAAGTTGTTGCGCTTAAATAAGCTGAATTTTTAGCCTGATCAACTGGTCAGACTGGACTTGTAATCATCAATTTTTACAATTCCTTGCCCCTGAGAGAACGCCGTCTCTCAGGGGCTTTTTATGTCCGCTATTTAATAGTCGAAACAGCGACTTAAGTTGATTAAACCTTCAGCAGTTAAATACCTGCTATGCTCTCATTAGTGATAGTCGTCTCTTAATAATGATAAGTTTGATAATGGTCAGTTGCGTTTTTAGGCGTCGAGGTTACACTTGTGCGCTCAAATAGCTTACGCCTGTAAGCCAAAAGGTAATGTAAAGAATGGCCAAGTTAGATTTTCATATCGTAAAACGTATTCGTGAACAAATTGCGAAGGGTAGTACTCGTGTTGCGCTTAAACATAAAGTCGGCGACACATGGCAAGGTATTACTTGGGAGCAGTTTGGTCAGCAAGTAGATGCTTTGTCACTTGCGCTTTTGGCTCAGGGATTGGGCGTTCAAGATAAGATCGGTATTTTCTCAAATAACATGCCGCAATGGACCATTGCTGATTTTGCAGCACTGCAATTGCGTGGCGTTACCGTACCTATCTATCCAACTAACACCGCAGCTCAATCGGCTTACATCATTGATAACGCAGACGTCAAAGTGTTGTTCGTTGGTGAGCAGCCACAGTTTGATGCCGCGGTTAGCATTTTCGATGAATGTAAGCAGCTAGAACTGATCGTTGCGATGTCAGATGATATTGACCTAGGCGATCATGCATTTGCCATGACATGGAAAGACTTCGTTGCTAAGGGCGACGTTAGTCACCAAGCTGAGCTAGAAACTCGTTTAGAACATGCGCAAGAAGAAGATCTACTGACCCTGATTTACACCTCTGGTACCACAGGTCAACCGAAAGGTGTAATGCTAGATTACGCGAACATCTCTGCCCAACTTGAAGGTCATGATGAGCGCTTGAGTTTAACTGAAGACGACGTATCGCTGTGTTTCTTGCCATTATCACACGTGTTTGAGCGTGCATGGACATTCTATGTGCTTTATAAAGGTGGTACCAACTGCTACCTGCAAGACACCATGCAAGTACGTGATGCCCTGAGTGAAGTACGCCCAACCGTGATGAGTGCGGTTCCTCGTTTTTATGAGAAGATCTTCTCTGCGATCCACGAGAAAGTGTCACGTGCACCATTCCATCGCAAAATTATGTTTACTTGGGCGGTCAACATGGGTGCGAAGATGGCTGCTTGTCATCAAGAAAACCGCAAGCCATCACTGATGCTACGTAAATCTTATGCTTTGGCAGACAAACTAGTGTTGAGCAAGCTACGTGCATTATTGGGTGGACGCATTAATTTCATGCCATGTGGTGGCGCGAAGCTAGATGAAACCATTGGGCGTTTTTTCCACGCAATTGGCATCAATGTTAAGCTTGGCTACGGTATGACAGAAACCACGGCAACCGTATCTTGTTGGGATGATCAATGCTTTGATCCGAGCTCTATCGGTATGGCAATGCCAGGCGCTCAAGTTAAGATTGGTGAAAACAACGAAATTTTAGTGCGCGGTCCAATGGTGATGCGTGGCTACTACAAAATGCCAGAGGAAACTGAGAAGACGTTTGACGAACATGGCTTCTTGAAGACTGGCGATGCAGGCTACATTGATGAAAATGGCAACTTGTTCATTACTGACCGCATCAAAGAACTGATGAAGACTTCAAACGGTAAGTACATTGCACCTCAAGTCGTAGAAGGTGCAATCGGTAAAGACCACTTCATTGAGCAGATTGCTGTCATCGCAGATACACGTAAATTTGTATCGGCTCTGATTGTTCCGTGTTACGACTCACTTGAAGAGTATGCGAAAGAACTAAATATCAAGTACCACGATCGTGTTGAATTGATCAAACATCATCAGATTGTTGAGATGCTTGAGAAGCGTGTTAATGACCTGCAGAAAGAACTGGCTAAGTTTGAACAAGTTAAGAAATTCAAACTTTTACCTAAAGCATTCTCGATGGATGATGGTGAGTTGACCCCAACACAAAAACTTCGTCGTAAAGTCATTAACGACAAATACCAAGATGAAATCGAAGAAATGTACACTGAAAAGTCTGATAAAAAGTAACTTAAGCTAACTTAGATTTCAGATTGATGAAAATGTCCCCAGTTGCCTGATATTGTGCTGCTGGGGATTTTTTATGACCGTCTTTCACACTTTTAGTTGTGACTTATGAAGGAAGTTTCGCTGAAAGTTGCCATTTCTAGTGAAATTATTCACTTTATTTTCTTTTGGTTTCTTATCTTGATTCTATTTTGCGCTACTTAGTTAGCGTCAAACCCTGCCTTTGTTCTGATTTATAGCATCTTGTTTAAAATTTGATTCAACTCTCATTAGACCCGTTGATAATAAAACGTTACATTTGTTGTGTTACCTTGCGTTTTGTTATGACAGACGTAAGACATAGCTGAAAAAGTGGAAGTATTTCTATTAGGCTACGAATAAGACCTAGACTATGTAAAACCAGACCAAACCGTTGGCCTTACGGTGAGGAAAACTGGTAAGGAGAGCAAATTATGACAGCAATGTTGTCAGGCGCAGAGATGGTTGTGCAATCTCTGATTGAAGAGAGCGTAGAGCAAATCTTTGGTTACCCTGGCGGGTCCGTTTTAGATATCTACGACGCACTGCACGCCAAAACCGATCAAATCAAACACGTACTAGTAAGACACGAACAAGCCGCTACCCATATGGCAGATGGCTATGCGCGAGCGACGGGCAAGCCCGGAGTCGTACTGGTATGTTCTGGTCCTGGTGCAACCAATACCATCACAGGTATTGCGACTGCATACATGGATTCAATTCCAATGATTGTTATCTCAGGTAACGTACCAAACAACCTGATTGGTAATGATGCCTTCCAAGAGTGTGACATTGTGGGTGTTTCACGCCCTGTTGTGAAACACAGCTTCCTCGTTAAGAAAGCGGAAGACATTCCTGAAACGATCAAAAAAGCGTTCTACATCTCGACAACAGGTCGACCTGGACCGGTTGTGATTGATTTGCCGAAAGATATTTTGAACCCGCAAATCAAGCTTCCTTACGAGTACCCAGAAAGCATTTCGATGCGTTCATATAAGCCAACGACGTCTGGTCACAAAGGTCAGATCAAAAAAGCGTTGAAGTCGCTTGTTGAAGCGAAGAAACCAGTATTGTACATCGGTGGTGGGGCGGTAATTTCCGGTGCGCATGAGCATATTCAAACGCTATCGGAGCAGTTAAACCTTCCTGTTGTAAGCACACTAATGGGGTTAGGTGCCTTCCCGGGGACACATAAAAACTCGCTTGGTATGCTAGGCATGCACGGTACTTACGAAGCTAACATGGCGATGCATGAAGCGGATCTTATCTTTGGTATTGGGGTACGTTTTGATGACCGTACGACCAATAATCTAGAGAAGTATTGTCCGAATGCTAAAGTGATGCACATTGATATTGACCCATCTTCTATCTCGAAAAATGTGAAAGTTGATTTGCCTATCGTAGGTTCTGCTGAAAAAGTACTAGCGACCATGGTTAGTCTGCTCAACGAGCAGGGCAATAACAACGATCAAGAAGCGATAGGTCAGTGGTGGGAAGACATTCAAGTATGGCGAGATCGCAACTGCTTGGCGTATGAGACATCTCCTGAGCGCATTAAGCCGCAACAAGTTATCGAAACACTGCACAAGCTAACCAAGGGAGACGCTTACGTTGCGTCTGATGTGGGACAGCACCAGATGTTTGCGGCGCTTTACTATCCATTTAATAAACCACGCCGTTGGATTAACTCGGGTGGTCTCGGCACAATGGGCTTCGGTCTGCCTGCTGGTATGGGTGTGAAATTCGCCATGCCAGAAGAAGAAGTGGTGGTTGTGACTGGTGATGGCAGTATCCAAATGAATATTCAGGAGTTGTCGACGGCCATGCAATACGACATCCCTGTAAAAATCATTAACTTGAATAACCGTTTCCTAGGCATGGTAAAACAATGGCAAGACATTATTTATCAAGGTCGTCACTCTAACTCGTACATGAGTTCTGTTCCTGATTTTGCAGCGATTGCAGAAGCTTATGGTCACGTCGGTATTCGTATCGAAACGCCAGATCAGCTAGAAGCGGGTCTCCAAAAGGCGCTCGACATGAAAGATCGTTTGGTGTTTGTCGACATCAACGTAGATGAAACCGAACACGTTTACCCAATGCAGATCAAAGGCGAGGGTATGGACAAGATGTGGCTAAGCAAAACGGAGCGTACTTAATATGAGACACATTATTTCTTTGTTAATGGAAAACCAGCCAGGTGCTTTGTCTCGCGTTGTCGGTTTGTTTTCTCAGCGTGGTTACAACATTGAATCGTTGAACGTATCACCAACTGATGACGAAACACTGTCGCGTCTAAATATCACGACTAACTCTGATGAAATGCAGTTGGAGCAGATTCAGAAGCAATTGCATAAGCTGATCGATGTGCTCAAAGTGCAAGAAGTCACGGAATTTGACCACATCGAGCGCGAACTGATGATGGTCAAGGTGAAAGCGAGTGGTTTTGCTCGTGCTGAAGTGAAGCGTACCGCGGATATTTTCCGTGGTCAGATTGTTGATGTCACGGCTTCTCAATACACGGTGCAACTTGCGGGTACCAGTGAGAAACTGGATGCTTTCATCCAAGCGATTTCGGAAGTTACGGAAGTGGTCGAAGTGGCTCGAAGCGGTGTCGTAGGCATTGCTCGCGGGGAACGTTGCCTCAAGCCTTAATGAAATCTGATGCATTTAAGAAAAGCCATCGTTGTTCGATGGCTTTTTGTTTAGAAAATAACAAACAGTGATATAATTGCTGCTTTCGTAATCAATGTGAGTAGTAGAACGCGTGAAAGTCAGGAAGTTAGTCAGCGCTTTGTTGGCGACGACGCTATTTTTTAGCGCGCTCATCTCAATCTACTACTATCAGAAATATCAAACGCTGTTAGCGGATAACGTCAAGAGCACCGCTAAAGAAGCTCTTCATCAACTCGCGTATTCCGAGCGAGAATATAACAACGTTCAAGATCAAATCTCTTCCATCAGTGATCTACTCGGTCATAGCCAAAGCCTTTATGATTATTTACGTGATCCTAGCGACAAAAATCTCGCCATTTTACAGGAGGTGTGGAGCTCAGTCGCCGTTAACCAAAAATGGTATCGACAGATACGTTTCCTAAACCTTGAAGGGCAAGAGAACGTACGGATTAATTACGACTTCAAAACGGGCATTGCTGCGCCAGCTCAGGTTTTGCAAGATAAGTCCGAGCGAGCTTATTTCCAATTCGCTCAGAATCTTAGCAATGACCAGATCGGCTCTTGGGGGATAGAGTTAGAACGAGAAAATAGTGAGCTCGTTTATCCGTACAGTCCATCGATTCGTATCATGATGCCTGTTGCGATGGATGGCACGCGCGAAGGCTATCTGGTACTGAACATCAACGTTCAATATTTGTCGTCACGTTTAAATTACTCACCTGTAAGAGATTTTAACATCGAGCTTATCAACCAAGCGGGTTACTACGTTGCGAGCTCTCATAGTGACAAGCTGTATGGCGATATTATTCCTGCTCGCTCTCGATTCAACTTTGGTTTGCTTCACCCCAAAGTTTGGCAGAACATGGGGGCAGAAAAGATGGGCTACGAATACGATGGTAACCATCTGGTGATCTTTAACACGATTAACTTTGTGCCGGGGGAGTCTCTTCATTTAATTATCGATCTTTCGCAAGAACAGCTCTTAGAGCGAGCTGATCGAGACATTGATGACTTATTGCAAGAAGCTCTCTTTGTTTTAAGCTTGATGCTGGTTTTCGCGCTCCCGATAACAACTTTAGCACTGCACTATCGTCGCCATAGCATTGAGTCCAAGCTGGCTCGAGCGGCACTGGATGGCATGACCGCAGTGATGATATCGGATACTTCACACCGAATTATGATGGTTAACCAAGAGTTCGAAAACATGATGGGTTATTCGAATTCTCGCTTACGAGGCTGGAATGCCCACAATCTGATTTTTATCCCCGAAGACATTGAAAATATTCTGGCGATTTGGAATCAACTGGGTGTTGAGCAAGTATGGGAAGGTGAGGTGCGTTGTCGTACTAAACTTAATCATGTGTTTACTGCCATTATGCGTATTCAAGCCATTATGGCAAAGTCTGGTAAGGTCAGTTATTACATCACTTCACTGGTGGATATTTCGGAGCGTAAAGAGCTAGAAGAAAAGCTGCGCAACTTAAGTGAGAAAGATGGTTTAACTAGCCTTTGGAATCGTCGTAAATTTGAAGAGCAGCTTGCACAATATACCAACTTGGTTGAACGCTATCCGAATACACCTACGACTTGTTTAGCCTTGTTTGATATCGACCATTTCAAGCGTATCAACGATGAACTGGGGCATGATGAAGGCGACAAAGTCATTTGTACGGTGGCTGAAACTTTACTTCGTGGGGTGAGAAGCACCGACTTCGTGGCTCGAGTTGGTGGAGAGGAGTTCGCGGTGATCATGCCGCACACTACTACGCAAGAGGCGGAAGTGGTTTTGAATCGCTTGCGTGTTGCAGTAGAGCTAAGTAGTGACCGTTCAGTGACCGTAAGTGTGGGTTACAGCGATGTGACTGCGGATAGAACTCGCAGTTACAAATGTGCCGATATTGCCCTGTACGAGTCAAAAAGTGCAGGGCGGAACCGAGTGTCGATTTGTCACAGTTTTGATGACATTGCTTAAAGGCGATGAGAAAAAGCAGTAATTGGCTTCTCTAGCAAATAAAAAAATCGGGATAACCCCGATTTTTTGCTATCTATTGGGCGACGATATGATTAAGCCGTTTCTAGCTCTAGTACGGTTTCAATACGCTGCATTGAGCTCAATAAATGCTTATCAAGCAGTGTCATTGCTTCTTCGCTGTTCTTCGCAAGAACAAGCTTCATGATCATCTCATGTTCATCAATGTTGAACAGAGCATCTTGCTCAGAGTTCAATGTTTGCATCGCAAAGTAGCGGTAGCGTTTGATTTGGTTGATCAGATCACTGAAGAACTCAAACATGTTCTTTGAATCGGCACCTTCCAACAAAGAGACGTGGAACTGATGGTGGCGCTCTTCCCACTCTTTCCAACAGAATGTTTCGTCAAAGTTCAGACGAGATAGCTTATGGTATGACGTTAGCACGTCCAATTCCCAGCTTTCATCACCCGCCAAGATTGCTTTCTTAAGCAGTACAGAAGAAACCACACGAAGGCTTTCGTATAGGTCGTTCAATTCTTTTTTGCACACAGGCGCAACCCAACAGCCTTTTTGTGGCTCAAGCTTTACATACTTGCTCCAAGACAGTTGCACAAGTGCTTCGCGGATAGGTGATGCACCAACGTTGTATTTCTCTTTCAGGTCAGCAACCACAAGCTTTTGACCTGGCTTTAATTCACCCGTCAGGATGTCCTGACAGATCATTTTCGAAACTTTGTCGGTAAGAGTAGGACTGGACACAAGCAACCTCATGAAATTTTATTATCGTGACGACAACTAAACAGTACGTAGTTCGGTTGTGATTGATAATACAGCGTACTGATTATGAGGGCAAGATTAAATATATAAAAAAAGAGGGCCGAAGCCCTCTTTTTTATTGAACTGATGATTGAATTCTTCAGTCTTATAGAACGTGTACAGAAGCTGTGTTCGTTGTGCCTGAAGCTACTAGAGCACCAGAAACCATAACAACGATATCGCCTTTGTTGCCTAGACCTGATTCTAGAGCAAGTTCTTTACCTGCTACGTAGAACGCGTCAGTGCTTTGGATAGACTCAACAACTACTGGAGTAACACCTTTAGTTAGAACTAGCTGTGCAGCAGTCTTAGTGTTAGTCGTTAGTGCTAGGATGTTTGCAGTTGGGAAGTACTTACGTACTGAACGTGCAGACTTACCACCTTCAGTTGCAACAACGATAAGTGGAGCAGCTAGTTTTTCAGCTGTGTCTACCGCGCCTTTACATACTGCTTCAGTGATGCGAAGACGTGGGCTGTCTAGACGAGAACCTAGCTCAGCTTTTAGAGCTGAATCAGTACGGTTCGCGATTTGAGCCATGATAGTTACCGCTTCAACTGGGTACTTACCTTTAGCAGTTTCACCAGAAAGCATAACTGCGTCAGTACCGTCCATTACCGCGTTAGCAACGTCGCCAGCTTCCGCACGAGTAGGACGTGGGTTGTTGATCATAGAATCAAGCATTTGAGTTGCAGTGATAACCATCTTACGTGCACGGTTACACTTCTCGATCATCATCTTCTGAGCGAAGATTACTTCTTCAGCTGGGATTTCAACACCTAGGTCACCACGAGCAACCATGATGCCGTCAGAAAGCTCTAGGATCTCGTCGAAGTTATCAACACCTTCTTGGTTTTCGATCTTAGAGATGATGTGGATGTTCTCGCCGCCGTTTGCAGCAAGTACTTCACGGATTTCTTGAACGTCAGAAGCTTTACGGATGAAAGAAGCAGCTACGAAATCAACGCCTTGCTCACAACCGAATTTAAGGTCGTTCTTATCTTTTTCAGATAGTGCAGGTAGGTTTACAGAAACGCCTGGAAGGTTAACACCTTTGTTTTCGCCTAGAGCACCGTTGTTAAGAACTTTACACTTAACTTCAGTTTCAGAAGTTGCAAGCACTTCCATTTCGATTAGACCGTCGTCTACTAGGATAGTGTTGCCAACGTTTAGGTCGTTAGCAAAACCAGCGTAAGTTACTGCAACTTTGTCTTTGTTACCTACAACTGAGATGTCAGTTGTGAAAGTGAATTCTTGACCAGCTACTAGATCAACGTCGTTGCCGTCTTCTAGTTTGATAGTGCGGATTTCTGGACCTTTAGTGTCTAGAAGGATTGCAAGTTGTTTGCCTGTAGCTTCCATTACTTGGCGGAAGTTCGCGATACGAGTGCCGTGCTCTGCGTAGTCACCGTGAGAGAAGTTAAGACGCATAACGTTCATGCCAGCGTTTACTAGTTCAGTTAGCTTCTCTACAGATTCAGTTTTAGGGCCAATCGTACAAACGATTTTGGTCTTTTTCATGGAAGATACTCTCCGGTAAGTATAGTTACAATTTGAAAGTCGGTTGTTTACTCTGAAGTTAGGGCGTTTTGATGACATTTAGTGCCTGTCACCCACCGATTTTCCGCCGCATTATTGGAACTTCAGATTCTGTAAGTCTTTCACCAAGTTTAGTCATTTTATGACTAAAAGATCGGCGATTTTGGTTACCTTTTTGTGACTAATCCCACTTTATATGCAGAAAGTTGCAAAAAAATAACCTTCAATTCTGTAATTTTTTTTCTTTTCGGTGGCGAATTCTACCACCGAATGAATCCAATATCACTGTTTAAGAATTGTCTTAGGACAAGGTTTTATCGAGAAATATTAATTTTTTGGATCGAAATAAATAGACTTAAAAGTTTCGTTTTGACTATAATAAATTTCAAATCGAAACTTAAAATCAAAACATAAATGTCGAAACGAAACACTCAACTAAGAAGACACGCCATTTCTAACCTAGTAAATGAGCTTGGGGAAGTCAGCGTTGATGAACTGGCGCAGAAATTTGAAACCTCAGAAGTCACGATTAGAAAGGACTTAGCTTCTTTAGAGAAAAATGGACAACTTTTGCGCCGTTACGGTGGTGCGATTTCGATTCCAACCGAAGTTATTCATGAAGAATTGAGTCCAATTGTTTCGAGTCGAAAGTTAAGTCTAGCAAAAGCGGCGGCATCACTGATTCGTGACCATAACCGAATTGTGATCGACAGTGGCAGCACAACAGCGGCATTGATTCAGCAATTAAACGACAAACGTGGTTTGGTTGTAATGACCAACTCGTTGCATGTCGCAAATGCACTTAACGAATTAGAGAGCGAACCAACCCTGTTAATGACAGGTGGAACTTGGGATACGCACTCAGAATCCTTCCAAGGCAAAGTAGCCGAATCTGTACTAAGAGCTTACGACTTTGACCAGCTGTTTATCGGTGCTGATGGTATCGATTTAGAGCGCGGAACCACAACGTTCAATGAATTGGTTGGCTTAAGCAAAGTCATGGCAGAAGTCTCTCGTGAAGTCATTGTTATGATCGAGTCTGAAAAAGTCGGACGCAAAATTCCGAACTTAGAGTTGGCTTGGGACCAAATTGATGTATTGGTTACCGACGCAGAGTTACAGCCAGAACACAAAGCACAGATTGAACAACATGGCGTAAAAGTCATTTGCGCCTAATCTAACTAAGTAAACAGTTTCATATTTCACTTCCCTCTGGATAAAGGCCTTTGCTTGCTGCCTCTATTTGAAACCATGGCTAGGGAAGAACAAAACTACAAACGGAGATAAACACATGTGTGGAATCGTAGGTGCAGTAGCACAACGAGATGTTGCAGAAATTTTGGTTGAAGGTCTACGTCGCTTGGAATACCGCGGTTATGACTCAGCGGGCGTAGCGATCGTTGATGGCGAAACCAACCTAACGCGTATTCGTCGTCTAGGTAAAGTACAAGAGCTGGCAGACGCAGTTGATCAAGCAAAAGTGATCGGCGGTACTGGTATCGCACACACTCGTTGGGCAACACACGGTGAGCCTTCAGAAGTGAACGCACACCCACACATGTCTGGTGACATCGCAGTAGTACACAACGGCATCATCGAAAACCACGAAGAGCTACGTGAGCTACTTCAATCTCGCGGTTACGTATTTGAATCTCAAACGGATACTGAAGTTATCGCTCACATGGTTGAGTGGGAGCTTCGCACTTCAGAAACATTGCTTGAAGCAGTACAAAAAACAGCAAAACAACTTGAAGGTGCATACGGTACAGTGGCACTGGATCGTAAAGATCCTTCACGTATTGTTGTGGCGCGCTCAGGTAGCCCAATCGTTATTGGTTTTGGTGTGGGTGAAAACTTCCTCGCGTCTGACCAACTTGCGCTACTTAACGTAACACGCCGTTTCATGTACCTAGAGGAAGGTGATGTTGCTGAGATCACTCGTCGTGACGTAACGGTATTTGATGCAACAGGTGAGCGTGTAGAACGCGAAATCACAGAATCAAACGCGGAACACGACGCAGGTGACAAAGGTCAATACCGTCACTTCATGCAGAAAGAGATCTACGAACAACCAACAGCGTTGATCAACACAATGGAAGGTCGTATCACGGCAGACTCTGTTGTCACTGAAGCAATCGGTGTTAACGCGGCAGAAATCCTAAGCAAAGTGGAACACGTACAAATCGTTGCATGTGGTACATCTTACAACGCTGGTATGACAGCACGTTACTGGTTTGAAGACATTGCGGGCGTGAGCTGTGATGTAGAAATCGCGTCTGAATTCCGTTACCGCAAATTTGTGACGCGTCCAAATAGCCTATTGATCACGCTTTCTCAATCTGGTGAAACCGCCGATACGCTAGCAGCACTTCGCCTAGCAAAAGAGAAAGGTTACATGGCGGCAATGACCATCTGTAACGTAGCGGGTTCTTCTTTGGTTCGTGAGTCTGACTTCGCATTCATGACACGTGCAGGCGTGGAAATCGGTGTGGCATCAACTAAAGCGTTCACGACTCAGCTTTCTGCGCTACTCATGCTAGTGACGGCACTTGGTAAGCAACAAAACCGCATTAGCAAAGAGAAAGAAAAAGAGATCGTAGAAGCGCTTCACGCTCTACCGAAACAAATCAATGCAGCGCTGTCTTTCGAAAAAGAAATTGAAGCACTAGCACCAGACTTTGCCGATAAACACCACACTCTATTCCTAGGTCGTGGTGAGTTCTACCCAATCGCGATGGAAGCGTCTCTAAAACTAAAAGAGATCTCTTACATTCACGCAGAAGCCTACGCGGCAGGTGAATTGAAACACGGTCCTTTAGCATTGATCGATGCAGATATGCCAGTTGTGGTTGTTGCACCAAGCAACGATCTTCTAGAGAAGCTGAAATCAAACGTTGAAGAAGTACGTGCTCGTGGTGGTCTGCTTTACGTATTTGCCGATGCTGACGCAGGCTTTGAAGGTGATGAGACAATGAAGATCATCACAATGCCACACGTTAGTGAAATCACGGCGGCGATCTACTACACCATTCCAATGCAGCTACTTTCTTACTACGTAGCGCTGATCAAAGGTACGGACGTAGATCAACCACGTAACCTAGCGAAAGCGGTAACCGTAGAATAATCAACACATGGTGTGATTAAGATTACACTTGTTTATGTTGCGCTATGTAAGTAGCGAGAACCTAAAGCGAAGTCACATGACTTCGCTTTTTTTATGCTTGTTGACATGGTTATGATGCGCAATACGTTGACATTCACTTGTTTACTTTCTGACACGTCGGACGGCGAGCATTACTATCGTAAGCCCAACGGATGTGGTTTCTATTGAACTGAAAAGGTCACTATGAAAATCAAACTCTTGGCAGTATGTATTGTTTCTTCGTTCTACCATCACTACGCCTTAGCAGATGAAGAACAAACGCAGCAACGCAAAAGCCAAACAGTATTTATTGATGAAAACGATGATTGGCTACAACTTAAATCTGGCGAGGTGATCAAAGGCGAGTTAACGGGGACAATCAAAGAAGAAACGAACTCGTTCGATCAAGAGATTGAATTTGATAGTGATGATCTTGGTGATCAAGAGATTGAACTGGAAGATATCGCGATATTAGAAACAGCGAGCTTTTTTACCATTCGAACCGCAAGCGGTGATGTTTTCGATGGTTACCTGTCGATTCGTGATGAGCAGCTGTACTTGACTAATGACGGTGAAGAGATGGCGTTTCCTATTACGGATGTTGTATCGATTTATCGCGGGGCAGAGAAAGACTCTGATCATTGGACGACTGAGATTTTCTTTGGCTTAGACATTAGCAAAGGCAACACTGATGAGTTTTCACTGCTCGGTGAAGTGGAAGCGGAAAGAAATACCGTTGGCTCACGCACCAAGTTAAAAGCGAAGCACGAAAACTCCAAGACGAATGATAAAACGACGGCAAACAATAGTTCGTTTGATGGCTCCTACGACATCTATTTGAGCAATCGTCTGTTCTTTCGACCGCTCAAACTCTCTGTACTCAGTGATGAGTTTCAAAACATTGAATACCAGGTTAATGCTTCAATGCAGATGGGTTACTTTATCATTGCCAATTCACAAACAGAGTGGGATGTCTCTATTGGTCCCGGTTATCAGTACACCGATTTTAAGACGGTAGAAGAGGGGGAATCGGGTGACGCGACCAGTAACACGCTGGCGTTTGAATCTAACTTTGAGTATGAACTGACCGATGACATCGATTTAAGCCATACCTATAACCTGAATTGGGCAAGTAACGACGCGGGCGGCGCCCGTCATACCAACGAGCTAGGTTTCGATATCGATCTTGTTGATGATCTTGAACTTAGCATTAAAGCCGTTTGGGATCATGTCTCTGACACCAAAGCCGACTCGGAGGGGGTAGTACCAGAGAAAGACGACTACAAATTCCACTTTGGTTTAACTTACGAGATTTGATTATGCTCCTTGTGAGGCGAAGATGATTGTTGGATTTATGACAAAAATGTCATCTTTGGGATAGGTTGGTGTCAGGTGTCTTGTTGAATAATGAAGTCATTGAAAACAAACACACTGAAAAGGTCATCAACATGAAAGCAATGAAAACCGCTCTCCTTGTCGCAGCTATGGCAATCACTAGCGCATCCGCGTTTGCCAACCCTATCTTCACTAGCGGTAATTATGTGAGCAGAGAAGAGATGAAGACTCTCTCTGTGGAACCTACCGCAACGTCAGATGCCGCATACCAACAAGCTTTCGCTGAACTGAATGCTTTGAAAAGCATGTCGGCTCGTGAGCTTAATAAAGAGCTGAATATCTCTAACTTCAATATTGCATCTAAGAGCACTCATCTGAAAGACAGTGGGTTCATCACGGTTCAAGAACGCATGAACGCAGATGGGCAGCTGGAATATGTCGGTACAGTGAATGTCAAAGTGCACTATGCAGAGCGCGATAGTAATCGATAAAAGTGAAGCGTGAAAAGAGTATGATGTTGTTGCGTTGTACTCTTTTTTTGATGGCTGAGGTTGAGGATAGAAGTTGAAATTACTGATTGTAGAAGATGAATTGAAAGCCGGAGAATACTTGCAAAAAGGGCTGGTAGAATCGGGTTATGTTGTTGACTGGGTGCGCGATGGTGTAGACGGGCTGTATCATGCAACAAGTGAGTCTTATGATCTTATTCTTCTCGATATCATGTTACCAAAGCTCGACGGTTGGCAAGTGCTTAACACCCTGCGTAGCAGTGATATCCATACCCCGGTCATTATGCTTACGGCTAAAGAACAAATTGAGGATCGTGTTCGTGGTTTTGAATTAGGAGCCAATGATTACGTCGTCAAACCTTATGCCTTTGCCGAGCTTCTGGCGAGAATTCAAAATGTGTTTCGCCATCATACTTCCTCGCGAGTTTTAACTTCTTCGCAGACGCTGCAAATAGCCGACCTAAAGCTGGACATGATGAAGCGAGTTGCGACGCGGAACGGGCAAACCATCACTTTAACTGCCAAAGAATACGCGCTACTTGAGCTGTTGATGCGAAAAGAGGGACAAGTCCTATCACGAACGACCATTGCTTCACTTGTGTGGGACATGAACTTTGATAGCGACACCAATGTTATCGATGTTGCCGTTAAGCGATTGCGCCAAAAGGTCGACAAGCCGTTTGAGGTACCTTTGATCCACACCGTTAGAGGGATGGGCTACAAGTTGGAAGCTCTTGATGCGTAAGTTACCAGCCAACCTCTCTATGCAAAACAAGCTCGTTTTGATGTTTGTTGGCACGACATTGGTGGTATATCTCGCTTTAGCATTCATTCTGTATTACACCATCGAACGTCATTTCTTTACTCAAGATTACAACGACACAGTGACCAAATATAACTCGATAGAAAAGACGATGCTGGTCTCGCCGGAGTCGGCTTATCTACTTATCGACAATAGCTCTGTCTATATGTGGGCATTTAAAGAGGAAGCACTGACTTACAAAAACTCGACGCTCTCTATCCCTAAGGATTTGTCGTTGACGCTGAGCTCTCCACAGATCTTAAATCAAAACAATGCGATAGAGTGGCGTGAAAACTCGTTAGATATTCGAGCGTTCGCTTTTAAAACCAAAGATGTCACTGTTGTTATTGGCGTGAGCATCAACCATCATCGATTATTCTTAAATAAGCTTGGTTGGATCTTATTTTGGTCTTTAGGCTTCGCATTTATTGCATCGACGCTATTTAGCCGGGTGATCGTACATCGCGGTTTAAAGCCCATTTTGACCTTAAATAAGCACATTCAACACATCACACCAGAACAGTTGGATATCCGCATTGCCCCAGAAACCTTACCAGTAGAGCTACGTGAACTTGCTACTAAGCACAATGCCATGCTGGATCGGTTACAAACTGGTTTTCATCGTTTGAGTGAGTTTTCTTCTGATATTGCTCATGAGCTCAAAACGCCTTTGACCAATATTACGACCCAAAACCAAGTGATATTAGGCGCGTGCCGTACATCGGAGGAATACCAAGAAGCGATTGCTTCTACGCTTGAAGAGTTAAACCGAATTACCAAGACCATCAATGATTTGCTGTATATCGCAAAAGCGGAGAATAAGCTTATCCATCGACACAATGAGCACTTCGCTGTTCATGAACAGCTTGCTCACTTAATCGAGTACTTTGGCATACTGGCGGAAGATTCTGCTTTGAGCATCATCACTTCGGGGCAAGCGATGTTGTACATGGATCGAAATATGTTTGAGAGAGCGGTAGGGAATTTGCTCTCTAATGCCATTCGCCATGCTTATGATGAAACAACGATTCGTGTTGATGTCGAGCAGAGTGATGAGTTTGTCACCATTACCGTTCACAACGTCGGTGAGACGATACCTAAGCAAAATCTACCGTATCTATTTGATCGCTTTTATCGAGTCGACAAGTCACGCCAACATTCTGGCAGCGTTGGAGCTGGGCTAGGGTTGTCGATCACACAGTCGATCGTTCACGCTTATGATGGCAAGATCACCGTGACTTCAGAAGAACACCAAACCCAGTTCTGTTTAATATTGCCCGCAGCTAAAGCGTATCCAGAAGCGGAATCACTTCCTCAAGAGATGCTTTAATTATCACTTTATCTTTAAATTCCTGCAGTGGTGGCAGTAAATCTGGAATCATCACGGCGTGGCATTCAGCAGCGAGAGCAGCTTTAATGCCATTGTTCGAATCTTCCAATACAAGACTCTCTTTTGCATCGATGCCGAGGTGGTGATAAGCCATTTGATAGCAGTCGGGGTTGGGCTTACCACGTTCTACATCTTCAGCGGTAATCACTAAATCGAACTGGGTAAGGTACTCAGTATTATTGAAGTTATGTTTTACTTCTGGGAGATGAGAAGAGGTCACAATAGCAGTGAGCAAACCACGTTGTTTAATGGCTCGTAACAACGAATCGAAGCCAGGTTTGAGCGCAATACCTTGATCTCTGAGGTGATGGAAATGCTCATCTCGCACAGCCTTGTAGCGCGACATATCGATAGCTTGTTGAAAATGCTCGGCGAGTATTCTTTCACATTCAGGGTCTTGGACGCCGATGAATTGTTGATAGAAATCATCAGTGATGGCTAAGCCTTGCTCGGTGGCGGCGTACTGCCAACTCTGTTTGTAGATAGACTCGGTGTCGAAAATCAGTCCATCCATATCAAAAAGTACAGCTTTTAACATTGGTAGAGCTCCTACGTAGGGTGTAGAGCGGCTGACATTGATTATGTTGTTATACCCAAGCAACCTCGAATCCTTTTGAAGGTAACTTGGGTATAAATAGCGTTAGAATGGGCTCTCTTTGCCGAGTTCATTGCAGATTTCGACAATTGCAAGCGAGAGCCCTGACTTAATGATTTGTTGTTGACGTTGCAGTTGAAGCTGATAAAACTCAAGGTCGATATCGTCATCTGGTTCGCTGACTTCGAGTTGTACCATACCCATCTTCTTCACCAAGTGCAGTTTTTTGATTGGCTCTAGAATATTGGGGTCTGTGAACTCGTAATCAGAAGCGTCACTATTGAGTTGGTTTTTGAGTTTGATGATGTCTTCGATGTCGTGATAAATATCATCGGGAAGCACACCTAAGCCAAACAATAACTTCAAACGAACAGATAGATCGCCCAGTGGTCCTGAGTCTTGTAGCAGCGGACCGACCACAGATTGGACAGCGAAGTTATCTTTACGAAAAATTCTTTGCACTAGCCCATCGATCGAATCGTTAAATACGTCGACGGTTGCAATAAAAAAGCCTCGTACCGAAGGTGCGCTGTTTAATCGCTCAATGATCTCGGTTTCGTTGATGTTATCTGCCATATACTGAATACATTTCTAATTATTAGTATCCCCATCTCTTTAAGTGGATAAGGATATAGAAGGGGAGCCAAGCTCCCCTAGGTAAATCAAAGTTGGTTGTAAAGTGTCTCGATTTGAGCCACTTCAGCACTGTCTTCTGCAAGACCTGTGTATGTCGCTAGCGTCTTCTTCACACCCACTTCTTTTAATGAAGTTTGCAGTTCTACTGCTTGTGGGTCGGTGTCGTTAGTGTACTTCAACGCAGCAGCAATGCCTTTCAAAAGAGTTTTATTTTCAGTGCCATACTCAATTGTACCGAGTAAAGGCTTCACTAATCTATCGTTCGCCCCCAATTTACGAATTGGTTGGCGACCAACACGATCAACTTCATCAACTAAATAAGGGTTGGCAAAGCGACCTAGGATCTTTTCGATGTAAGCGTTGTGCATGTCGCGGTCAAAACCGTAGCGTTTGATCAGTACTTCTCCGCTTTCTTGCATTGCTTGTTTTACTTCTGCGTGAATGCTTGGGTCTTCAATTGCTTCGCGGATAGTGCGATGTCCTTTCAAGCAACCTAAGTAAGCGGTAATGCAGTGACCCGTATTTAGGGTGAACAGCTTACGCTCGACAAACGCCATTAGATTGTTGGTTCTTTCCATGCCTGCGATATCAGGGATTTCACCTTTGAATTGCTGTTCATCCACAATCCATTCACTAAAACTCTCTACCGTGACTTCTAGTGGGTCATCGTTCGCGGCTTCTGCTGGTGGTACGATGCGGTCCACTGCGGAGTCGACGAAGCCAACTAGCTCGTCTGCTTTCGCGTGTAATGATTCATCCAAATGTTTGTACACTTCACCTTTTAGGTGAGTCGTGCCACGAACCATGTTTTCGCACGCGATGATGTTCAACGGTTTTTCGTTGCCTGCCGCAAAGCGCTTTGCAATGCCGGTCGCGATGGTTTTTGCAATGATGTCCAGTACGTTGGGACCTACGGCAGTTGTTACCAAGTCAGTTTTTACAATGCGATCGATGACATCTTCGCTGGCGGAGTTAACAGCGGTGACGTGGGTTACGGTGTCAATCTGGCATTCCGTACCGACCACTTTTACTTTGTATTCTTGTTTGTGGCTAAGTTGATCAACCAGTGGAGCATCAACGTCTGCAAATGTGACCTCGACTTCTGCATCTGCCAATAGTTTTCCGATGAAGCCACGACCAATGTTACCTGCGCCAAAATGAACTGCGTTTTTCATAATTCTTACCTACCAATGTCTGAAATGTTGACTAAAACGAATCTAGGGTGAGGCCAACCGCATAGGGGGTGACAGCTGACCTCGGTTTGCTCAGGAGCAAATTAAAAGGAGTGATTAAGCCGCTTGCTGACCACCAAGGATGTTCAGAATCTCTTCTACATCGTTGGTGCTAGTTAGCTTCTCAATTGCCTCCGGCTCATCGAGCGCGTTTGTAATGGTGGTAATCACCTGGATGTGCTCATCGTTCTTAGCGGCAATGCCGATAACCAGTTTTGCTACATCATCGTCGTCTTCAGTAAATTGGATACCCGCAGGGTATTGGCAGATTACAATGCCTGTTTTCTTCACGCGGTCTTTCGCTTCTACGGTACCGTGAGGTACTGCGATAGATTCGCCTAGGTAAGTTGGAACCAACGCTTCACGTTCAAACATCGCGTCTACGTATTCTGGTTCTGCGTAGCCAAGTTCAACCAATTTGTTGCCTGCAAAGCGAATGGCTTCTTCTTTGTTGGCTGCTTTCAAACCTAGGTGAATGTTCTCACGTTGAATTTGGAATACAGATGGTTGCTGTGGCTCAAAGCTGTCGTCGTTCGCCGCCATTACCGACACTTTTACCATTTGGTCGTCATTGGCTGCGGATTGGTTTTGTGCTGCTAGTAGTTTGGTGACTAGCTGGTTGTACATTTCGCTGTCTAGGAAGTTCGTCAATGAAATGTGGTGTGCGTTCGGAGCATGCTTACGTGCACGATCCGTTAAGTCTTTATGAGTAATCACGATATCTGCACTCTCTGGTAAGCTGTTAATAGCAAGGTTGGTTACATGGATGTTCAGACCGGCGTCTTGAACCTTTTTGCGCAGCATGCTTGCACCCATTGCGCTTGAACCCATGCCCGCATCGCAAGCGACAATGATGTTTTGTACTGTCGCTAGGTCTACGTCACCTTTGCTTTGGCTGTTTACCACCGCATCGTTTTTAGATGCAGATTTCATGTCTTTCATTTGTGATGTTGCTTTCTCTAGTGCAGCTTCATCACCGTCTTCTTCTGTTGACGTTTGCGTCTTCATTAGTAGTGCCGCTACTGCGAATGACACACCTGTTGCTGCTGCGATAGATGCGAGTACACCTACGATTGAACCTTTCTGAGTCATCAACAAGATAGCGAAGATTGAACCTGGTGATGCTGGAGAAACGATACCTGCGTTAAACATTGTTAGAACGAATACGCCAGTCATACCACCTGCAATGGCAGCTAGGATTAGGCGAGGGTTCATTAGAATGTATGGGAAGTAAATTTCGTGGATACCGCCGAAGAAGTGGATGATTGATGCACCACCGGCAGTTTGACGAGCCGTTCCTTTACCAAACACCATGTAAGCCAGCAAGATACCTAGCCCAGGACCTGGGTTCGCTTCGATTAGGAAGAAGATAGATTGACCTGTCTCAGACGCTTGTTGGATACCTAGTGGAGAGAAGATACCGTGGTTGATCGCGTTGTTTAGGAACAGGATCTTCGCAGGTTCAACGAAGATTGAAGTCAGTGGTAACAGGTGAGCAGATACTAGGAAGTTAACGCCAGCTGCTAAGCCACCAGATAGAATTTTTACGAATGGACCGATAAAGATAAAAGCAAGAATCGCACATAGCATGCCGATGATGCCTGCAGAGAAGTTGTTAACCAACATCTCAAAGCCACTTTTTACTTTACCGTCGATGTAGTTATCGAATTTTTTGATCGCCCAGCCACCCATCGGACCGACCATCATTGCACCCATAAACATTGGGATGTCTGTACCGACAATCACACCCATTGTTGTGATTGCGCCGACTACCGCACCGCGATCGCCACCGACTAATTTACCACCGGTATAACCGATAAGCAGTGGTAGCAAGTAGGTAATCATAGGGCCAACCATAGAGGCTAACGTTTCGTTAGGTAGCCATCCAGTTGGGATGAATAGAGCAGTGATAAAGCCCCACGCGATAAACGCGCCGATGTTTGGCATTACCATGTTTGACAGAAAACGACCAAAATTTTGTATCTTGATCTTGGCATCTGGTGATATCATAACAATTCCCCGTTCGATGTTCTGATGAATATTGTTGTAGTAAACGGTTCGCCAAAACCGCTTGTTTGATTGCTTAGTACCCAATCAATTTACCACACATTTTCCAATTGGAACTGACAACGGGTTTTTCGTGATCTACGCCCGCATTTCCTAGGCTGAGAAACGGTTTTTAAGTGACTTGGATCGACTTATTGACCTGTAAATAAATAACAAAAAGCCACTTTCAAATCTGTCAATAAAAATACTAGTGATCAATTCGATCTTCTGACAAATTTAAATCCAAAATACTTTGTGATTTAGATCACTTTTGATTTCTTTTGAAATCCGAATTAAATACCGCAAGCGATCAATGTCACACTTTGTGTTGTATTGCTTGGTCTTGTAAGTGTGATCTATATCTGGTTTGGTGATTTGTGAAAGTTTTTGACGTAATTAGCGTGACCAATGTCATCGCTAAGGTTTTGATAAATTGCGTTGATGAATGTCTTTTCGAGCCACTTCACGCAGTGATATGTCATTAGTGATAGAAAGATTAGAAGTGCATTGCTCTAGGGCTTCATTCTATCCATGAAAACGCACTTTTCATGGATATTTCAATACTCAGCGGTGTTGACCTAAGTAACGGTGAGCCTGCTCGCCCCCCATGTACCGTGCTAATGTTTTTTCTTGGACATTACGCAAGTCAACCATGATCAATCCATCCAAAGCGTTGTTGAATGCTGGGTCTACATTGAAGCAAACCAGCTTGCCGTTGAGACTTAAATACTGACGTAACAACACTGGCACGCCTTTCCCTTCGTCAATTCTGGCAATCACTCGAAACAGCAGTTGTAAATCGCCTAATGCCGTAAGCATGCTGGTATTCCAACCACGATGGTTCTCTGGCAGAGGGTTAGATGGCGTGACGTATTACGCACAGTCTTTGTCATAGTGGTGCAGTGTCATTGATTGAGCCAACAACTGGCGTGCTGTGTCGCTGTAGTCATTGCTGATACTGACTGGACCAAATAGGTGTGTGTAATCTGGGTTTTGATGTACGAAGGTCGCAATGCCTTTCCACAGTAGCAATAATGCACTCATGCTCTTTTGATATTGCTGAGCGATCACCGAACGCCCCATCTCGATCGATTTTCCCATCTGATTTAAAAAGCACTGGTCATAGTTAAACAGCGTACGTGAATACAGACCTTCTACACCACGCTTCTCAATCAGTTGATCAACCAGACCTAAGCGATAAGCGCCGACCAAGCATTGGTTTTCTCTGTCCCACACAAATAGGTGCAGATAGTCATGATCGAAGTGATCAATATCTATCGCTAATCCAGTGCCTTCACCAACTTGACGAAAATTGAATTCACGTAGACGACCAATTTCATGCAGTAGAGAAGGAATGCTCTTCGCCTCAGCACAATAGACATCGAACTCTCCACTTTCGAGTAGCTTTGCTTCTTCTGGTAGGTTGTTCAGCTCTCCAAGCAATTCGCCTATGGGTAACCCTGCCGCAATTGGAGAGAGCATTTCCGAAGAGGACGAGGGCTTGATTGGTTGGGTGTCACGATTAAGTAAATAAGTATTGAGGCGCAAATAGTTCACGACCTGATCATCGTTAAGTGTGTTGAGTTCTTTAAATTTTATGGCTTGCCCAAACGAAAGCTTGATGGTTTGTGCGTGTTTGTTCAATAGCTCTCGACCAAGCATTAGGGTGCGCAAAAGTGGGTGGATTTTCCCCGCCATGTAAAAGCGTTTGGAATTTTGACCACTGATAAAGACTGGAACTGTAGTCGCTTTGTTTTTGCGGATAAGGCTACTGACACTGCGGCTCCACTCTTTGTCTTCTAAACGTTGTGGTTTCGCATCGACTAATTGCGATACTTCACCGGCAGGAAAGACGAGTAATAAGCCACCATTAGCCAGATGCTTGTTGGCTGCTCTAAGCGCTTTCATGTTGGATTTGACAGCGTCTTTGCCTTCAAATACATCGACGCCAATGAAGAGCTGATCCAGCTCAGGAACGGTCTTAAGGTATTGATTGGCTAAAATTTGAATATCACCCCTGACCATCAATAGCAGCTCCGCCAAAATCACGCCTTCCACACACCCTAGAGGGTGGTTCGCCACAATGACGGTTGCACCTTGCTTAGGAACAGAGTCGAGTGAACCATGAGTGATACGATAATTGATGCCCAAGATATCCAGGGTAAAGCGGAGAAAGGTTTTGGTGTCGGCATTGATAGGTCGTTGGGCGTAGAACTTATCAAGTTGGTTTAAACCCGTTGCCCATTCAGTAACATTTTCACCAATGCCAAATGGCGTTTTACGAGGGAGACGAAAGGGGGTCGAACTATCCATATTTACCTCAGCGTACAAGTTGCTGATTGGATGGTAGAAATTACAGATGACAGTTCAGAGGCAAAAGCATGAGCCTTTGATGACAAAGCCGTGAAGCTTTATTGAACAAAGGCTATTCACCCAGATTTATGAGGGGAGTTTGTTTATGATTTATCACCGGCAAACATCAGGACGCTCATGGCGTTAAGAGTTTTACTGATTGACTCTATAGAGCTTAATACCTGTTTGGTTGGTTCATTTTCCAATAGTAGATGACCATCAAACCCCTTGGTTCCACAAGGCTCTTCTTCGCAAGCCAATGTTCGCTCTTCATGCGTATTTTCTTCGGTGATTTGCTTATCAATTGTTGGGTCTTCAGAGGTCATATTGTTGGCACTAAAACAAGAAGTTGAGATGAAGACACCACTAATAAGAAGCATTAACTTTGTTTTCAACATGATGATAAACTCAATAATAAAACGCTGTTCGATTTTATGTTATTGTCTTCATCATTTCGAGTGATATGACAGAAATTTAGCTTTTGGTCGCTATTTTTTTGCCATTCGTAGGCTATCTTATCTGCATAACAAATTGATTGGTTTAACGAAATCAGGAGGATGAATGGAGAACGTTTCCAACAAAGCGTCAATATGGTTAGGGCTGTGCCTAATTATTGGTTTGGGAGTGTTGGGTTTCTTTATCCAGCAGACTGCGGTGAAATACAAAGCGTATGAACGTGTGGTTACGGTGAAAGGCTTGTCTGAGCGAGAGTACCCAGCGGATACAGTAATTTGGCCTATTCAATTTACTGTGGCGAGTAATGATATGACCGCAATGTTTGATGACATTGATCAGCAGACTAAGCTGGTCATTGATTTTCTTGTGGCAAAAGGACTGAATGAATCAAACTTCTCTCTGTCATCACCAGCTGTCATTGACCGTAAAGCTCAGCAATATGGTAGTGAGCAAGATATCGAATATCGCTACCTCGCAAACCGAACTGTGACGGTTTACAGTCAGAATATTGATTTGGTGAGAGCAGCAATCAATGAAATTGGCGAGCTAGGCAAACAGGGCGTTTTATTAAACCAAGATCCTTACTCGAATCGTGTGGAGTACAGCTTTACTAAGCTTAACGAGATTAAGCCTGATATGATTGAGGAAGCGACGAAGAATGCACGAGAAGTAGCAGAAAAGTTTGCTAAAGACTCACAGAGCTCGCTCGGTAAAATTAAGCGAGCGACACAAGGTCAGTTCTCAATTTATGACCGAGATAGCAATACGCCTTACATCAAGAAGGTACGCGTTGTTTCAACTGTTCAGTATTACCTATCGGACTAAGCAAGATTATCTCAAGTTTCAACCCAATCTCACAAGCCAGTCATTTGAGTGGCTTTTTTATGCTCAATCGATTGCATTATAAGTGCTGTAGGTTTTCTCGTTTATGCAAGTGATCTTTTATAAAACTAAGTTCTTATTTGTTTGGCAATGAAGTTGATAAAAGTCAATTCACAGAAGGAGTTAGAGGCGTAATTTTGACCGCACTTATTAGCTAGAAGGAATTACTAGAATGGCCTTTAAACATTACCTCAGAGAGTTGTTAGGCTTAACCATTGTTGTCTCTGTGGTATTCGGAGTATTGAGTATCTTACTGGACTTCTGCGCTCTTGTAGCGCTGTGCGAACATCAAGAGAATATTGCCCATATTTTTTTCCATGAATCGTTCTACTTTATCGCATTCCTGATCCCGCCTTATTTCTTATGGAAAGTGATTAACCGTCCCGGCTTAGTTTCAGCAACAGAAGAGTATCAGGTCAGCAAGCTTGAGTTAGAGCGCCCTTAGCTGGAAATAAACCTAAACGTAAGTGCTTGGCTTGCGATGAGGATATTGGATGGAATCTCTATCTTCCAGATACAACAAAGGCCCGTAGATTTCTCTACGAGCCTTTCGGAATATGGTGGCCCCTCCCAGACTTGAACTGGGGACCAATCGATTATGAGTCGACTGCTCTAACCACTGAGCTAAGGGGCCTTAATAGGTCAACGATTATAGGGGAAGCGTTGCGAGGTGTCTAGCCACTAGGTGGGGCAATTGCGCTTAGTTTTTATTCACTTAGCTTCACAGATAATAAAAAAGGCGACCCATTGGTCACCTTTTTTGATTTTAATCGCTTCGATTACTCGTCTAGGAAGCTGCGCAGTGTTTCTGAGCGGCTTGGGTGACGTAGTTTACGTAGTGCTTTCGCTTCGATCTGACGGATACGTTCACGAGTAACGTCGAACTGCTTACCTACTTCTTCTAGAGTATGGTCAGTGTTCATGTCGATACCAAAGCGCATACGAAGTACTTTTGCTTCACGTGGTGTTAGACCTGCAAGTACGTCTTTCGTTGCCATTTTCAGGCTCGTTGCCGTAGCAGAATCTAGTGGTAGCTCTAGCGTAGTATCTTCGATGAAATCACCTAGATGCGAATCTTCGTCGTCACCGATTGGTGTCTCCATAGAGATTGGCTCTTTAGCGATCTTCAGTACTTTACGAATCTTGTCTTCTGGCATTTGCATACGTTCTGCCAGTTCTTCCGGTAACGGCTCACGCCCCATCTCTTGTAGCATTTGACGAGAGATACGGTTTAGCTTGTTGATCGTTTCGATCATGTGTACCGGAATACGAATCGTACGTGCTTGATCCGCGATTGAACGAGTGATTGCCTGACGGATCCACCACGTTGCGTAAGTCGAGAACTTGTAACCACGACGGTATTCGAACTTATCTACCGCTTTCATCAGACCGATGTTACCTTCTTGGATTAGGTCCAAGAACTGTAGACCACGGTTGGTGTACTTTTTAGCGATAGAAATTACTAGACGTAAGTTCGCCTCAACCATCTCTTTCTTCGCACGGCGAGCTTTCGCTTCACCGATAGACATACGACGGCTGATGTCTTTAATGTTTTGAACGTTCAGAGAAGTCTCTTCTTCAATCATTTTTAGTTTAGCGATTGAACGACGGATTTCTTCTTCGTTACGTTTGATCTTCTCAGCGTATGGCTTGTCAGATGATAGGATTTCATCTAACCATGCTTCGCTTGATTCGTTACCTGTGAACAGCGCGATGAACGACTTCTTCGGCATTTTGCCGTATTCAACTGCAGACTTCATGATCAGACGTTCTTGAGTACGAACGCGATCCATTGCTGTGCGCAGTTCATTCACTAAGTGGTCGAACTGTTTTGGTGTTAGACGGAATTCTTTGAATACGTCTAGCATCAACTCGTTAGCTACTGTTGCTTTCGGGCTTTCGTAACCGTGCTCGTTGATTGCAAGCTGAAGGTTTTGGTATGTGCTGCGTAGCTGGTTGAATTTCTCAAGCGCAAGCTCTGGGTCGATACCTACATCTTCTTCAGAGTCATCTGAATCGTCATCACTTTCTTCGTCTTCATCAACGTCTTCTTCGTCTTCTTCTTCTAGCTGAGATTCAGTTAGTTCAGAACCGATGTGCGTCGCTGTTGGTGCAGCTGTGTCGTCTGCATCAGGGTCAACAAATCCAGAGATTAGGTCAGTTAGACGAAGTTCTTCTGCTTGAACTTTGTCAAACTGCTCAAGAATGTATGGGATAGTGCCAGGGTATTCAGCAACAGACGATTGAACTTGGTTAATACCTTCTTCAATACGTTTTGCGATGTCGATTTCGCCTTCGCGAGTCAGCAGCTCTACAGTACCCATTTCACGCATGTACATGCGCACTGGGTCTGTTGTACGACCAATTTCACTTTCTACGCTAGAAAGTGCTGCTGCTGCAGCTTCAGCTGCATCTTCATCGGTGATGTTTGTGTCATCGTTCAGTGCAAGATCATCAGCATCAGGAGCAGTTTCTACTACCTTGATACCCATGTCGTTGATCATCTGAATGATGTCTTCTACCTGTTCTGAATCTACGATTTCAGCAGGTAGGTGGTCGTTTACTTCGGCGTAGGTCAGATAGCCTTGTTCCTTGCCTTTAATAACAAGTAACTTTAGCTGTGACTGCGGATTTTGATCCATAGACGGTATCCAACTTCGTAATCTGGTGAAGGAATCAGTATGCGAAATGCAAACCACTTACTATAACAAATTAAATTGTTGCTGACTAATTAAACAGGGTTACGCTTTTAAATCTAGCATCAAAGCTAGCAGCTCCCTTTTCTCTTCGGCTGATAAACCGACACTTCTTGCTTTGGCCTGCAGGTTTTCAATTTGTTTTTCTACGCACTGGGCAATAATTTTATCCAGTGAGTCTAAAAATATTTCTTCTTGGTTGTCTTCATCGAGGGGAATATCCCAGCTCGCGAGACGAGACAGAAGGGTCTCATTTTGGCTGTTTCGCCAATGCTCTAATAATTGGCCAGTGTTGATATGGGGATGCGCCTGACATTTATCAAGTACATCAACAAATAAACTTAGGCCTGGTATGGATAAATCTCTCACTGAGGAAAGATCTGGTACCATTTGAGCATAGCTCGGATTCTGAATAAGTAGAGCGATTACCTCGCGCATCGGAGTTCGTTTGATCTCTTTGTGCGGCTGAGGTCGACTTTCACCCGTCTTTTTACGTGGTTGACGTAAGCGGTTATCAAAACCCGTGCGTTCATCAAGCAGCTTTTCGAGTAACTCCTGAAAATAGGGATCAGGAATCTTGTCAATCAATGCACTCGCATAGGCTCGTAGTGCTGATTTACCTTCATTATTACCCAAGTTGATTTGGTGTAATTCAATCAGGTTATCAAAGAGATAACTCGAAAGCGGTGTGGCTTGTTCTATTTGCTGTTCGAAGGCTTGCTTGCCATATTTTCGAACGTAGCTGTCAGGGTCTTCACCGTCAGGTAAGAACAGGAACTTCAATGTATTACCCGTTTTAAGGTACTGAAGTGCATTTTCTAGCGCGCGCCATGCGGCTTCTTTACCTGCTCGGTCACCATCGTAACAACATACGACGGTATTCGTTTGCCTAAACAGCATTTGAATGTGGTCGCCAGTGGTTGACGTGCCCAAAGAGGCGACAGAGTAATCTACGCCATATTGCGCCAACGCGACAACATCCATATAACCTTCAACCACCAAAATTCGTGGTGGTTCACGATATGCTTGTAGCACTTCGTAAAGACCATAAAGCTCTTTACCTTTATGGAAGATAGGCGTTTCTGGTGAGTTCAGATATTTTGGTGTGCCGTCGCCAAGTACGCGACCGCCAAATCCAATCACTCGACCACGGCGATCACGAATGGGGAACATGATACGACCACGGAAGCGGTCATAGCGGTTACCTTTGTCGTTCTCGATCAACATGCCGCCAGTCACAAGCATGTCTTGATTGTCTTTGTTCTGACCAAAGTTTTTACGGACTAAGTCCCATTCATCCGCCACATAGCCGATGCCAAACTTCTGTACGATTTCACCCGACAAACCGCGGTCTTTTAGGTACTCAATCGCCACTTTACTTGTTGGCTGCTTGAGTTGGTTACGATAGAACTGAGCAATGCTGCCCATGATATCGTAGAGACTACGTTTTTCGCTGCTGCTGGCTTGTGGTCCTGAGTTAAATTGACCGCCACCACCACTGCGTTGTTCGCGTGGTACATCTAATCCAAGATAAGATGCCAGTTCTTCAATGGCTTCGACAAAGTCTAGGCGTTCGAACTCCATAATGAAGTCGATGGCATTGCCATGCACGCCACAACCAAAACAGTGATAAAACTGCTTTTCTTGGCTAACGCTGAATGACGGTGTCTTTTCGTTATGGAAAGGGCAGCAAGCGCCGTAGTTTTTGCCTTTTTTCTTAAGTTTCACGCGCGCGTCGATGATATCGACAATATCGAGTCGAGCTAGGAGGTCATCAATAAAACTACGAGGGATGTGTCCAGCCATAAAACCTAACAAAAAAAGAAAATCATGATTGGTGTGAATGGGTTACAGAGAAAAGCATGTGTGCGGCTTTTTGTTATTCCATTCTGCCAGATACAAACAAGCCGTGCGTTCCAAAGGATAGCACGGCTTGCTGCAATTGGGTGGGGTATTAAGCCAATTTAGCGCGAACTAAACCGCTTACTTTACCCATATCTGCACGCCCTTGAATTTGCGGTTTCAGAACGCCCATTACTTTGCCCATGTCTTGCATGCCAGCTGCGCCAGATTCAGCAACTGCGCTCTCAATAAGAGCTGCAACTTCTTCGTCTGTCAGTGGTTGAGGCATAAAGTCCTCAAGAACGGTAATTTCAGCTTGTTCCGCATCCGCAAGATCTTGACGACCTGCTGCTTCAAATTGCGTTACAGAGTCGCGACGTTGTTTAACCATCTTGGTCAACACAGCAAGAATGTCGTCGTCGCCCAGAGTAATCTGTTCGTCAACTTCACGTTGCTTAATTGCAGATAGAGCTAAACGAATAGTACCAAGGCGCAATTTGTCCTTGGCTTTCATCGCTAATTTTTGCTCTTCTTTGAGTTTATCAATCAGAGCCATAACTAAATTCCTTTCCGGAGCTCAGTTATTAGTACAGGCGAACGCGACGAGCGTTTTCGCGAGCTAGCTTCTTAGCGTGACGCTTTTGAGCTGCTGCTTTAGCGCGTTTGCGAACTGTAGTTGGTTTTTCGTAGTGCTCACGACGACGCACTTCAGAAAGGATACCTGCTTTTTCGCAAGAGCGCTTGAAACGACGTAGAGCAACGTCGAACGGTTCGTTTTCACGTACTTTAACTACTGGCATATGCCTTTCACCTCAGGGGTTATTCGTTAACGCTGGAATTTAATGAACCAAATCACAATTGTTTGGTCAGTTACCAGCTTGATCAAAAATGGTGCGGAATTTTAATCCGATCAACACAGCTTTGTAAAGCGTTTTATCGCCTATTGTCTGTACAAAATTTGTTTGAAGCACCAAGGCAGGGTAATATGACGCCCAAATTTCCTCTATATAGAAAGCACACTGAGAAAACCATGCGCATTATTGGTATTGAAACCTCTTGTGACGAGACTGGCATCGCGATTTATGACGATGAGAAAGGTCTTTTATCACACAAGCTTTACAGCCAAGTAAAACTTCACGCAGATTACGGCGGCGTGGTGCCTGAGTTGGCTTCACGTGACCATGTTAAGAAAACCATTCCTCTTATTAAAGAGGCTCTGAAAGAAGCGAATCTGACTTCCAAAGACATCGACGGTGTTGCATACACGGCAGGTCCGGGTTTGGTAGGTGCATTGCTTGTCGGTGCCACTATCGGTCGCAGTATTGCTTATGCTTGGGGTGTGCCTGCGGTGCCTGTTCACCATATGGAAGGTCACCTACTGGCGCCTATGCTAGAAGATAACCCACCACCGTTCCCATTTGTGGCGGTATTGGTATCGGGTGGTCACTCAATGATGGTTGAAGTTAAAGGCATCGGCGAGTACAAAATCCTAGGCGAATCTATTGATGATGCGGCGGGTGAAGCATTCGATAAGACTGCGAAGCTAATGGGCTTGGATTACCCTGGTGGTCCACTGTTATCTAAGTTGGCTGAAAAAGGTACTCCGGGTCGCTTTAAATTCCCACGTCCAATGACGAATGTGCCAGGTTTGGACATGAGTTTCTCAGGTCTAAAAACTTTCACGGCAAACACGATTGCTGCAAACGGTGATGATGAACAAACTCGCGCTGATATCGCTTACGCATTCGAAGAAGCGGTATGTGCTACGCTGGCAATTAAATGTAAGCGCGCACTTGAGCAAACGGCTATGAAGCGCATTGTTATTGCTGGCGGTGTAAGTGCTAACCGTCGTCTGCGTGCTGAACTTGAAAAACTGGCGAAGAAAGTTGGTGGTGAAGTTTACTACCCACGCACTGAGTTCTGTACGGACAATGGCGCGATGATCGCATACGCAGGTATGCAACGCCTGAAAAACGGTGAAGTGGCAGATATGTCGGTAGAAGCGCGTCCGCGTTGGCCTATCGATCAGCTTACGCCAATCGCGTAATCAAACTTCTACTGAAGGTTTGAAATATATTCAACACGATAAAGGTCTCTGCTCATCAGAGGCCTTTATTTTTAACTAGCTAATTGAAAGACCTTGTGTAATTGATTGTAAGAGCCTAACTGATGCGAGCAGTTTTGTTTCGTTTCAGTGATAGGATTGTGCCGAAGAATAATAAATGGATATAACAATGAATAAGTTTGAAATTGAAGGTCAGCAGCTTGCTTACCTAGATAAGGGCGAAGGTCCTGTATTGCTGTTTGGTCACAGCTACTTGTGGGATAACCAAATGTGGGCTCCACAGATTGAAGTGTTGAGCCAATCATATCGTTGTATCGTGCCTGATCTATGGGCGCATGGTGAGTCGGACGCCGCGCCTGCTTCGACACGATCTTTAGTCGATTACGCTCAACATATGCTGGCACTCATGGATCATTTGGAGATCGAACAATTCTCTATTGTTGGTTTATCGGTTGGTGGGATGTGGGGAGCAGAGCTGACGTCACAAGCTCCTCAACGTGTTAAATCTCTGGTTCTTATGGATACATTCATCGGTTTGGAACCTGAAGTTACACATAAGAAATACTTTGCGATGTTGGATGCGATAAGCCAAGTTCAAGCCGTACCAGCACCGATCGTTGAGGCTGTCACACCGCTGTTCTTTGCCAACAACGCAGAGCAAGCCAATCCTGAACTTGTGGCATCATTCAAGCAAAGTCTTGAAGCATTGCAAGGTGAGCGCGCGGTCGAAGTAGCTCGTATTGGGCGTATGGTGTTTGGGCGTCGTGACGTTATCGAAGATGCAGAGATGTTTGCATTGCCAACCTTGATTGCGGTTGGTCGCGAGGATAAGCCTCGTCCAGTATTTGAATCTTACTTAATGAACGATTGCATCACTGGCAGTGAGTTGGTTGAGATCCCTGACGCGGGTCATATCAGTTCATTGGAACAGTCAGAAATCGTCAACCAGATGTTGTTGGATTTCTTGAATAAAGTGCATGCGTCGTAATTTTTTCAAGTAACGATTGAATAAACAAAAAACTCGGCATTACGCCGAGTTTTTTTCTACCAATTTCTTTTCACCAATCTTGGGTTCTTCCCCTGACAATAAGCGGCGAATATTCTGATGATGTTTAAACACGATCAAACAACAAAGCATCGCGACAGGTAAGGTGTACTGCGGTTTGAACATCCAAGCATAGAAGGGCGTAACGAGTACCGTAACAAGTGCAGCTAGAGAAGAGTAGCGAAACAACAAAGCGACCGATAACCAAGTCAGCATGACCAGCCCAGTCAGATCCAATCCAATAGGGGCTATTGCACCAAGTGCTGTTGCGACACCTTTACCCCCCTTAAAGTGGAAAAATATTGGGTACATGTGACCAAGGCACGCTGCAATGGCAATAACGCCAAGGATGATTGGGTCGATACCAAGAAAGTAGCCGCTCCAAACCGGAATTGTTCCTTTGAGCATGTCGAACAGCAACACTGCCGCCGCTGCACCTTTGCCTCCGATACGCAGGACATTGGTTGCTCCAGGATTGTTAGAGCCCACTTTACGCGGATCCGGCAGTCTTAATAAACGACAAATTAGCACTGCGCTGGAGATAGAACCCAGCAAATAGGCTGCCATTGTCATTATTAGTGCCAGTGCGTCCATAGAAGTCCTTGATGGATTGGAATTTAATGCTCAGTTCCTGAGTAATTGCTATCATACCGCGATTCGGCTTTGAGCAAAAATACTCTCTGCGATAGAGCTTGCATTATGGGATTTCTTGTATATAAAGAGTCTTCGCAGTTTATACCCAAGCGACTTTTTCAGCCAATTTACAGAGTGAAAGGTCATAGTAGGTTGCTTGGGTATAGAATAGTACGATCAATTTGCCCAAATCGGGTATCCGACCTCTGTAAAAGAAGGACATAAGATGGCTCTGGATAAAGTTTTTATTGAACAGTTAGAAGTAATCACCACCATCGGCGTTTACGATTGGGAACAGCAAATCAAGCAAAAGCTGGTTCTGGATATCGAAATGGCACACGACAACAAACCTGCGGGTAAGAGTGATGATGTTCAAGATGCGTTGGATTACTCACAAGTGAGTGAAGCGGTGTTGAATCACATCGAAAATGGTCGTTTCTTGTTGGTTGAGCGTGTCGCAGAAGAAGTTGCAGAACTTATCATGCAACGTTTCTCTGTACCTTGGGTGAAAATTCGTTTGGCGAAGCCTGGTGCGGTGCCTCAAGCACGCGCAGTTGGCGTTGTGATTGAGCGAGGTCAGGCATGATCAAAACGTATATCGGAGTAGGCACCAATATAGAAAGAGAGCAGCACGCGCGAGTAGCTTATCAAGAGTTGCAAAAGCTAGGCTGCGATCTGTGTGTTTCTCCGATATATGAATGCGAGCCAATCGGCTTTAGTAGTCAAAACTTCTACAACTTCGTGATTAGTTTCTCCACGAAGCTATCACTCGAAGAGTTGAGTCACCACTTACGCGAGATTGAATTTCAGTGGGGGCGCGAAGAAAACGCGCAAAAGTATCAGGATCGAACCTTAGATCTCGATATAGTCTTGTTCGGTGAATGCATTTCGCCACAAAAACCTGAGCTACCTCGCAGTGATATCTACAAATATCCTTTTGTAACAAAGCCCCTGTATGATCTCGAACCTCAATTGGTGATCCCCGGCGATGGAAGAACAATCGCAGATATTTGGCAGGCGATGCAGCCAGTCGATTCACTCAAACCAGTTTCTTTTTCACTTTAATTTTGAGTTGTTTACATGAGTTACTTTGAAGCCTTTATTTTGGCTCTGATTCAGGGTCTGACAGAGTTTTTGCCAATTTCCAGCTCTGCCCATTTGATCCTGCCTTCTGCCATTCTTGGTTGGGAAGACCAAGGTCTGGCATTTGATGTTGCTGTTCACGTTGGTACGTTAATGGCCGTTGTGATTTACTTCCGACAAGAAGTCATCACGCTATTCCAAGCGCTATTTGCTTCTATCTTTAAGGGTGATCGCAGTAAAGAAGCCAAATTAGCATGGATGATCGTGCTGGCTACGATTCCTGCATGTGTATTTGGTTTGTTGATGAAAGATATCATTGAGATCTATTTGCGCAGTGCCTATGTAATTGCAACGACGACCATCATTTTTGGTCTGCTACTTTGGTGGGTAGACAAGAATGCAAAACTGGTTGCCGATGAATACCAAACGGGTTGGAAGAAAGCGCTATTTATTGGTATCGCTCAGGCGCTTGCTATGATCCCTGGCACTTCTCGTTCTGGTGCCACGATTACTGCGGCTTTGTACCTTGGCTTTACTCGTGAAGCAGCGGCGCGTTTCTCGTTTCTGATGTCGATTCCAATCATCACCTTGGCTGGTGGTTACCTAGGCTTGAAACTGGTAACAAGTGGCGAGCCTGTACACGTTGGCTTCCTGCTAACCGGTATTGTGACTTCCTTTATCAGTGCGTACATTTGTATCCACTTCTTCCTGAAGATGATTTCACGTATGGGTATGACGCCATTTGTGATTTACCGTCTGATTCTAGGTTTCGGTTTATTCGCCTTCTTGCTAACGGCTTAAGTTGAGCAGCTAAAACTGAAATAAAAACGCCCGCTTTTAATTGCGGGCGTTTTTGTCTGTCTACCTGCTTTGTCGGGCTTATTTGCCTAATGCAATTCTAACCGCTTCTACACGGCGCTTCTCTTGTTCATCACGAATAGCAGGTCCTTGAAAACCGTCTTTAATAATGGCTTGCACATCGACTGATGCCGCCGCTTTATAGGCTTGCATAAACAATTCTGCTTGCGGGTAGGGTTGCAGTTCTAATCCTTTACGACCTGCGTGATCGGCTTGGCAGCAAATTAAGATATCTTGCAAGCGTTCGGATTTACGCCAAACATCAAACTTATTGAGAATTTTGATGACGGTTTGAGGTTTAAGCTCAGCCGCTCGATGAATATTGGAGTGCTGCTCGCACACCATTAATGCTAAGTCGCGGAACTCATTAGGTACGCGTACACGATCGCACAGCTTTTTGATTAGCTTCAAACCGGTATGGCAATGCATCTTATGGCTCGGCCATTCCTTTTCAGGCGTTATGCCTTTACCTAAATCATGCACTTGTGCAGCAAATCGAACTGGCAGTGAATCACTGAGTTTTGCTGCTTGCTCAGCCACCATTAAGGTGTGGATACCAGTATCAATCTCCGGGTGCCACTTCTCTGGTTGAGGGACCCCAAACAATGCATCAATTTCAGGCAAGACAACCGCTAATGCACCGCAATCTCTAAGCACTGATAAGAATAGGTCAGGTCGAGCAGTGGACAATGATTTGTGCCATTCTTGCCAAACGCGTTCTGGTGTCAGCGTGCTCAGTTCTCCTGATTCTGCCATATTGCGCATCAGCAGCATGGTTTCTTCTGCGACACTAAAGCCTAAGTGGGCTAACTTTGCAGCAAAGCGTGCGACACGCAAAACACGCAGTGGATCTTCGATAAAGGCATTCGAAACATGGCGCAGCACTTTAGCTTGCAGGTCTTGCTGGCCACCATGGGGGTCGTACAACTTGCCGTCATTATCCATTGCCATCGCATTGATAGTGAGGTCACGACGGATCAGATCGTCTTCTAATGTGACACTTTGATCGAAAAAGCAATCAAAGCCAGTGTAGCCTGCGCCAGATTTTCTTTCGGTTCGTGCAAGGGCATGTTCTTCTTTGCTCTTAGGGTGTAAGAACACAGGAAAATCTTTTCCAACCGCAGTATAGCCTTGGCTAAGCATGATTTCCGGCGTTGCTCCAACTACAACCCAGTCTTTGTCGTAGCTATCTATTCCAAGCAAATGATCTCGAACTGCTCCACCAACTAAATAAACTTGCACGGATTACCTCTTAATTTATCGATCTGACGTTGGACATTGTAGCAAGCAATGGTACTTTTCTTTACTTCTAAAAGAACTTAGCGCTTTGTTTAAGTCTAATAAGGAAATACCCGATTTGATTGAGGGTGGGTTTTAGCTGGAGATCCTAATGTATAAGGACTTTTTCGGGTTTGTTGAACTGCCATTTTCCATAGTTCCAAACTCGCGTTATCTGTATCTGAGTCAACGTCATAAAGAGGCGATTACGCATCTGCAGGCGGGGTTAGGCGATGGTGGTGGTTTTGCCATGCTAACCGGTGAAGTAGGGACAGGTAAAACCACGGTTGCTAAAGCCATGCTGGCAAACTTGGATGAGAATACGAAAGCGGGCTTGATCCTTAATCCGACCTTCTCAAGCCGCGATTTACTTGAAGCTATTTGTGACGAGTTCAAAGTCACCTACCCCGAAGAAGCGAGCCTCAAGCAGCTTAACCAAGCGATTCATGATTACTTATTGCGCAATCATAAAATGGGCTGGACGACCTTATTGGTGATTGATGAGGCTCAGCACTTAGCCGCTGATGTGCTTGAACAGCTTCGCTTATTAACCAACTTAGAAACGGATACCAGAAAGCTCCTCAAAGTGCTGTTAGTTGGTCAGCCAGAGCTGCAACGCTTGCTGCAAACCACTCAATTGCGTCAACTTGCTCAACGGATTACTGGTCGATATCACCTACTACCACTCGATGAGAAAGAGACTGCGGACTATATTACTTTCCGCCTGCATACTGCTGGTGGTGATAAACAGTTGTTTGACCGTAGCTCGACCAAATTGATTGCTAAGTACAGTCACGGCATCCCACGCTTGATTAACCTGATTTGTGATAAGTCGTTAAACCTGAGTTACCACAAAGGTAATGTTGTGGTTGATAAGCAAACAGTACATCAGGCTTGTGAAGAGGTGATGCAGTTCCAAGCCGAAATTTACCAGCAAGACCAGCCTGTCCGTCGTAGCTTTGAATGGCCTACTTGGGGCTCTGCTGCGATTGGCGTGTTTGCCGCGGTAGGTATTGGTTGGGCAGTGATGCAGAAAATGCCATCTCAAGTTAGTACCAGTATCCAATCTAATCCCATTCAAGTTGCTCAGACGACATCGCAACCTGTAATCGCAGAGATGAACGAGCAACTCACCAGTGAACAACGCAATATGCTCTTAGAGCAGACGCAATCGAACTTGGCAGTTAATGAACTGTACAAGCTGTGGGGCTATCGTGCCTCTGTTCGTGACAACTTGTGTTTGTCTGAACCGCAATCAACCATGCGTTGTGAGCGTAAAATGGCAACGTGGCCGTTGTTAGTGCAACAAAATCGCCCTGTCATCTTAGAGCTGAATTACCAAGGACAAGTGGGTTACGTCCTGTTGTACGCGATTGGAAATGACAAGGTGGAAGTTCTTAATGGTAGCCAACGTTTGCGATTGCCTGTTTCATGGCTTAAACCATTGTGGCAGGGCAATATTATTGAATTGTGGCAAGCTCCTCTGAGAGAGACCCTACGTTTAGATATGGAAGGTCCAGCAATTGAAGTATTGGATACCCTTCTCGCTCAAGCGGTGAATGAACAGCCATTAGGCACGGACATCTTTGATGCTGCATTAAAAGAGCGAGTGGAATTGTTCCAGCGTTGGCAGGGCATTGGCGTTGATGGTATTGCTGGCCAAAGAACTTTAGAGCGCTTACAGCAGAGCGTGCAAACTGATGCTCCTGCCTTGAAACAGATTAAAGAGGAGGGCGCATAATGTCAGTCATGAAGCATGTGGGGCTCTTTTTATTGCCGGTAAGTATTACGGCAGTCGGTGCTGCTTGGTATTTGGACTTATTTGCTCAAGAGGGCATAGCTCCAGCGGCAACAGAGATACAAGCACAAGCAACCAATGCATTGGTCGAGCTTAAATCTACGACTAACTTTGAAAGCTTGAGTTATCCTGAAGAGCCCCAATTGGCGCAGCTTCAGCGTGAATGGCCAACAGCAGAGCTCTCACAGGACATTGGTACCTTTATTGGTGAAGAGTATGCGAGTAATGACGCCGTTCCTGGTGAGCAAGAGCTACTCAACGAGCCTCAGAAAACAGTAAAAACAAGCCCTACAATGCGAAGTGGTGATGACCTTGGTTTATCTTTAGATGATCTTGATTTGTCCTCATTGTCGCCTGACCTTGCTTTGAAAGTAGAGAACGCGCTTGCGAACGATGACCAGCCATCGACAAACGATAGCTCGTCTGTTGACGATTTAGAGCGAGAAGCTCAACAATGGCATGGTCGTTTGCCTGCTCTTAACTTACAAACTCACATGTACTCAAGTGATGTAAAGCGACGTTGGGTGAAAATTAACAATGTTGAGTACCACCAAGGCGATGTTGTCGATGGGCAAGTGACCTTAAAAGAGATCCAACCTCAAGCGGTCATTGTCGAATTCCAAGGCGAGCAGATCCGTATCCCTGCTTTGTATGAATGGAAAGGCTAGAGGCATCCTATCGTTTCTTTCTCTGTGTCATTCAGGACTAAACAGACAAAACAAAAAAGCCAGTCGAGTTCGACTGGCTTTTCTTTTACCGATTCAGAGTAAGGTGATTACGCCCAACCTGCTGGTGATTTCTTTCTACGTGGGATGATATGAGGAAGAATCAAACCAAACAGTAGACCTAGACCTGCAACACCACCACCGTAAGTAAAGTACTTCAGTAACATGTCGTCTTTTTGTGTGTCTAGTTTGGCGCGAAGTTCGCGGTTCTCTGTTTCAACAGAAGTAAGCTGGTCGCTGATTTCAGAGTATTTCTTCTCTAGATCAGAAATTTGTTGGTTGCGTGTTTCTAGTGACGTTACTAGACCCGCTTTTTCTGTGTCTGAGTTCTGGCGTGCGTTTGCCAGTTGCTCTTTCACTTCTTTCAGTTCTTTCTCAACGCGAGGAAGGCGGATTGCCATGCTCTCTTGGTTAGTTACAAACTTGCTTTGAACCCAGCCAGTACGACCGCGCGCATCACGGATTTGGGTGTAACCCGTGTCTTTGTTTGTTTGAAGAAGTTGTACTTTAGAGCCTGCGTTAACACTACCCATGATACGGTAAGTGTTGTTTGGACCAGAGTGCATGAAAGTGAATAGGTCATCAGAAATATAACGGTCTGCCGCTAGTGCCGCTGGCGCTGCTAGCAAAGTAAACAAAACCGTGATGATTAGTTTTTTCACAGTAAATCCCTTAACGATTTTCTTGGATACAGCTTTGGCACCGAATTATTGGAGCCGGAAATAGACGAATATTATGCAGTTTCAAACTTGGGTGCAACAAAGAAGGGAGGCAAAGCCTCCCTTTCTGTGCGTTTGAGTCAATAATGACAAAGCGTTTACATTGTATTGACCCAGCGCTTCGCGCTAAAGCAGTGTTACGAGAACATCGCTTGGATGCCGTAGAAGAATACGACTGCTAGTAGTGCACCTGCAGGTAGTGTAACGATCCAAGATGCAACGATGTTACGAACTACGCCTAAGTTAAGGGCTGCAATACCACGAGCGAAACCTACACCTAGAACCGCACCAACCAGTGTTTGCGTTGTAGAGATAGGTAGACCTGTACCTGACGCTAGAACTACTGTACATGCTGTTGCTAGCTGAGCAGCAAAGCCACGGCTTGGTGTTAGTTCAGTGATACCAGTACCAACTGTTGCCATTACTTTGTGACCTAGTGTTGCTAGACCAACAACGATACCAAAACCACCTAGAGGAAGAATCCACCATGCGATTGAGCTCTTCGTTGTGATTTCACCCATGTGCTCAACAGTTGATACAACTGCAGACAGTGGACCGATCGCGTTAGCTACGTCGTTTGAACCGTGAGCGAATGCCATAGCACACGCTGTGATAACCATTAGTACGCTGAAGATACCTTCTACGCCAGCAAAGCTGCGGTCTTCTTCACGGTTAGCAAATTTCTTCTGAATGTAGAAGTAACCGCCAGCCATTACTGCTGCAGATACGACTGCTGCCCACATCCATGCTTCACCGTTGCTAAGGTGCAGACCTACGTGTTTCAGACCTTTCTTGATAGTTACAAGTGCAATCACCATCGTCGTGATGAACATGTAAACTGGAACGAAACGTTTTGCGTTGAATAGTGGGTTCTCAGTATCAAAGATCAGACGCTGTGCGCTGACAAAAATGACGTAAGCAAAGAAGCCTGAGATAACCGGAGTAATAATCCAGCTACCGACAATCCCTTGTACACTGCTCCAATCAACTGCTTCAGTACCTACAGACACACACGCAAAACCGATGATTGCACCGATGATAGAGTGAGTAGTCGATACTGGCCAGCCCATGTAAGAAGCAAGTAGAAGCCAAGTACCAGCTGCAAGAAGCGCTGACATCATGCCGTAGACAAGAATATCAGGTTGGCTAGCAAATAGAGATGTTTCGATAACACCTTTACGGATAGTGTCGGTTACTTCACCGCCTGCAAGGTATGCACCCGCAAATTCAAAGATCATCGCAATGATGATTGCTTGTTTTACGGTTAGCGCTTTTGAGCCAACAGATGTACCCATAGCATTAGCAACGTCGTTCGCGCCAATACCAATCGCCATCATGAAACCAAAAATCGCTGCAACAATAATCAGGACAGTGCCGTAGTTCGCAAGGATATCCATCGTAATACCTAGTTGTTTTATAACAAGCGGAGCAAAATTTTGCGCGCGTCAGCCCATAAGACGGTGAATTTTGTCATCGTCTATCTGACACGCGTGAATAATGCTCTTCGTTATGTCGTTAACTTATGTTTTAAGATCGAGATAGCATGACTTCCAAACGAGCACCTACGCGCTGCGCTTGGTCGGCAATACCACCTACCCATTCAAGAATCTTGTACAAGAACATGACATCGATAGGGTTCATGTCAGATTCAATCACCATCAGTTGTTGGCGAAGTTCAATCTGCATTGCATCGGTATCATCTTCAATCACGTCCAATTGATGAATCATTTCAGCAACGAGCGTTACTTCACGGCCTTTGAAGCCGGTCTCTAGAAGTTCATCAAGTTCGTTAATTACTTTTTGCGCCTGATCAGCCGCATCAAGACAACGTTGAACGTATGCGAGGAAGTTTGGTTGGAGAGCCTCAGGAATGACAAGTTGACGACCATATACACGGCCAGCAATGTCTTTTGCCAGGTTAGCAAGTTTGTCTTGTTGAGTTAGAAGCTCAAGCATGTCAGTACGATCGACTGGCATAAACAAACCGCGAGGCAGTTTTAGACGGATTTCACGTTTTAGCACGTCCGCCTCTTTCTCTAGGTGAGAAATTTGAGCACGGATTTCAGCTGCTTTTTCCCAGTCACCCTTTGAAGATACTTCAAAGAACTTAACCAGGTGTGAACAACATTCGTTGACACACACAACGTGGCGCTGCAAAGGCTTAATTGGGGACTTTGCAAATAACCCCATAATTGTATTTACTGGCATGGTCATTCAACCTAATAACTATAACCTTAAAAAAACATACACCATTTCTTGGCGAAATGTTGAACGATGGCTATAAAGGCGCGCATGTTAACGCATTAAATCGCTCATTAAAACTGTTTTAGATCATCATTCGGGTGATATTTCTTTCTTGCCGTGTGAGAAATTAGGCAATATCCTGTTTCTATCTGCTTTGAAAGGTATAGCTATGGAAACCGAGATAGAACTGAAGTTTTTTGTTTCTCCTGAATTTTCAGAGACTTTAAGAGCTAAAATTTCCGAAACAAAAGTACTTCAGCACAGTAGTCGTGATTTGGGTAACACCTACTTTGATACCGCTGATAAATGGTTAAGAAAGCACGACATTGGTTTAAGAATTCGCCGTTTTGATGATGTTTTTGTCCAGACTGTAAAAACAGCAGGACGCGTTGTTGCAGGCCTTCATCAAAGACCAGAATACAATGCTGAGCACACCAGTAATGAGCCGGACCTCACGCTTCATCCTTCTGATATCTGGCCTTCTGGCAAAGATGTCGCTACGCTACAAGCGGAACTGACGCCGCTCTTTTCTACCAACTTTACTCGTGAACAATGGTTGATTGGGATGCCTGATGGTAGCCAAATCGAAGTTGCATTCGACCAAGGAGCTGTGATTGCTCAAGGTACGGATGGAGAAGAGAAGCAAGATCCTATCTGTGAAGTTGAATTAGAGCTGAAATCGGGTCAGACAGACGCTTTGTTTACCCTTGCTCGCAGTTTGTGTGAGGCAGGTGGTATGCGCCTTGGTAACCTGAGTAAAGCTGCGAAAGGCTATCGCTTAGCCAGTGGTTACGCTGGTGATGAAGTCAAACCACTAGCATTAGTGGACAGCACGAAAAACGACACAGTCGAGTATTGCCTGATTAATTCGCTAGAGCATGCGCTATCGCACTGGCATTACCATGAGCAAATCTACACTGAGCGTGATTGCGTTGAAGCATTACGTGAAATCGTTAATGCGATTCGCTTTATCCGCCAGACATTTACTATCTTTGGCAGCATGGTGCCGCGTCGAGCAAGTGCAATTCTTCGCCAAGAAATGAAATGGCTAGAAGAAGAGCTTGAATGGTTAGATGAACACGCTCACTTAGAAGAGCTGCTAGATGATAAAGGCAACGTGCTGCGCAAACTTGATGCGCGTAAGTTCCTTGTTTCTGAGTTGACACAACAACTGGGCGAGTTGCCAAGCCGCGAAGCGGTGTTAGAGCTATTAAGCTCTGCACGTTACACCGGTTTGTTATTGGATTTGAGCCGTTGGATTCTGACGCGTGGTTGGCAGCCATTTTTGGATGATAAAGCGCGCGAAAAGATGTCGAGCAACATTCAACCTTTCTCAGTGAAGCAGTTGGATCGCACTTGGGCTGAGCTGATGGAAGCTTTCCCCGCAGAGCGAGAACTTTCGGCTCAAGAGTATGTGGATCAGCGATACCGTCTTTTACGTAACTTGTACACCGGTATTGGTTTTGCGAGCTTGTACGATGCAGAAGAGCGCAATACCTTCCGTTTACCATGGGCAGACCTAGTGCATGGTATCGACGACCTGCTTATGCTTAATCACCTTCTGCCATTAATTGGCATGTTAGAAGGGGAAGAACAAGAGCAGTTAGAGCGCTGGCTGCACCGCCAAGAACGTTCCATCCTGCATGCCATGGATCAGACTCGCGCAATCAGTGTTGAAGTCGAGCCATACTGGCAAGAATAAGAGCAAAAAATAGGACCCTCTGGTCCTATTTTTTTGTCTGTTGTTTTTGCTCTTGCAGTTCATCTTCGATGGACTGCAGTCGATTTAAGATCTGCTCCTGCCTTTCTAATACTTGCTCCAAGAGCTTCTCTTTATTCTTAGAACGATTGTCCTGTTGTCTGGTCGGTGCGGTTAGGATCGACGTGATCAAACCTGAAATCATACCGAAGATGCCGACACCACAAATGATGATCAGTACGGCAAGCAGCTTGCCTCCTGTCGTGACTGGATAGTGGTCGCCGTAGCCAACGGTCGAAATAGTGACAAATGCCCACCACAAAGCGTCTGTTCCTGTTTGAATATTGGCTTCAGGGTTTTGCCCTTCAATAAACAACATGGCGCTAGAACCAAGAGTGATGAGAACCACCATTAACAGCAGAATAGACGCTAATGTAGTTTCACGGCGGTTTTGCTTGAGCTGGAAAAGAATGAACTTTGAAGAGCGTAAGACCAGAATGACACGCAGGATGTGAAATAAGCGAGCGAAGCGCAAAGGCTCAATCATTGGGATGCTCGCCACAAAATCAATCCAGTGATGCTTGAGAAATGACCAACGATCTGTGGCTCGGATCAAATCTACGATGAGCTGCAGTAGAAAAATACTACAGATTATAAAATCCAGACCGATAAGAACTTGACGGGTTTCGTGATCAAGTGGGAAAAACAACAGGCCTGAGATCACAAATAGCGCCATAAAGGACAATATTAGTGATAGCAACCCCATCGGTTTGGTGCTGTCTTTGATATCATAGTTTTTCATACGAAGCTCGAAATAAATCGCGCAACTAGAGCCAATCGCGCGCATAACTATAAGTAATACAAAGACTATATAAGACTCGGTGGAGAACTGACAATGGAAAAGCTGGCATTTAAGCCGTGGGAAAGGGTGATATCCGACATCAAGCTCGTTCCGAAAATGGTCATGTTGATGGTATTCAGCACCATCTTGATTGTGGCAAAGCAATTGTGGGACGCAAGTACCTTCTACAACTCATTACTTGCAGCAACGCAAAATGAACAAGTTGCCCAACAGCACTATGAAGCCTACTTAACACAAGTGGCTTGGCAAACTGCATTGTTGATTGTGGTGTTTGTGGTGTTACTGCTTGCAGCAGCTCGTGTCATGCTACGACAAACACAATACTTGAACGATGCAATCAAGTTAATGGCAAGCAAAAATCTTTCTGTGCCATTTGGTATGGATTGTAAAGACGAATACGGTGACGTAGCACGTGAGCTAGAGAAAACCCGTCGTCAGTTGCATGATGTCATCCAAATGCAGATCAACGCATCTGATGAGCTTGCAACGTTGACCGAAGTGATGACATTGAGTATGTCGGAAACGAAAGAGTCGGCACAAGAAGAGTTCAACGAGATCGATCAACTTGCTACCGCAATGAGTGAGATGTCATCGACAGTTCAAACGGTTGCGGATCATGCGCAGACGGCATCTTCATTGACCGAGCAGGCATCAACGCAAGCCGTGACTGGTCAGCAGTTCTTGCAGAAAACGGTCTCTAAGATGAGTGAACTGTCTTCCGATATCGCGTCTTCGGCAAGTGCCGTTAACCAAGTAGAAGAGCGTGTTGACGCAATTGGTAGTGTCGTTGGCACCATTCAAGGTATTTCTGAGCAAACTAACTTGCTTGCACTGAATGCGGCAATTGAAGCGGCGCGAGCTGGTGAAGCTGGTCGCGGCTTTGCTGTCGTTGCAGATGAAGTTCGTAACCTTGCACAACGCACTCAGCAAGCAACCGTTGAAATCCAAGAGATGATTACTCAGCTTCAATCAAGTGCCACCTCAGCAGTGGAGTTGATGGAGAAAAGTGTTGTTGAAGCAGCAGAAGGGGTAGAGCTGGTATCAAATGCTGGTAGCGAGTTGGATGGCATTGTTGGGCAGGTGACGCAGATTAACGACATGAATTTCCAAATCGCAACGGCGTCAGGTCAACAAAGCAGCGTTGCAGAGGAAATGAGTCAAAACTTAACCAATGTTCGTGAGCTTGTTGAAGCTTCAGTTGTGGTCGTGACTGAGCTATTGGAAACCTCTGAGATGATGCAAAGCAACGCCGAAGAGCTAGATAAGAAGATTAAATCTTTCGAAGTCTAGTTTCTGTAAGCTTTGATAAAACGCCCACAAACCTTTTGTGGGCGTTTTTATTTATGTCAACTCTGGTATAAAAGAGTGTATACCTCTCAAACCACAGTGCTTTTCAAACAAGGAAGAAAAATGCAGCTGCCTTCGTCACTGATTTCTGTCGTGGATTCCGCGGTTCAAAATGCTGAGCAAGCGGGATACTTTCAACAATGGCCTACCGAGATTGCCGAACAGTTTCGTTTTGTGTCTGGTCTAAGTAAGTTCATTACCGAAGCGATTCACCGCGATGAGAAACTCGCGCAAGACTTGCCAAACATGTTGGCAGAAAGCAGTCGACAACAAGCGTATCGTGCTCGTCTAGCAGAGCTATTGGCTGGATGCCAAGATGAGATGGCTGGGCATCGTGTGTTGCGTCAGTTCCGTAACCGCGAAATGGTTTACATTGCGTGGAAAGACTTCACCCATACTTGGACGTTAGAAGAATCGCTTTGCCATTTGTCTCAACTGGCTGAAGCGATGATCTTCGAAACTTATCAATGGCAATACAAGATTTGTTGCAATGAATGGGGCACGCCAACCAATGCAGAAGGTGAAGCGCAGCCTATGCTGATCATCGGCATGGGTAAACTTGGTGGCGGCGAGCTGAACTTCTCTTCTGATATCGATCTGATTTTTACTTATCCAGAAAACGGTGAGACACAAGGCGCGCGCCGCAGCATTGCTAATGCGCAATTCTTTACCCGTTTAGGGCAGCGCATCATTAAAGCGCTCGACCAACAAACCTTTGACGGCTTCTGTTACCGTGTAGATATGCGTTTGCGTCCGTTTGGTGAGAGTGGTCCGTTGGTAATGAGCTATGCGGCACTAGAGGATTACTACCAAGAACAAGGAAGAGATTGGGAACGTTACGCGATGATCAAAGCGCGTGTGATGGGCAGTGAAATGTATCCGCAATATCAAGAGTTGCGCCAGATGCTGCGTCCGTTTGTTTTCCGCCGTTATATCGACTTTAGCGCGATTCAATCCCTGCGCCGCATGAAATCAATGATCAGCAGTGAAGTGCGCCGTCGCGGTTTGAGTAACAACATTAAACTGGGTGCTGGCGGCATTCGCGAGATTGAGTTTATCGCTCAAGTGTTCCAGTTAATTCGTGGTGGTCGTGAACCTTCTTTACGTGGTCGTGGTTTACTAGAAACTTTGAATGCCATTGGTGAGCTAGGTCAGCTGACTCAATCAGAGGTTGATAATCTTGAAGCTGCCTATAAATATCTGCGCCAGCTAGAAAACCTGTTGCAAGCCATGGCAGACAAGCAAACGCAAACCTTGCCGGATTGTGAAGATGAGCAATTGAAACTTGCTACGGCGATGCGTTTTGAATCTTGGGATACGCTCATTGCTCAAACCCAACAACACATGGCAAATGTCCACAAGGTGTTTGAAAGCTTAATCGGTGATGACGAAGAAGATGAAACAGAAGCGGTGGCTCGTCATTTCCACGAATTGTGGGACATGGCGACCAAACAAGATGTGCTTGAACACGTTCTACAAGAGGACATTAAAGCTGAAAATTCACAAGAGTTAGCAAAAACCATCATGCAGTTCAAAGCGGACTTGGCAAAGAAAACACTTGGACCGCGTGGTCGTGAAGTGCTGACTAAGTTGATGCCTAAAGTCTTTGATGCGGTATTTGCCCACCCAGATGCGCAATTCGGCTTGCCACGTGTTTTGCACTTGCTGCACAACATCTGTACTCGTACAACGTATCTTGAATTGTTGGATGAACATCCGGCAGCCTTGGTACAACTGGTTCGTTTATGTACCGCCAGTCCTATGATTTCAGAGCAGCTATCGCGTTACCCAATTCTCCTTGATGAGTTGATCGACCCTCAGCATCTTTACAACCCTATTCCATTAGACAGTTACCAAACTGAATTGCGCGACTTTCTTGCCCGTATTCCTGAAGATGATATGGAGCAGCAAATGGAAGCGCTGCGTCAGTTTAAGCAAATCTGTATCTTACGTATTGCAGCGGCAGACATTGCTGGTGTATTGCCCGTCATGAAAGTGAGTGACCACTTAACGTATTTGGCGGAAGCGATCGTTGAAGCGGTAGTGAACCAAGCGTGGCTGCAAGTGTCGGAAAAGTATGGCGAGCCAACGCATGTGAAAGATCGTGAAGGCAAAGGCTTCGCCGTGATTGGTTACGGGAAAGTCGGCGGCTGGGAACTGGGTTATAACTCAGACCTTGATATTGTGTTCATGCACGATTGCCCAGTTAACGTTTATACCGATGGTAAAAAAGAAATCGATGGTCGCCAGTTCTATCTTCGTTTAGCGCAGCGCATCATCCATATTTTCTCAACTCGTACAGCATCAGGCATTCTGTATGAAGTGGATACTCGCTTACGCCCATCTGGTGCTTCAGGCTTATTAGTCAGCCCAACAGATGCATTTGATGATTATCAACATAAAGATGCCTGGACGTGGGAGCATCAAGCTCTTGTGCGTGCTCGTATGATTTATGGTGATGAGCCTTTGGCGATCGCCTTCCATAACACTCGCCATGATGTGTTGTGTAAACCGCGTGACCAAGACACGTTAAAGAAAGAAGTGGTCGATATGCGTGAGAAAATGCGTGACCATCTTGGCGGGAAAAAGTCCGGTCGTTTTATGCTTAAGCAAGATAACGGCGGCATTACCGATATTGAATTTCTCGCTCAATACCTTGTGCTCAACTACAGTCACAGTAAGCCTAAGCTCATTCGCTGGTGCGATAATGTACGTATTTTTGAAACTCTAATCGCACAAGGTGTCATGGATGAAGATCAAGCGATGCAACTGACACGCGCATACACATCAATGCGCGATGAAATTCATCGTCGAAACTTGCTTAACTTAGATGCCGATGTGGCAGAAGAGAAATTTATTGCAGAGCGAGAGTGGGTGAAGCAAGCATGGAATCAATGGTTTGCCTAAGCAGAAGTAGTGCACAAGGTTCAGCCTAGAAAAAGGCTGTGTTAAACTCACCACGATTTAATTTTTGGAGACCAATAATGAAACCAATTCTACCTGATTACAACAGCGCTGGTGTGCTTATCATCGGCGATGTCATGCTAGATCGTTACTGGTATGGCCCGACTGGACGTATCTCTCCTGAAGCGCCAGTACCTGTTGTGAAAGTAGAAAATAATGAAGAGCGTCCGGGTGGTGCTGCGAACGTGGCAATGAATATTGCCTCACTTGGCGGTCACGCTCACATTGTTGGTCTAACGGGGATGGATGAGCCAGCGAAAGTTCTGACTGAAACGCTGAACTCGCTAAAAGTAAAATGCGATTTCGTCGCGCTGCCTGATTACCCAACCATCACTAAGCTACGTGTGATGAGCCGTGGTCAGCAATTGATTCGTCTGGATTTTGAAGACAAGTTTGAAAACACCGATGCTGAACCTGTGTTATCTCGTATGGAAACTGCTTTGCCAAGCGTGAAAGCTGTGATCATGTCTGATTACGCGAAAGGTTCGTTAGAGCATGTACAGGCTTACATCCAGAAAGCACGTGCCGCGAATATCCCAGTCTTCATCGACCCGAAAGGCGCAGACTTCGAACGCTACCGTGGTGCAACGCTACTGACACCAAACATGAAAGAGTTTGAAGATGTTGTTGGTAAGGTGAAGTCAGAGCAAGAGCTGGTAGAAAAAGCGCTAGCACTAGTAGAAGAGTTCGAGTTTGAAGCTCTATTGGTAACGCGCAGTGAAAATGGTATGACGCTGATCCGTCGTGGTCAGGAACCATTCCATCTACCGACTCAAGCAAAGGAAGTCTATGACGTAACTGGTGCGGGCGATACTGTGATCTCTGTATTGGCGGCTTCTGTTGCCGCAGGCAAATCATTTGAAGAAGCTTGTGCTCTAGCCAATGCAGCGGCAGGTGTTGTGGTTGGTAAATTGGGTACCTCAACGCTTTCTGAAATTGAGCTGGCAGAAGCCATTCACGGTAGCCAAGATACAGATTACGGTGTGATTTCAGAGCAAGCTCTGATTGAAGCCGTGAAGAAAGCACGAGCGAAAGGTGAGAAGGTTGTGATGACTAATGGTTGTTTCGATATCTTACACGCTGGTCACGTGTCTTACTTAAACCACGCTGCAGAACTTGGTGATCGCTTGATTGTTGCGGTAAACACGGATGATTCGGTAAAACGTCTAAAAGGTCCTGGTCGTCCAGTAAACCCAACCGATCGTCGTATGGCTGTGTTAGCTGGTTTAGGTGCTGTTGATTGGGTTGTGCCTTTCAGCGAAGACACGCCTCAACGCCTTATTTCGGAAGTACTACCAAGCTTGTTAGTGAAAGGTGGTGATTACAAGCCTGAAGAGATCGCTGGTGGTAAAGAAGTGATTGCCGCAGGCGGTGAGGTTCGCGTGCTGAACTTTGAAGATGGTTGCTCAACTAGCGAAATCATCAATGCCATCAAAGGCGGTAAAGGCTAAGCCTTCCTTGCTTTCGATTCTTAAAGAAAAGGTCGCTCTATGGGCGACCTTTTTTGATCGTAATTGTTTTTTGGAATGTAATGCTTAGCAAAATAGCTCGCAATAAAAAACGCCAGTTGAAAGCTCAACTGGCGTTTTATGCATTATACCAAAGTCATTCTCGCTGAACTAAGCGTCTCGAGGTTACTTGGGTATACATGAGACATTTATTTTGCTGGCTTAAGACCTGCATCAACATCTAGGATATCTTGCTCGCTCAATGTACCTACCGCTTGGCGTAGCTGAAGACCAGCAAGAATGTAGTTGTAACGTGCGTCTGACAAGTTCTTGTTTGCATCGTATAGACGGCGAGTTGCGTCTAATACGTCAACGATAGTACGAGTACCTACATCGAAACCGGCTTCTGTCGCTTCTAGTGCAGATTGCGCTGACACTACAGACTGTTCGTACGCTTTTAGTGCGCCGATAGAAGCGTTGATGTTGTTGTTTTGTGCACGCACTTCTTTCACAACACTACGGTATTCTTTTTCCAGCTCTTCGCTTGCTGATACATAGCCGTATTCTGCTTGTTTCACTTCAGACGTTGTACGACCACCAGTGTATAGAGGAACTGCTAAGTTAACACCGACTTTGAAACCGTCAGTCGTGTTATCTGTAACACTTTCAGATGTATCTGCGTAGTTGTAGCCACCGTCTAGCGAAAGCGTTGGCAGGTGACCAGAGCTTGCTAGTGAGATGTTATCGCGCGCGATGTCTTGTCCGATACGTGCAGATAATAGACTTAGGTTGGTTGTCTTCGCTTCTTCAATCAATGTTTCAGCAGCTTCAGAAGAGCGGCTTGCAGAGAAGCGAGCTGTATCTAGAACGTTTAGGTTCTTGTGCTCTTGACCTGTAATCTCACGTAGCGATTCGTAGCTGTTGATTAGCGAGTTTTCCGCCAATACTTCGTCTGCAAGTACAGCATCGTATTGTGCTTGCGCATCGTGTACGTCAGTGATTGCTGACAAACCAACTTCAAAACGTTGTTTAGTTTGCTCTAGTTGGCGACCAACCGCTGCTTTTTCTGCACGAACGAACACTAGGTTGTCTTGTGCACGTAGCACTTCGAAGTACGCTTGAGAAACTCGAAGGATCAAACCTTGTTGTGTTGCGGCATAGTTTGCGTCGGCACGACGAGCTGTTTTCTCTGCGGTATCAAGCGTGATCCAAGATGCACGGTTGTATAGCTCTTGTGTAAAACCAACACCTGCTGACAGTACATTTTCGTCAGTAGACGTTTTTCCGCCTGCATCTAGATCTCTGTCGCCACGAGTGATGTCGTAGCCTGCTGTCAAGTTGATCTGTGGTAGTAGGGCACTGCGGCTAGAGTTGATTGCTTCAAAAGCTTGATCACGCTGCGCTGCTACACTGAGCAATTGAGGATCATTTTGTTTTGCTAAGTCATAGATTTCAGCAAGAGAGTCTGCCCATGCAGATGTACTCATACTGCCTAGCGCTGCACTGATAAATAGTGGAAGCAGTTTTTTCATTTTCTATTCCCGCGGTCTATAGATTGGTTAATTCTCAGTAGTTTAACTCAATTTGGACGATATTTACTCGAAACTTTGCACTTTTTTACACGTAATTATCCAGTTGTGCAATAAATAAATGAGAATTGCTTAAAATAATTTATAACTATTGTACAAAAAGTTGAGCCAAGTCCTTTGAGCAAGCGAATAACAATGAGTAAACTACAAGATTCACTCAGAGAGGTGTTGAATGCAACAGTGTGACAAGCAACAGAATGACTTTACTCCCCAAGATGTGGAAATAATCTCAAAAGAAACCGTATTTAAAGGCTTCTTTAAAATGGTGAAATACCGTTTTAAGCATAGATTATTCGCCGGTGGCTGGAGTGGGATTGTCGAACGAGAAATGTTCGAACGTGGTCATGCTGCAGCCATGCTCCCGTATGACCCCGTGACTGACCAAGTCGTGATCATCGAACAGATCCGCGTTGGAGCATTAGAGCATTCGCACCCATGGCAGTTCGAAATTGTTGCTGGCATGATTGATCGAGATGAATCAGCAGAAGCTGTGATTCGTCGAGAAGCAGAAGAGGAAGCGGGCATTCAAGTAGGACGTGTTGCTTCGGTTACCTCTTATTATCCCTCTTCGGGCGGCTGCTCAGAGAAGCTTGATGTGTTCATTGGTGAAGTCGATGCATCTAAAGCGCATGGCATTCATGGTTTAGACTATGAGAATGAAGATATTCGAGTCCATGTAATGAGCCGTGAAACTGCGTATCAGTGGGTGAAAGATGGCAAATTTGAAAATGGTGCTTCAATCATTGCGCTTCAATGGTTGCAGTTAAATCATCAAGAATTGACATCACAATGGGGTAAATCCCCTATGGTGGAGAGTAAGTAATGGCGCAAGTAGCTGAAAAGCAAAGATACCATGTCGACTTAGCAGGTCTTATGAGAACTTATGAGACCAACTATGCGAAGTTGAACGCTTTGCTGCCTGCCTCTGCCGAAGTTGGTGACGTACGCTGTTATCAGGCGGCGAATATGGTTTATCAACTGACCGTGAATGAAATCACAAAATACACCACAGTTGTTGAGATATGTCAGAGTGATGAAACACCAGTGTTTCCTTTACCGACGATGTCTGTCAGGCTTTATCACGATGCGAGAGTAGCTGAAGTATGCTCAAGCGGAGAGTTTTCTCGCATTAAAGCTAAATATGATTATCCCAACGACCAGTTGATGCAGAAAGATGAAAAGCATCAGCTTAATACGTTTCTTGGTGAATGGCTGACATTCTGTTTACGAAGTGGCATTAGTAGAACGCCGCTTGCCTTCAATTGATTGTCACGTCACTAAGGAAAAATAACAAAAAACTATATAGTGGACGAATCAGGTTTTCATTTTGCAACCATCTAGTGACAGCATAAAGCTATTACAAATCACGGATACTCATCTGTTTGAGGCAGATGAGGGCAGTTTGCTGAGCGTAAGAACCGCCGACAGCTTTGCAGCCGTGGTAAAAGAGATTCTTCATCGTCAAGTGCCATTTGAATACATCTTGGCTACAGGCGATATTTCACAAGATCATAGTGCAGAGTCATATCAGCGTTTTGCTGAGGGTATCTCGCCGCTGAAAAAAGATTGTTTTTGGCTTCCGGGCAACCATGACTACAAGCCAAACATGGGTAGTGTGCTACCATCCCCTCAAATTCAAGCTGTTGAACACCTAAAGATGGGTGACCATTGGCAGGTAATTCTGCTGGATTCACAAGTGGTTGGCGTTCCTCATGGGCGATTAAGCGATCAACAACTGACTTTGCTTGAAGAAAAGCTCGCAGAAAATCCGCAGCGACATACGTTGGTGCTTTTGCATCATCATCCACTTTTAGTGGGCAGTGCTTGGCTAGATCAGCACACGCTGAAAGACGCAGAGGCGTTTTGGCAGGTCGTAGACCGATTTGACAATGTGAAGGGTATTCTCTGTGGTCATGTTCATCAGGATATGAACATTATTCACAAAGGTATTCGTGTGATGGCAACGCCTTCAACATGTGTACAATTCAAGCCGAACTCTGATGACTTTGCATTAGATACACAGTCACCAGGCTGGCGGGAATTAGAACTACATAGTAACGGTGACATCTCGACACAAGTTAACCGTTTACCAGATGGTCAATTCCAGCCAGACTTTACCTCAAGCGGATACTAATCATTACCATGCCCGAACTTTATGTTCGGGCTTACTTTTTTACATGAGGCAACCATGAGCCAACCTTCTTTGCTGCTTTATATTCACGGTTTTAACAGCTCACCGCTTTCGATGAAAGCGAACTTAATGAAAGAGTATTGTGAGCAGCAACGTCCAGATATAAAAGTCATCGTGCCTCAGTTACCATGCTCCCCTCAACTTGCTGCACAATGCTTGCTCGATATCATTGAGCAATACAAAGGTGACTACAACATCGGCTTGGTGGGTAGCTCATTGGGTGGATACATGTCTACTTGGCTCAACGATAAGTTTGGTTTTAGAGCAGTGGTTGTTAACCCCGCGGTAAAGCCGTATGAGTTGCTGGTGGACTATTTAGGGGAGCAAACTAACCCCTACACGCATGAAACCTATACACTTGAAGCTTGTCATATTGACGAGCTAAAAGCTCTTGATGTACAAAGCATCGCGTCGCCTCAATCCTTTTGGCTTTTACAACAAACCGAAGATGAGGTTTTAGACTATCGCCAAGCCGTAGAAAAGTTCGCACAAGCGACGCAAACGGTAGAAGAGGGCGGTGATCACAGTTTTGTAGGCTTTGAGCGTTATCCTGCTCAAATCATTGAATTCTTAAAACTGTAATACTAAAGAGACGGATTGGAATAGGCTCATAGTTTTTATTGATATATCCAACTGTTTCTTGACATAGTCGATATGCTTTCCGACTATGTTTTGCCAAAAAGATCTTAAGGGTATTTAAGCCCTGACTACTTTGTTATGCATCTTCTTTATCTTTAGATAAATGTGCAGACGGGGTAGCTTTTTCGTTTCTCGAGTACAGCTCGCGTGAATGCGAGGCTCGGGTTACAAGTAAACTTTGAGAACAATTCCGTATTATGACTGAACAATATAATGCTGGTGCCATTGAAGTACTGAATGGCTTAGAGCCAGTACGTCGCCGACCAGGGATGTATACGGATACAGCGCGCCCAAACCACTTGGGCCAAGAAGTTATCGATAACAGTGTCGATGAAGCGCTTGCCGGACATGCCTCAAAAGTACAAGTCATCCTACATGCTGACCAATCACTAGAAGTGATCGATGATGGTCGAGGCATGCCTGTTGATATACACCCAGAAGAAAAGGTATCAGGCGTTGAGCTGATCCTATGTAAGCTTCATGCGGGTGGTAAATTCTCCAACAAGAACTATCAATTCTCTGGTGGTTTGCATGGTGTAGGTATCTCTGTAGTAAACGCGCTATCAAAGCGTGTTGAAGTGACGGTTCGTCGTGACGGTCAAATTTATGAGATTGCTTTCGAGCATGGTGACAAGGTTTCTGACCTAACTGTCACAGGGACATGCGGTCGTCGTAACCGTGGTACCAGCGTGCATTTCTGGCCAGATGCAAAGTACTTTGATTCCGCAAACTTCTCTGTTACGCGTCTGGTGAACAACCTACGTGCGAAAGCAGTACTTTGCCCGGGTCTAGAGATTACGTTTACCGATAAAGTAAACAACAAAGACTACAAATGGCACTACGAAGATGGTCTTAAAGACTATCTAGCGGAAGGTGTGAAAGGTTATCCAGTTCTACCTGAAGAACCATTTACTGGTGAGTTCTCAGCAGAAACTGAAGCGGCAAACTGGGCGGTAATCTGGCAGCCGGAAGGCGGCGAGATGATCACGGAAAGTTACGTGAACCTTATCCCTACCGCTCAAGGTGGTACACACGTTAACGGTCTACGCCAAGGTTTGCTTGATGCGATGCGTGAGTTCTGTGAATTCCGCAATTTGTTACCTCGTGGTGTGAAGCTAACTGGTGATGACGTTTTCGACCGCTGTTCTTACGTCCTGTCAGTTAAGATCCAAGACCCGCAATTTGCCGGTCAAACCAAAGAGCGTTTGTCTTCTCGTCAAACGGCTGCCTTTGTCTCTGGTGTAGTAAAAGATGCATTCAGCCTATGGTTGAACGAAAAGCCACAACTGGCTGAGCAGTTAGCGGAAGTGTGTATCGCGAATGCCCACCGCCGTATGCGTGCTAGTAAAAAGGTTGTGCGTAAGAAGGTTGCATCAGGTCCTGCTCTACCAGGCAAACTGACAGACTGTTCTGTGCAAGATCTCAACCGCACCGAAATCTTCTTCGTGGAGGGTGACTCGGCGGGCGGTTCTGCTAAACAAGCTCGTGATCGTGAGTTCCAAGCGGTAATGCCACTACGCGGTAAGATCCTAAACACGTGGGAAGTCTCTGCAGACCAAGTGCTTGCATCTCAAGAAGTGCACGATATCTCAGTTGCTCTGGGTATTGACCCAGACAGCGATAACCTAGACAGCCTTCGTTACGGTAAAATCTGTATCCTTGCCGATGCGGACTCGGACGGTTTGCACATCGCAACGCTGTTATGTGCGCTGTTCACTCGTCACTTCCGTGCGCTGGTTGAAGCTGGTCATATCTACGTCGCGATGCCGCCTCTATACCGTATCGACTGTGGCAAAGAAGTATTCTATGCCTTAGACGATGACGAAAAAGATGGTGTATTAGAGCGCTTGTCTAAGAAGAAAGCCAAAATCAATGTGCAACGATTCAAAGGTCTGGGTGAGATGAACCCACTTCAGTTGCGCGAAACGACCATGGATCCAAATACGCGTCGCTTGGTTCAGCTAACCATCGATGACTCGGCGGCGACCATGGAAATGATGGACATGCTGCTTGGTAAGAAACGAGCAGATGATCGTCGTTCTTGGCTGCAAAACAACGGCGATATGGCAGAGGTTTAACGGATGTCTACAGAAATTACTTACGATGGCGTTGAACAGTTGCCAATGCGCAAGTTCACCGAAGACGCTTATCTGAACTACTCGATGTACGTGATCATGGACCGCGCATTGCCATACATTGGCGATGGCCTGAAACCGGTTCAACGACGCATCATTTACGCTATGTCGGAGCTTGGTCTTTCGGCATCAGCAAAATACAAAAAATCCGCACGTACCGTTGGTGACGTGTTGGGTAAATACCACCCGCACGGTGACTCTGCATGTTACGAAGCGATGGTATTGATGGCGCAGCCATTCTCTTACCGTTACCCATTGGTTGACGGTCAAGGTAACTGGGGTGCGCCAGATGACCCGAAATCATTCGCAGCAATGCGTTATACCGAAGCAAAACTGTCTAAGTTTGCCGAAGTACTGTTAGGCGAATTAGGTCAGGGTACAGTTGAATGGCAACCTAACTTTGATGGCACGATGAAAGAGCCACAAATGTTGCCAGCACGTCTGCCTCATATTCTGCTAAACGGTGTAACCGGTATCGCGGTTGGTATGGCGACGGATATTCCACCTCACAACGTTCGTGAAGTGGCGGATGCGACCATTCATTTGATCGACAACCCGAAGGCGGAACTGCCTGATGTGATGCAGTTCGTTAAAGGTCCGGATTACCCAACAGAAGCGGAAATCATCTCGCCACAAGCAGATATTGAGAAGATTTACCGCAACGGTCGTGGCAGCATCAAGATGCGCGCGGTATGGCACAAAGAAGGTTCAGATATCGTGATCACTTCTCTGCCACACCAAGTATCAGGTGCAAAATTACTTGAGCAAATCGCTAACCAAATGCGTGCTAAGAAGCTGCCAATGGTTGACGATCTTCGTGATGAATCGGATCACGAGAATCCGACGCGTATCGTTGTGGTTCCGAAGTCAAACCGCGTTGATTGCGATCTGTTGATGAACCACTTGTTCGCTTCTACGGATCTTGAGCGCAGCTACCGCGTTAACTTGAACATGATTGGTTTGGATAACCGTCCTCAAGTTAAAGGTCTGGTACAAATTCTGTCTGAGTGGATCGAGTTCCGTCGTACGACTGTACGTCGCCGTCTACAACATCGCCTAGACAAAGTAATGGCTCGTCTACACATCTTGGAAGGTTTGTTGGTTGCTTACCTAAACCTAGATGAAGTGATTGAGATCATTCGTACTGAAGACGATCCAAAAGCAGTGCTGATGGAACGCTTTGGCATTACCGATATCCAAGCGGATGCAATTCTAGATACCAAACTTCGTCATCTAGCAAAACTAGAAGAGATGAAGATCCGTGGTGAGCAAGACGAGCTAGAGAAAGAACGTGAGAAGCTAGAACAGCTACTAGGTTCTGAGCGTCGTCTGAACACACTACTGAAGAAAGAAATCAAAGCAGACGCAGAGAAATATGGTGATGACCGCCGTTCTCCAATGGTTGAACGTGCAGAAGCAAAAGCATTGACTGAACGCGACCTAGTACCAAGTGAGCCAATCACGGTTGTGCTTTCTGAGAAAGGTTGGATTCGTCACGCGAAAGGTCACGATGTGGATGCTGAAGGCTTGAGCTACAAGTCTGGTGACCAATACTTAGCACATGCGCGTGGTAAGAGTAACCAGCAAGCGGTGTTCTTTGGCAGTGATGGTCGAAGCTACTCACTTGAGTCGCATTCATTACCGTCTGCAAGAAGTCAAGGCGAGCCAATAACAGGTCGTTTGAATATCACCGCAGGCAGCAATATTCGCCAAGTGATCATGGGTGAAGAAGATCAGCTATGGCTGGTGGGTTCTGATGCTGGTTACGGCTTTGTATGTAAAGGTTCAGATTTGCTATCTAAGAACCGCAGCGGTAAAGCATTGGTGACTCTACCTGCAAACTCTGAGGTGATGACACCAAAGACGATTGCAGACTTGGATTCAGATGAAATTCTAGCTATTACGAATCAAGGTCGTATGCTGTTGTTCCCAATCAAAGACCTACCGCAATTAGCGAAAGGTAAGGGTAACAAGATCATCAACATCCCAGCAGCGAAGGCGAAAGAACGTGAAGAGGTGCTTTCTCACTTGATGGCTCTGCCACAAGGTGCGTCTCTTACACTTTATGCAGGTAAGCGAAAGTTAGGTTTGAAACCTGCTGATCTTGAGAACTTCCGTGGTGAACGCGGACGTCGAGGCAGCTTGCTACCGCGAGGTTTGCAGCGCGTAACTCGAATTGAAATTGAAATGGGTGGAAGCTCAGAGGTTTCAGAAGAGCCGAGCGATAGCGAATAACGCACAAACAAAAATCCCAGCCAATGGCTGGGATTTTTTTATGCTTCTTGTTTGTCTTCGGCGATGGTTACTTTCAAATTCATTTCTTTACCCTTGCGGATAATACCAACATCAACGCTGGTGCCTGGACGCAAGTCAGTAACAATATCCATCACACTTTGACGACCTTGCACCTTGGTTCCGTTAATGCTGATAATGATGTCCTGCTTTTCAAAGCCAGCCGCACTTGCAGGTCCATTTGGATCAATACCTAGGACGACAATACCGCCAATGTGCTGGTTACCTAGTAAGCGGGCAGTAACCGCATTGATATCCTGTCCGTCAATACCAATGTAGCCACGGATCACGCGACCATCAGCAATGATCTTTTGCATGATCTTATTCGCCAGAGGAGCCGGAATCGCAAAAGAGATGCCGTAGGTCTCAAGGTCTGTAGCCTGTTGGAATGAAGCCGTATTAATGCCTACCAGTTCACCTTGAGTGTTGACCAAAGCGCCGCCAGAGTTACCTTCGTTGATTGCCGCATCGGTTTGAATGAAGGCTTGACGACCATCGCTGATCGATGAGCGTCCTGTTGCTGAGATGATGCCAAACGTCGTGGTTTGACCTAAGTTGTATGGGTTTCCGATAGCCAGTACCACGTCACCAACCTGAGGCTTGTAATCAGGATTCAGTGGGATGACAGGTAAATTAGAGCCTTCAACGCGTAAAATCGCGATATCTGTACGCTTGTCCGTACCGACCAACTGAGCTGCAGCAACACGACCATCTTGCAGTGCGACCACTATTTGGTCTGCTTGGGCGACGACATGATAGTTAGTAATGATGTAGCCTTTCTCGCTAACAATCACACCAGATCCCAAGCCCTGAGTTGAAAGCTTGCTTCGGTCGTTTTCGACGTACTTGCGACTATAGATATTCACAACCGCTGGCGCTGCCTTTCTTACCGCTTGGTTAAAAGAGACTTCGAGCGAGGCGATATTGCTCGGCTGCGGATCGCTGAGTGCTGTAGGAATAACATTGCTGCGCAAAGATGGAACGGCGAGTAATACGATGATGGCAGTTGCTAAGCCTAAAAAGACAGAACGTAACAAAAAGCTAAGCATAACCTCTCCATGATTGAGCGCCCAATTGGCATAGAAAACTGAAGGATAGCATTACATTGAAAAATAACAAAAGGGCAAGACGTAATCGTCTTACCCTTTTATAAAACCATGACATAAGAGGTAAAGTGTTCGAGCGTTATCACGAATATCGATGTGGTTAACGCACGTTTACTTCAGCCTACGTGATTGTTGTTAACTCAACACGATTAGCGGATAACGAGGTAAACCGTTCGATCGCCGCGTTGAACGTTGATCGCGAGTACACCTTGATGCTTCTCTACAATCGCACGTAACTCCGCTAAGTTCTTCACGCGTTTACGGTTTACACCAATGATAATGTCGCCTTCTGCCAACTGATATTGTGCTGCTGGCGAGTTCTCAGCAACGCTCGTTACCTTCACACCTTGGATAGAATCACTTGGTGTCGTATTGCTAAGCTCAGCGCCTTTGAGTCCTTCATGTAGAGTCTCAGCCTTCGCTTTGACATTGGTTGATTCTCCCAAGGTCACATCAAAGCTCTTCTTCTTACCGTCTCGGACAACGCCAAGCGTGACTTTTTTACCAGCCCCTAAGGTTGCGACTTTCGCGCGAAGCTCGGCGAACGTATCAATCGCTTTGCCATTAATCGAAACGATGACATCACCAGCTTTTAGACCAGCCTTGTCAGCGGCACTGTCCGGAACCACTTGACTAACAAAGGCACCTTTACTTGATTCATAGCCCAGAGCTTCTGCCAACTCAGAAGTGACTTCACCACCTTGAACACCAAGCATGCCGCGTTTTACTTCACCAAACTCCAATATTTGATCAGTTAGGTTCTTCATCATGTTGGACGGAATCGCAAAGCCAATACCGACGTTGCCTCCGTTTGGACCAAGAATGGCGGTATTGATGCCGATCAGTTCACCATTGAGATTAACCAAAGCGCCACCGGAGTTACCACTGTTAATTGCTGCATCGGTTTGAATGAAGTTTTCAAAGTTTTCGACATTTAAGCCGCTTCGACCCAGTGCAGAAACGATGCCGGATGTCACTGTCTGACCTAGACCAAACGGGTTACCAATGGCTACGGTAAAATCACCTACGCGTAGTTTGTCTGAATCCGCGACTTTAATTTGTGTCAGGTCTTTTGCTTTTTCGAGCTTAAGCAAGGCAATGTCTGACATCTCGTCTCCGCCGACGAGTTCTGCATCGTACTCTCTACCATCATATAGACGGACACGAATGTCATCAGCGCCTTTGATAACGTGATAGTTCGTTACGATTTGACCTTTCTTAGCGTCAATAATGACACCAGAACCTAAACCTCGGAACGGACGCTCACGAGTTTGTTCTGTCGGGAAATCAGGACCAAAGAAGAACTGAAACTGCTCTGGAATACGACTGGTTTGAACTTGTTTGCCTTCGACCGCAATACTCACAACCGCAGGGGTTACTTTTTCGAGCATTGGGGCAAGACTAGGTAACTGCTCCCCATCCACACTGAGTGGAAGCGCCGCTGTTGCGGTGACTGGGGTGATGATTGAACCCAAGCTTAAAGATAGAACGGTTAACGCAAGCAATGGTTTTTTCATCCAATAACTCCTCTTGAAACGGGTCTGCCAAAAAAGAAATATCCGAATGCTTTGTCTCTTATTGATAGTAATTAATATAGGGACGAATTCGGACAATCAAAACGTGGCGGCAGCACACAAGTTGTTAGAGATGAGTTGCTTAAGAAAAGTTCAACAAGGGTCAATACAAATTGATAAGAAATGTGAATGTATTGACCCAATTAGGCAGGATAAGGGGATTAAGACGCTTTCGCTGTGACTGCTTCAGGTGCGTCGATGATTTCTTTTTCCTGATCTTTTAAAAGACCAGTTGCGCCGTTGGCATAGTCTTTTGGTTGTTCATTGACGTCTGATTGATCCTCTTCGACTTTATCAGATGACATTGCAGTCTTCTTATCGAATGGATTGTCTTGCTCAGGCAAGTTTGGCAGAAGTTCAGAAGACGTCTTCGCCATGTGCTGGTATAGCTTGGTATAATCTTTACCTAAGGTGTCCAGCATTTCTGCAGTTTGTGCAAAGTGATCGACGAGCTCTTGACGTTGTTGCTCTAGTTCAAATTTGGCTGCTTCCAGCTCTTTTTGCACAGACTTTTGTTTTTTGTATTCGGGGGTGGTTAGTCTACTAATGACTACGCCTACGATTGTACCGACCAGCAAACCCACAATGGCATAAATCCAAGGCATAACTGCTCCTTATAGTTGTTTTAACAAGTCTTTTACTACTTAGTTACACGCGGTGCTTGTCCATGTTACTATGGCTTGAACAGCCGATAAAGAAAAATAGCGGTAAGTCTTCGGGGACTGATATCTACCTCTCTCTATGCTCAACGCTGACCCCGAGGTGACAATTTTTTCTGTACCTCTGATACGACTCTATACCATGACACCATTAAAACGATACCAACAAGACATAGCAGAGCATGGATTCCAGCGTGATGAAGCCCAATATAACGCTGTCGTTGCTTTAGACAATCTTTACCATGCGATTGCAGAGTTTCAGTCTGCGCCTATTCCTCAGCTTAGCACTTGGCAGAAATTACTTGGTAAAAAGCCAGAATTACCAGAACCGCCGAAAGGGCTCTACTTTTGGGGTGGTGTTGGGCGTGGTAAAACTTATCTTATGGATGCGTTTTTTGACGCGTTGCCTACAGAACGAAAGATGCGAGTGCATTTTCACCGCTTTATGTATCGAGTCCATGATGAACTCAAGCGGTTAGGGGAAGTTGAAAATCCACTGTCAAAAGTCGCTGACTTATTCAAAAAAGAAGCGGATGTGGTCTGCTTCGATGAGTTTTTTGTTTCTGACATTACCGATGCGATGATTTTAGCGACATTGCTGCAAGAGATGTTTAAACGCCAGATGATTTTGGTTGCAACATCCAACATTGAACCTGAAAACTTGTACCGTAATGGCTTACAACGGGCGCGCTTCTTACCAGCGATAGACATGATCATTCAGCGCTGTGACGTGCTTAATGTCGACAGTGGAGTGGATTACCGTCTAAGAACGCTGCAACAAGCTGAAATCTACCATTATCCGCTAGATGAACAAGCGTCCGTCAATCTCAATAAGTACTACCACCAGTTGATTGGCGAAAGAAAGGTCGCAGCACACAGCATTGAAGTAAATCATCGTGAAGTTAAAGTAATTGAAGCAAGTGATGGCGTGCTACATGCGTCTTTTGAGCAACTTTGCCAGACACCACGCAGTCAGAATGACTATATTGAACTGTCGCGTATTTACCATACGGTATTATTGGCAGAGGTGAAGCAGATGGATCGTAAGATTGATGATGCAGCAAGGCGTTTTATCGCTTTAGTCGATGAATTTTACGAACGTAACGTGAAACTGATTATTTCTGCAGAAGTCTCGATGGAGTCTCTGTATACGCAAGGGCAGTTAGAGTTCGAATTTAAACGTTGTTTGTCTCGATTGACTGAGATGCAAAGCCATGAATACCTCGCTAGAGAGCATCTGGCGTAAAAATCGACAACTCATCTTAAAAAAGTGAAGAAAAAATTCGTGATTTAACGCAAAAAAAGGTGATTTTTTCTTCGCTCTTCTCTATAATCCTGCGACCCACCGTTACTGCAGACCTGATTATCGAAGTTATTTCGACATAGAAGGTCGAGAGTACCAACGACTCGAAGGGGTGATGACTGGGCTCTTAGACAGTGTGGGAGCACTATTGGGTGTTCCTTTAAAGTTTAAATTTTAATTAACGGGTTATTATTAGCATGAAAACTTTCGTTGCTAAACCAGAAACTGTAAAACGCGACTGGTACGTTGTAGACGCAGAGGGTAAAACTCTTGGCCGTCTAGCAAGTGAAATTGCATCTCGCCTACGTGGCAAACACAAAGCTGAATACACTCCTCACGTTGACACTGGTGATTACATCATCGTTATCAACGCTGAGAAAGTTGCTGTAACTGGTAACAAAGCTAAGAACAAAGTGTACTACCGTCACTCTGAATTCCCAGGTGGTCTAAAATCTATCACTTTTGAAAAGTTGATCGATCGTAAACCTGAGATGGCTCTTGAGCTTGCAGTTAAAGGCATGCTTCCACGTGGTCCTCTAGGCCGTGCTATGTACCGTAAGCTTAAAGTTTACGCGGGCGCTGAGCACAACCATGTTGCTCAACAACCACAAGTACTAGACATCTAATTGGGGATTTCGAAAATGGCAGAGAATCAATACTACGGCACTGGCCGTCGCAAAAGCTCAGCTGCGCGTGTTTTCATCAAACCAGGCAGCGGCAACATCGTAATCAACAAGCGTAGCCTTGATGAGTACTTCGGTCGTCCAACTTCTCGCATGGTTGTTAAACAACCTCTTGAGCTAGTTGAACTAACTGAGAAGCTAGACCTATACGTTACTGTTAAAGGTGGCGGTATTTCTGGTCAAGCTGGTGCTATCCGTCACGGTATCACTCGCGCTCTTATGGAGTACGATGAGTCTCTACGTCCTACTCTACGTGCAGCTGGTTACGTTACTCGTGACGCTCGTTGCGTTGAACGTAAGAAAGTTGGTCTACGTAAAGCACGTCGTCGTCCACAGTTCTCTAAGCGTTAATTTCCTTTTATCGGAAATTATGCTGTTCCAGAGTTTCTCTGGATACTGTGTACCAAAGCTCGGCTATATGCCGAGCTTTTTGTTTTTCTAACGCGTGGAAAAGCGTTTTTTCATTTCATATCGAACTTCACATCGCCACTTAATATCCTCGCAACATTTGAATGTTTTATCTGCACTTTTTCTGGATTTATTCGTGCTACAAGACGGAGATAACAAAAGTGGGGAGTCCCTTCGCATTCTTGACATATCTTTCTATGTAATCGACTGAAAACAGCCGGAATACAAGGCTTTTTATCCCATTCTTAGCCATTCTTCGTTTCGCTTTCTTGTTACAAATCACATCTATTTTTTATAATTTTGCCGCTTTTGTGACGGCGTGAGCGATTTGCCTCACAATTGTTACAAAAAGGTAGCTTTATCTTGTCAAAAAGTAGGGTTTTCTTTATCATTTCCCCCCAATAAATAGAACTAAATTCATTATTTGTTAGCCATGCTCTTATAAGCGGAATAATAACGATCCAAAGGGAGCAAATGGGAGAATGTTTGGATGAGCAACGCGCCTTTAAATAACGGTCGCAGGCGTTTTCTAACCGCTACAACGGCAGTTGTTGGTGGATTAGGGGCAGCTGCCGTCGCCGTGCCTTTTATCAAATCATGGAATCCGAGCGCCAAAGCAAAAGCTGCGGGTGCACCGGTGGAAGTGGATATCAGTAAAATCGAAGCTGGTCAGATGGTTCGTGTTGAGTGGCAAGGTAAGCCTGTATGGGTTGTACGTCGCACTCAAGAAGTGGTGGATAACCTAAAGAACATCGACGGACAGCTTCGTGACCCACAATCAGAAATGGAACAACAGCCAGTTTATGCTCAGAACGCGCATCGTTCGATCAAGCCTGAGTATTTCGTGGCAGTTGGCTTCTGTACTCACTTAGGTTGTTCACCGACCTATCTACCTGACACGTTCTCCGAGCAAGTTCAAGGCGTTAAGTCTGGCTTCTTCTGTCCATGTCACGGTTCTAAATTCGATATGGCTGGTCGAGTGTTCCAAGGTGTTCCTGCACCTCTGAACCTTGTGGTTCCTAAGCACATGTACTTGAGTGATACGAAGCTCATGATCGGTGTTGATGAGGGAGACGCATAATGCAAGCACTACTAGACTGGGTTGAAAAACGAATTCCCGCGATGAATGCTTATAAAAAGCATTTGTCTGAATACCCAATGCCTAAGAACTTCAACTTTTGGTACCTTTTCGGTTCGCTGGCAATGTTGGTACTGGTTAACCAAATCCTAACCGGTATTTGGTTAACAATGAACTACGTTCCTTCTGGTGATGGTGCGTTTGCTTCTATCGAATACATCATGCGTGACGTTGATTACGGCTGGTTGTTGCGTTACATGCACTCAACTGGCGCGTCAGCGTTTTTCGTTGTTGTTTACCTGCACATGTTCCGTGGTTTGATTTACGGTTCATACCAAAAGCCTCGTGAGCTACTTTGGATCTTCGGTATGTTGATCTTCTTGGTTCTAATGGCTGAAGCTTTCATGGGTTACCTATTACCATGGGGTCAGATGTCATACTGGGGTGCTCAGGTAATCATTTCTCTATTTGGTGCGATTCCTGTTATTGGCGATGACTTAACGCTTTGGATCCGTGGTGACTACATCATCTCAGGTGCAACGCTAAACCGTTTCTTCGCACTACACGTTATTGCGCTACCTATCGTTCTACTTCTTCTTGTTGTTCTGCACGTATTGGCACTACACGAAGTTGGCTCTAACAACCCGGATGGTATCGAGACTAAGCTACCAAAAGGCTCAATGGGCGACGATTACGAAACACAGTTCAAGTTCCACGATTACTACACGAAGAAATACGACATCATCGATTCGATTCCTTTCCATCCATACGGTACGGTTAAGGACCTAGTTGGTGTGGCTGGTTTCTTGTTCTTCTTCTGTTATGTGCTGTTCTTTAACCCAGAAATGGGTGGATACTTCCTTGAGCCGCCTAACTTTGAAGCTGCAAACCCACTGAAGACACCTGAGCATATCGCTCCTGTTTGGTACTTCACACCATTCTACGCAATCTTACGTGCGGTTCCAGACAAGCTATTGGGTGTAATCCTAATGGGTGCGTCAATTGCAGTACTGTTTGTTCTACCTTGGTTGGATCGTTGTAAAGTTCGTTCTTACCGTTACCGCAGCAAAATTCACCTATTGAATATTGTTCAGTTCACTATCGCCTTTATCGCTCTGGGTATTTTGGGTGCACTACCGGCAACGCCGCTGTACACGCTTTTGTCTCAGATCTTTAGCTTGTGTTACTTCATGTTCTTTGTCCTGCTGTTCTTCTACAGCAAAAATGAAGCGACCAAACCATTACCAGAGAGGGTGACATTCAAATGAAGAAGTGGATTGTAATTCTATTTGCTATGTTGCCATCTCTTGCGATGGCAGCGGGTGCCAACGTACCGCTAGACAAAGCGAACGTGGATCTATCGGATAAAGCTTCGCTACAAAACGGCGCGAAGCTATTCATGAACTACTGTTTTGCTTGTCACTCAACGCAATACCAGCGTTACGAGCGAGTGGCAACAGACTTGGATATTCCTGTTGACCTAATGAAGGAAAACCTGATTTTCGACCCTGAAGCGAAAATTGGTGACCTTATGGTGAACGCAATGCCTGCAAAGCAAGCTGGTGACTGGTTTGGTGCTCCGCCACCGGATCTAACTCTTGTTGCTCGAGTTCGTGGTGCAGATTGGCTGTACACTTACCTACGCTCTTTCTATGTTGACCCATCACGTCCATTCGGTGTGAACAACATTGTATTCCCAAGCGTTGGTATGCCACATGTGCTTGAAGAGCTTCAAGGCATTCCTACTCCAGTCTACGGCACGAAAGTGGTTGACGGTGAGGAAGTTCAGGTCGTTGTAGGTACTGAAACAGACGGTACTGGTGAGCTAAGCTCTGGCGAATATGACAAAGCGGTTGGTGACCTAGTTAACTTCCTAGTTTACTCAGGCGACCCAGTTCAACTAGAGCGTCATGCGCTTGGTTGGTGGGTGATGGGCTTCCTCGTTCTACTAACAATTGTTGTCGTGATGCTCAAGAAAGAGTATTGGCGTGATGTGCATTAATTGTGCTATCATACCGTGCTAATTCCCAATTTTAATTGACGAATAATGGAGGCTTAGCCTCCATTATTTTTATTTGTAAGTGTGCTGGAGGGCTCCATGGCTGTAGCTGCCAATAAACGTTCTGTGATGACTCTTTTCTCAAGTGCATCAGATTTGTATAGCCATCAGGTTCGCATCGTATTAGCTGAAAAAGGCGTAAGTGTTGAAGTTGAGCTTGTTGATGAAGCTAACCTTCCTGCTGAGCTTGTGGAACTGAACCCATACAAATCAGTACCAACTCTTGTGGACCGTGAGCTAGCTCTTTACGATTCAAAAATCATCATGGAGTACTTGGACGAGCGTTTCCCTCATCCACCTCTAATGCCTGTTTACCCAGTTGCTCGTGGTAACAGCCGTTTGATGATGTACCGTATTGAACGCAACTGGTACTCACTAGCTGAAAAAGTTGTTAAGGGTAACGCGGAAGAATCAGAAAAAGCACGTACTAAACTACGTAACGATCTTCTGACTCTAGCGCCAATCTTCGCTGAATACGAATACTTCATGAGCGAAGAGTTCAGCCTAATCGACTGCTACCTAGCTCCACTATTGTGGCGTCTGCCTCAACTAGGTATCGACCTTGTAGGTCCTGGTTCAAAAGAGATCAAAGTTTACATGAACCGCGTATTTGAGCGTGATTCATTCCTTGCTTCTCTAACTGAAGCTGAACGTGAAATGCGCCTAGTTCGCTAAGCGATTTAGATAACACGTTATGGATATTGCAAAAATGACTGCTCGCCGTCCGTATATGCTTCGTGCATTTTACGATTGGTTGGTAGACAACGACTTAACTCCTCACTTGGTGGTTGATGCAACGATGCCGGGTGTGCGTGTACCAGTTGAGTTTATTCAAGATGGTCAAATCATCTTGAATATTGCTCCACGTGCTGTTGGTCAACTTGAGTTGGGTAATGATGCGATTACCTTCCATGCTCGTTTTAGTGGTCGCCCTCATTCAGTGATCGTACCGGTTTATGCGGTACAAGCGATTTACGCTCGAGAGAATGGTGCTGGCACCATGTTTGAACCTGAAGAAGCGTACACTCATATCGAAGAAGAAGGGATTGTTGAAGAAGAACAGTCACCAACTTTTACTACCGTGAGTGATGATTCAGAAGTCATGGACTCGGAGTCTGAAGAGGAAGAAGCACCTCGTCCGAAAGGCAGACCAAGCTTACGAGTTATCAAATAAAAAAAGCAGCGTGCCCACGCTGCTTTTTTATTATCTGCTAAGTTGTATTAAACAACTGTCTAGCTAGTTCACTTGAGAGCCTAATTCAGTGACTGTTGCTTCAGGCTGTGTTGTTTCTGGTTCTTCCACTTTTAATGGCTTTTCATCACCATATTGGAAGCCTTTAATCACTTGTTTTACGCCCGAGATATTACGTGCAATCTCTGTTGCTCGATCGCTTTGTTGTGGCGTGACGTAACCAAACAAGAATACATCACTGTCTTCAGTAATCACTTTTACTTTGATGCCATTTAACTCGCTATCAGTCAGTAATGCTGATTTAACCTTGGTGGTGATCCAGCTATCGTTGCTGATTTGAGTTACGCTCAATGGTTCTTTTTGTTTGATCTGGTTATGGATATTTTTCACACCACTCACAGCACGAGCTCGACGTTCAAACTCATTAATCAGTTCGCGAGTTGGGGCTTGTCCCATTAATACAACAGTCCCATTGTATGAACTCGCAACGACGCGAGCTTTTCCTTTGAATGGTGCTTTATTGCCAATCGCTGCAACTTCAAATTCGATGTTGTTGTCTTGCCAAATTTCTTTGGTTGTACGTGTATCTGTAACGATATTGGCAGTAGTTGCTGCCCCTGCAATAAACAAACCCGCACAGCCACTCATGCTGAGTGCTGCAAATAAAATGACAAGACTACGTATCATATTTCTAAACTCTCAATTTCAATTATTCTTCGTGAGCAGGGAAAAGAACTTGGTCGATAAGGTCACACAAGCAATGAAGGGTCACCATATGTACTTCATGGATGCGTGCAGTCCGATGTGATGGAATGCGAATTTCCACATCATTTTCACCAAGCAAGCCAGCCATTTCACCGCCATCTTTACCAGTAAGAGCAATGATCGTCATATCGCGAGTTACCGCGGCTTCCATTGCTTTGATGATGTTTTTGCTGTTACCACTGGTAGAGATTGCGAGCAAGATGTCGCCCGGCTGACCAAAAGCGCGTACTTGCTTGGAGAAGATCTCTTGGTAGTGGTAGTCATTGGCAACGGCAGTGAGCGTTGTGTTATCCGCCGTCAACGTCATTGCTGGTAGGCTAGGGCGCTCTGTTTCGAATCGGTTCAAAAGACAAGAGACAAATTGTTGTGAATTCGACGCACTGCCCCCGTTGCCACAGCATAGGATTTTATTGCCGTTGAGTAAGCTTGAAACCATTGCCTGAGCAGCGTGAGTAATTGCATCTGGTAGTGCTTCTGCTGCAGCGATTTGAATTTGAATACTTTCTGTAAAACTGTCTTTAATGCTGTCTAGCATCGTTTATCCTTCAGAGATTGCATTTTGTATCCAGTTGATGTCTCGACCACTGTCGTGAATGGCAATAACATCAAACCGATAATCGATATTGTGTGCCGAGCATTTTTGCTGGCTTAGCCAAATTTGAGCCGTTTTGACTAGTTTACGCATTTTTGCGTAGGTGACCATTTCTGCTGCAGAGCCAAAAGCATCATTCTTACGATATTTGACCTCAACAAAGACGATAGTTTCACCTTGTTGGAAAATTAAATCAATTTCGCCGACTTTCGTTAGGAAGTTTTGATCTAAAAAGCGCAAACCCTGACGCTGCAAATATCGCTTCGCCAGGGTTTCGTATTGATTGCCGATTTGTCGCTTACTAAAGAGCCCCACGCTCGGCCCAGTCTAACTCACGTTGTACTACGCAGTTGTTGTTGATACTCAATACACCTGTTTGACCATCAACTGAGTAGCCCGGTAGTAACTTCATTTGCGGTAACTCACCAAGCAGTTTGTATGCGTCCATACCTAATGCTTCTAAGCGTTTTTCCATATTGGATTGATCTGGCCATAGCTCATTCATTTGTGTCGCGATGGTTGGATCTGGATTGATTAACATCGGAATGTCGCTGTACGCCACACCTGATAGATCTTCGTAAGTTGCGCCACCACTGTTACTGCGAGAGTTAGAGAACAACTTAGGCGGTTTTGCATCTGGGTTAATCGCGACTTCGATAAATGGCTTGATCAACGTCAATTCGGAACTGCGTGCGACAATATATACCGCATCCACATCACGACGACTACGAGGTTGGCTCTCTAAAGAGATGCGCATCAGAGACTGCATTTGTGCGATGCGTTGCTGACTCTCTTGTAAGCCAAATACACCATTAATGTTCTTTTGCAGTTGGCGTTTATCACCAAAGTAACTAGTCGCAACTTTGTTTGAGCTGTATTTGCTCCACTCTTCATTAAACGCTTCAACAACACGCTGACCATAAGCTCCGTTTGGCGCTAAGATCATTGGGAATTGGTAGCCTTGGCTGAATAGGTACTTGGCTGCCTGTGCAACTTCTTGCTCTGGAGAAAGTGCTAGGTAACACATGTCTGTGCCAGCTTGCACTTCTTCCGGAATGTTAAGTGCCAATGTTGGAATTTTCACGCCTGTTTCGGAACCGTCTAATGTCGCTTGTAGCTTCTCTACGTTTTCTTTTTGTAGAGGACCAACGACAAAATCGATGTTCTCATTGATTAAGCGCTGTTTGATTTGATCGGCGCTGTAAGCGTGTGTATCAATCACCGTCAGTGTCGCACTTGGATCTCGTGCTTGGTCGTTCATCATCGCAAAGATGAAACCATCGCGGATCAGTTGTGCTTGCGGAGCAAATTTACCCGTTAGCGGTAACAGAAGCGCTGTGTTGTTTGGTTTCACAATCTCTAACGAGAGGATGTTTTGAATTTCTGCAGGAGTATAAACCGCTGCTGGATGTGAAGGGTTTTCACTTAACCAGTGCTCAAGCGTGTTTTTAAGCTGAGGAATATTGCTCGATAACGTTTTTGCATAGATCGCTAATTGTAGCCAACCATCTAGTACGTCTTCGCTTGGTTCAGTTTGCAATGCCGTCAGTTCATTTTCAGAGTAACTGCCGAAGTTCATCCAAATACGGCTAGAGATCTCACGTTGCTCTGCTGATGACGCGTATTGACCTTCGGCTACCAATTGGCGGTTTGCTTCAAACGGTTGGTTTAAGCTTTGGTAAGCGTCCGCGCGCAACTCGTAGTAGTCTTTCCACTGTTCGCTTGGCAGTTTCCACCAAGGTTTAAAGTTCAGCCCTTGCAGCAATTGTGAGTATTTACCTTGCTTTTGCTGTAAGGTCGCACGAGCCAATTGCCACTCAGCCTGTTGAACTTCGCTCAGTTGCTGACGAGAAAGACGTTTGATTAACAGCTCAGCTTGGTCTAACTCATTTGCTTGGATTGCCGCTTTGGTTGCCATGATCAACCAGTCGTTTTGTAGGCTACCTTCGGTGCTATCAGCTTGAATCATGTAGTTCTGAACAGACTGTGCCGGCTCAAGTGTAATATCTACGCTATCTGGTTGTCGCGGACCTGAAGAACAGGCGGCGAGCGTAATTGCCAGTGCAACAGGAGTGAGTAAGCGTGGTACACTGAGTCTCTTATGGTTCATCATTGCCGTGAGTTCTCTATAATTTTGTACAAAATTGTCTCTATATTAATCGTTGAAGTGATGGTAAACAAATGACAGATAAAAATAAGTTGCCGAATGAGGGGCCAACTCTATACATCGTACCGACTCCAATCGGAAATTTAGCGGATATCACTCAACGTGCTATCGAAGTTCTGTCGAATGTGGACATCATTGCCGCTGAGGATACTCGACATACAGGCAAATTACTGTCTCACTTCAATATCCAAACCAAAACTTTTGCGCTGCATGATCACAACGAGCAACAAAAAGCACAAGTTCTAGTTGAAAAGCTACTGTCAGGTCAGTCTATCGCATTGGTTTCTGACGCTGGTACGCCGCTAATAAGCGATCCAGGATACCACCTGGTGACAAAATGTCGTCAAGCGGGCGTAAGAGTTGTGCCTCTTCCTGGTGCGTGTGCGGTCATCACTGCGTTAAGTGCTTCAGGTCTACCATCTGACCGATTCAGTTTCGAAGGCTTCTTACCACCGAAAAGTAAAGGTCGTAAAGACAAGTTCTTGGAGATTGCTTCTGTTGAACGTACTTGTATCTTCTACGAATCTCCGCATCGTATTTTAGACTCTCTACAAGATATGTTAGACGTTCTTGGTCCAGAACGTGAAGTGGTATTGGCTCGTGAACTAACCAAAACCTTTGAAACTATTCAAGGAATGCCTCTTGGTGAGTTGATTGAGTGGGTGAAGAGTGACGATAACCAACAACGTGGCGAGATGGTATTGCTGATTCATGGTCACCGAGATTCAACGGAAGAGAGCCTACCTGATGAAGCGACGCGTACATTGGGTATCTTGACTAAAGAGTTACCATTGAAGAAAGCCGCTGCGCTTGCCGCTGAAATCTACAGTTTGAAGAAGAATGCTTTATACAAGTGGGGCTTGGAGAATCTGGGTTAAAAGCTTCTAGAACGAACGCTGGCACTTTGGAAACGCTTCGCTTCTGGAGGTGAGACTCGAGAATATAGCGGTCTTAATCCTGCGCTCAGCTATCAATATATCCCAAGACGTTCATTTATCTTAAGTGAATTTCTGTTTGAAAGGAGAACCATCAACTCGGTTCTCCTTTTTATTTTCCAAGCTTACCTACAACGTTCTCTCTTCGGGGTATCGTGCTCCCGGTTCTCTAATCCGGCAATGCAGTGTTCCCCCAATTTGAGTATTCTTGTCTGTTTTCTGAGCAATCAACATCCTCATTTCATCATATCTGTGATCTCACTAGACTCAGAAGGGATAACTCTATACAATCCGCCATCGGAGCTGACTGGGTAGTCGCTGCTTTGTTGATGTCCTTCGGGAGACTGACGTCGAAGTCCCTTTGGGAGACTGACGTTGACGTCCTTCGGGAGACTGACAAAGGGGAGGAAAGTCCGGGCTTCATAGAGCAAGGTGCCAGGTAACGCCTGGGGGGCGCAAGCCTACGACAAGTGCAGCAGAGAGAAGACCGCCGATGGCCTTAGGGCACAGGTAAGGGTGAAAGGGTGCGGTAAGAGCGCACCGGACGACTAGTAATAGTTCGTAGCAGGGTAAACTCCACCTGAAGCAAGACCAAATAGGCCTCCACATTGCGTTGCTCGCGTAAGGAGGCGGGTAGGTTGCTCGAGCCAGTGAGTGATTGCTGGCCTAGACGAATGGCTACCGCCGCGCAAGCGGAACAGAACCCGGCTTATGTGTCGGCTCCACCTATTCGAGACCCATCCCTACTTCGGTAGTGATGGGTTTTTTGCATTTTATTGACGCAAACTATGTCATTACCAATAAACTTGGCGCTGAATCACGTCTAACTTTAGACTTGAGGTGGCGATGATGTGGGAAATCAGTACACTAAAGAATCGCTTCAAGATCATTCAACGAGAAAGCTATGACCGAAACATTTCAACATATCTCAGTGTTATTAAATGAATCCATTGATGGCTTGGCTATCAAACCCGATGGTATCTATATCGATGGAACATTTGGCCGTGGCGGTCACAGCCGAACTATCTTGTCGAAGCTCGGGGATAATGGTCGTCTATACAGTATCGACCGTGATCCACAGGCTATCGCAGAAGCGAGCAAAATCGACGACCCTCGTTTTACCATCATTCATGGTCCATTTTCTGGTATGGCGAAGTACGCAGAAGAATACGGTTTAGTTGGTAAAGTTGACGGTGTCCTGCTTGATCTTGGCGTGTCTTCTCCACAGTTAGATGATGCTGAGCGTGGCTTTAGCTTTATGAAAGATGGTCCACTAGATATGCGTATGGACCCAACATCAGGTATCCCTGTTTCTCAATGGTTGATGGAAGCGGATTTGGATGACATTACTTGGGTCATTCGCGAGTTCGGTGAAGACAAACACGCACGTCGCATAGCGAAAGCGATCGTGGCATACCGCGAAGACGAGGAAAACGAGCCTATGGTTCGTACTGGTCAATTAGCTAAATTGATCTCGGATGCAGCTCCAAAGAGTTTCAAAGAGAAAAAACACCCAGCGACTCGTGCTTTTCAGGCGTTTCGTATTTACATCAACAGTGAATTAGAAGAAATTGATACCGCACTAAAAGGTGCAGCGAGCATCTTGGCTCCAGAGGGGCGCTTATCAGTGATCAGTTTCCACTCTTTAGAGGACCGTATGGTAAAACGCTTTATTCGTAAAGAGAGCAAAGGTCCAGAAGTGCCACACGGTATCCCAATGACAGAAGAGCAGATTCGTGCTCTGGGTAGTGCAAACATGAAGCCTGTTGGTAAAGCTATCAAACCAACTAAGCAAGAAATTGACATGAACCCGCGTTCTCGAAGCTCAGTGCTAAGAATTGCAGAAAAGCTTTAATTATTATGACGAAAACCACTCCTAACCTTGCTAAGTTGATAGCGACGGATTTGATTACCGTCGGTCGCTGGTCGTTGTTGTTGATGATTTTGATCTTCGCAACCGCAATGGGAGTGGTGTTTGCAACCCACCATGCGCGTCAAGCGATCACTGAAAAAGATCATACATTGGTTGAGCGGGAGCGATTGGACAGCGAATGGCGAAACCTAATGTTGGAAGAAACAGCTCTCGCAGAACACAGTCGCGTTCAAGACTTGGCAAAGAAGGATCTTGAAATGAAACGACCAGATGGCGATAAAGAAGTGGTTATCACGCTAAAATGATTGGAAAGAAAGCCAAATCTAAACAAGGAAATACGCGCAAGTCTGCTGCAAAAGAAAAGAAAGTTTCTGCAGCAAAACCGCAACCCACCAAAGAAACAAAAGAAACAGAAGTAACGGCAGAACCAGAGTCATTTTTGATTCGCTGGCGTTTTCACTTGCTGCTGTTTTTTGTCTTCTGTGCCTTCGCTCTTCTCGTTGGGCGTGTGGCTTACATTCAAATCATCGAGCCAGACAACCTTATCAAGCAAGGTGATCTTCGTTCTATCCGTGTAAAAGCCATTCCTTCCGCGCGTGGGATCATCTCTGACCGTAACGGTGAACCGCTGGCAGTGAGCGTACCGGTAGAAGCCGTTTGGGCAGACCCGAAAACCATCTTTAAAGAAGGCGCACTGCAGCAAACTAAAAGTTGGTACGCACTCGCCGACGTGCTTGGCTTAGATCGCCAAGGTCTGATTAACAAAATTAAGAAGAACGAATCCCGCCGTTTTATTTACCTTCAACGTCAAGTAAGTCCAGCGATGGCGAACTACATTCGAGAGTTAAAGCTGCCGGGTGTGGGGTTGAAATCCGAATCTCGTCGTTACTATCCCGCAGGTGAAGTTAGTGCCCACTTAGTCGGTGTAACAGGCATTGATGGACATGGTTTAGAAGGTGTTGAACGTAGCTACGATGAATGGCTGACTGGCGCTGCGGGTAAGAAAACCATTCGTAAAGACCGTTATGGTCGTGTCGTCGAGAACATTGCTTTGGAAGAGAAACAAGAAGGTAAGCCGCTGCAACTGACCATTGACCAAAGACTGCAAGCCATCGCGTATCGCGCAATTAAGCAAGCTGTAGCCGATCACCGTGCAACTTCCGGCTCTGCAGTAATGCTTGATGTAAAAACAGGTGCCGTGTTGGCGATGGTGAATGCGCCATCTTATAACCCAAATAACCGCAGCGACTGGCAAAGCTACAAGATGCGTAACCGAGTTATTACCGACTCAATGGAGCCTGGTTCGACGATTAAGCCATTCGTGATCTTAGCCGCTTTAGAAAATGGTGTGGCGGACAAAGATACGATCGTCGACACCGGAAATGGCATTCTTCAACTCGGTGGTAGCCGTGTTCGTGACGTGTCCAAAGTAGGTAAAGCAAGCCTGACCAAGATTTTGAAAAAATCGAGTAACATCGGTGTGACCAAGCTTGCGATGCGAATGCCAGTGGAAGCGTTATTGGGTTTGTATAGCTCTGTTGGTTTGGGCGAATTGTCCGGCTTGAACTTGGTTGGTGAGGTGACCGGTATTTTCCCAAGCCGCTCTCGTTGGTCTCCTATTGAGCGAGCAACGATTTCTTTTGGTTACGGCTTATCCATCACGCCAATTCAGCTTGCTCATGCGTACGCGACGCTAGGCAACTTAGGAAAATACGAACCAATTCATATTATCGAAAGTAACGATAACGATATGTCACGCCAAGTGGTGAGCAAAGAGCATGCTCGTCAAGTGTTAGATATGCTAGAGACGGTAACACAAAAAGGTGGTTCAGCTCGAAGAGCGGCTGTTCCAGGTTACCGAGTCGGGGCAAAAACCGGTACGTCACGTAAAGCGACAGCAGGTGGCTATAGTGATGAATACATTACATATACCGCTGGTCTTGCGCCTGTGAGCGACCCGCGAATTGCGTTGGTAGTGATTGTGAATGAGCCACAAGGTGATGATTACTACGGTGGTTCAGTAGCATCTCCTGTCTTTTCCGAAATCATGAAAGGTGCGCTGCAAATCTTGAATGTTGCCCCTGACGAAAATAAATTCCAACAGTAGGCTTGTAAGTCTGCTAAGAAACAAAATGAAGAAAGCTGAGCGCATGCTCGGAGAACATATATGACTAAAGCCATCAGTATGGACACGCTGCTTTCCGCTTGGGTAGATTGCCCTAGCTTGTCCTCTATCCTTGTCTCTGAATTGGAACTCGATAGCCGAAGAGTTCAATCTGGTACCACGTTTGTTGCCATTATCGGTCATGTTGTCGATGGACGTCAGTTTATCCCAACAGCAATTGAACAAGGAGCGAACGCAGTTATCGCTCAAGCCTGTGATGTAAAAGCGCATGGCTCGATTGAGATCATTAACGACGTACCAGTTGTTTATCTTGATGCATTGGATAAACGCTTATCTCAAATTGCGGGTCACTTGTACCACTATCCAAATATGGAGCTGATTGGTGTCACAGGCACGAACGGAAAAACCACCATCACTCAACTGATTGCTCAATGGATTGATTTAGTCGGTGCAAAAGCAGCGGTTATGGGTACAACGGGCAATGGTTTCCTTGATAACCTGCAAGAAGCTGCAAATACAACGGGCAACGCCGTTGAAATCCAAAAGACACTTGCTTCCCTCGCTGAACAAAAAGCGCAATACACTGCGCTTGAGGTTTCTTCTCACGGTCTGATTCAAGGTCGTGTTAAGGCTTTGTCTTTCGCTGCGGGCGTATTTACTAACCTAAGCCGAGATCATCTAGACTACCACGGCACTATGGAAGAGTACGCTAAAGCTAAACTTACCCTATTTACAGCCCATCAATGCGAACACGCAATCATCAATGTAGACGATGTAGTCGGTGCAACTTGGGCGAAACAGCTTCCTAATGCTCTAGCCGTATCACTCAAACCAACGACAGATTTTGCGCATACAGTGTTTGCTAATCATATTGCTTATGCAGAATCAGGCATTACGATTGAGTTTAGCGGCAAGTTTGGTGAGGGCACATTACATGCTCCGCTGATCGGAGAATTTAATGCAGCGAACCTAATGTTGGCATTTACAACGTTGCTTAGCCTAGGTTTCGATAAACAGAGCTTGCTTGCAACGGCTGCACAGTTGCAGCCTGTACTTGGTCGAATGGAACTGTTTCAAGCGGAAGAGTGCGCGAAAGTGGTTGTGGATTATGCTCATACACCTGATGCTTTGGAAAAAGCGCTGCAAGCGCTTCGTGTTCATTGCCAAGGTAATCTTTGGGCGATCTTCGGTTGTGGGGGCGATCGTGATGCTGGAAAACGCCCAATGATGGCGGAAATTGCCGAGCGTTTGGGTGATAAAGTGGTTCTGACGGACGACAATCCACGCAGTGAAGATCCGGCTCTTATCATGAAAGATATGCTAGCAGGGTTAACTAAGCCAGCTGATGCTATTGTGCAACACGACCGCTTCAAAGCACTGTCTTATGCACTTGAAAATGCCTCTTCTCAAGACATTATTCTTCTGGCTGGTAAAGGTCATGAAGACTATCAAGTTCTAAATTCTGGAACCATTCACTACTCTGACCGCGAGTCAGCCATGACATTATTGGGGCTTTGATCATGATCACCGTAACGCTTTCTCAAATTGCTGAAATCACAGGTGGTGAATTGGTTGGCAATGACGTTGCCATCGAATCTGTTTCTACTGATACTCGCACAATCGACCTAGGGGCACTATTTGTTGCTTTAGTCGGTGAGCGTTTTGATGCTCATGATTTCTGTGAACAAGCCGTAGAGTCTGGTGCTGGGGCACTATTGGTGCAAAAAACACTTAATGTGAATGTGCCTCAAGTTGTTGTTGCTGATAGTAAGATAGCATTGGGCGAAGTTGCTGCGTGGGTTCACCAATCATGTCAAACACCAACGGTTGCGATCACCGGAAGTTGTGGAAAAACCACAGTAAAAGAGATGGTCGCAAGCATCTTACAATTGAAAGGTCAGGTGTTATTTACTGCGGGTAACTTTAATAATGACATCGGCGTTCCGCTGACACTATTACGTTCGCAAAAAAACGATGACTACGCTGTGATTGAGCTTGGAGCAAACCACATTGGTGAGATTGCTTATACTACTCAATTAGTTAAACCCGATATGGCCCTTGTTAACAACGTAGCTGCAGCACACCTTGAAGGCTTTGGTTCGATTGATGGAGTGAAGCAAGCAAAAGGAGAGATCTACCAAGGGCTTTCCGCTGGTGGCGTCGCGATTGTGAACTTAGACAGTCATGGTGAAGCTAAGTGGGAGGGGGTTCTCGCTGATAAGAAGGTGATTACTTTCTCACAAAGCAACACAAACGCTGACTTTTATGCGACAAATATCGTGATGAACGCCGCAGGTGAAGCAAGCTTTGACTTACATATCGCCGCAGGTTCACAAGAAATTGAACTGTCTCTGGGTATTATTGGTCAACACAACGTGTCTAACGCAATTGCCGCTTCTATCATTGCACTACAAATGGGAGCGACCTTAGAAGAGGTTCGAGCTGGTCTTAAGCATCTTAATAAGGTTAAAGGTCGTGTCGAAGTGGAAGAGCTGAGCGACAAGATCAAACTGATTGACGACAGCTACAACGCAAGCGTTCCCGCAATGAAGGCTGCTGTTGATTTGCTAGCGGCATTTCAAGGACAACGTTGGTTGATTTTAGGCAATATGGCGGAGTTGGGTGAGGAAAGTCTTGCACTTCATCGTCAAGTCGGGGAACATGCTGCCCCACAAAAATTTGAACATGTTCTCACGTATGGTGCAGATGCAAGGGTTATTAGCGAACTCTGCGACGGCATCCATTTTGAGACACATCAAGAGATGATTGACTACATCAAGCAGCATCTAGACCAAGCGGCTCCTGAGCATCACACGATGTTGGTGAAAGGGGCGAACGGTGCACGTATGTTTGAAGTCGCTGCTGCTTTGAAGGAGTATTATTAATGATTATTTGGCTTGCCGAGCTGCTACAGCCATACCTATCTTTTTTCCGATTGTTTGAATACCTCTCTTTTCGAGCAATCCTCAGCGTATTAACCGCTTTAGGTTTATCCCTATGGATGGGACCTATCATGATCAAGCGTCTACAGATGCTACAAATTGGTCAGGTTGTTCGTAACGAAGGTCCAGAATCCCACTTTAGCAAGCGTGGTACCCCAACGATGGGCGGTATCATGATTTTGGCAGCTATTTCTATCACCATTCTTTTGTGGACTGATTTATCAAACCCTTACGTATGGGCAGTACTAACCGTGTTGTTAGGTTATGGTGCGATTGGCTTTGTCGACGATTATCGTAAGGTCGTTCGTAAGAACACTGATGGTTTGATTGCTCGTTGGAAGTACTTCTGGCAGTCGTTGATTGCATTTGTTGTGGCGTTTGCGTTGTACGCTTATGGCAAAGACACAGCCGCTACTCAACTTGTCGTACCGTTCTTCAAAGACATCATGCCGCAACTTGGTTTCATGTACATTATCCTCACTTACTTTGTGATTGTGGGTACCAGTAATGCGGTAAACCTAACCGATGGTCTGGATGGCTTGGCAATTATGCCGACCGTTTTAGTTGCAGCCGGCTTTGCCGTGATTGCGTGGGCGACGGGTAACGTTAACTTCTCAGAATACCTCCACATTCCATATCTACCACACGCATCTGAGTTGGTAGTTGTATGTACGGCAATTGTTGGTGCGGGTCTTGGTTTCTTGTGGTTCAACACATACCCAGCGCAAGTGTTTATGGGTGATGTTGGTTCACTTGCTCTTGGTGGTGCGCTTGGTACGATCGCAGTACTTGTTCGTCAAGAGTTGGTATTGGTGATCATGGGTGGTGTGTTTGTAATGGAAACACTGTCGGTAATCCTACAGGTAGGTTCGTACAAGCTACGTGGTCAACGTATTTTCCGTATGGCACCGATTCACCATCACTACGAATTGAAAGGTTGGCCAGAGCCTCGCGTAATCGTGCGTTTCTGGATTATTTCTATGGTTCTTGTTCTGATTGGTCTAGCGACACTGAAAGTGCGTTAATCGCACTTTCCAAGAATAAGACAAATTGCGTGAGCAAATATGGAACGTTGGCAAAACATACATAAGGTTGTTGTTGTAGGGCTCGGTATTACCGGGCTCTCTGTCGTTAAACACCTAACAAAAACACAACCGCAACTAGCGGTCAAAGTCATTGATACGCGTACTAACCCTCCTGGGGCTGAACGCTTGCCTGAGCAAGTCGAATTGCACAGTGGCGGGTGGAATACTGAGTGGCTTGCAGAAGCTGACTTAGTGGTGACTAATCCCGGCATTGCTCTGGCGACACCAGAAATTCAAGTCATCCTTGCGAAAGGGACGCCAGTTGTTGGCGATATTGAACTCTTCGCTTGGGCTGCCGATAAACCTGTTATTGCGATTACTGGCTCTAACGGTAAAAGCACAGTAACGGACTTAACTGGTGTCATGGCGAAAGCCGCAGGTCTAACAGTAGGTGTCGGTGGCAATATCGGTGTTCCTGCTCTTGATTTGCTAGAGCAAGATGCAGATTTGTATGTCCTTGAATTGTCCAGCTTCCAATTAGAAACTACGTCGAGCTTAAAACTCAAAGCCGCTGCGTTTCTAAACCTTTCTGAAGACCACATGGATCGTTATGACGGCATGGCGGATTATCGACAAGCTAAATTGCGTATTTTCAACCATGCAGAACTGGCAGTTGTAAATCGAGATGACCAAGAGACCTTCCCTGATATTGATATGCCGTTAGTGACATTCGGGAACGATGAGCAAGCTTACGGTCTTGAATTGGATGGCAATCGTACTTGGTTGCTCGATCATGGTCAGCGTGTCATTGCTAGTGATGAGCTAAAGCTGGTTGGTAAGCACAATTTAGCCAATGCTCTAGTCGTACTTGCACTGCTTAAAGCGGCAGGTGTGGATTATCACAAATCATTGAATGCACTTAAAACTTACACGGGTTTGACACATCGATGCCAAGTGGTTGCGGATAATCGTGGCGTAAAATGGGTGAATGACTCAAAAGCGACCAATATTGCGAGCACTATGGCAGCGCTTTCTGGTTTAGAGTCGACGGGCAAACTGTACTTGCTCGTTGGTGGTGTTGGTAAAGGTGCGGATTTCACTCCACTAAAACCGATCTTCGCGACACTGAACCTGCAACTTTGCTGTTTTGGCGCTGATGGCGATGAATTTATGCCACTGCACGAATCAGCAACTCGTTTCGACACCATGGAAGATGTGATTCAACAGATATCTTCGCAGTTAAAAACGGGTGATATGGTGATGCTGTCTCCGGCATGTGCTAGCTTTGATCAATTCGACAACTTTATGGCAAGAGGTGACGCATTCGCAGCTCTTGCCGAGAAATACGCATAATTAAAGGTCACACACTTCGTGGGTTTAGGTAACGTTAAACGCAGCATTGGTATTTGGCTTAAGCATCCTGCACCTGAGGCGCTTTTTGATCGTCAGCTTGTATGGATTGCGTTGGGTTTGATGTTAACGGGGTTGGTGATGGTGACATCAGCATCATTTCCAATCAGCTCTCGTTTGACGGATCAGCCATTTCATTTCATGTTCCGTCATGCAACCTTTCTTGTACTCGCGATAGGTGTCTCTTCCGTAATTCTGCAAGTGCCATTAGAGCAGTGGTTTAAGAGAAGTCATTATCTTCTTTGGCTCTCTTTTGGGTTACTGATTGTTGTACTACTCGCGGGTAAGTCGGTGAATGGTGCATCGCGTTGGATTCCTCTCGGTCTGTTTAACTTGCAGCCTGCCGAAGTCGCCAAGCTCTCGCTATTTGTCTTCATGTCTGGTTATTTAGTACGTAAGCAAGATGAGGTCCGTCAGACTTTCTTTGGCGGATTTATGAAGCCAATCATGGTATTTGCCTTCTTCGCAGTATTGCTCTTGGGGCAGCCCGATTTAGGTACTGTGGTTGTAATGTTGGTGACCTTGTTTGGCATGTTGTTCATTGCAGGGGCGAAGCTGACACAGTTTTTGGCTCTAATGATTGCCGGTATTGCGGCTGTCGTTGGCTTGATTTTGGTCGAGCCATACCGTATTCGTCGTGTCACTTCGTTCTTAGACCCTTGGGAAGACCCATTCGGTAGCGGTTATCAGCTAACGCAATCTTTAATGGCATTTGGTCGTGGTGAGTGGTTTGGTCAAGGTCTTGGTAACTCAATCCAAAAACTTGAATACCTACCTGAAGCGCACACTGACTTCGTGTTTGCGGTACTGGCTGAAGAGCTGGGTTTTGTTGGTGTCGTGTTAGTGCTAATGCTGATTTTCAGTTTGGTGCTTAAAGCGGTTTACATTGGCAAAAGAGCATTCGAAGAAGGCGAAATGTTTGGTGGTTACCTCGCATTTGGTATTGGTATTTGGTTTGCCTTCCAGACGTTGGTTAACGTCGGCGCTGCTGCCGGTATCGTTCCAACCAAAGGTCTTACTCTTCCACTGATCAGTTATGGTGGTTCGAGTCTTATTATTATGTCCGTGGCGGTGTCTATCTTGCTGCGTATCGATCATGAATGCCGCTTAAAGCACGGCAAGAAAGAATCAGAACAACAAGTCGATGAAGAAAAATAAACGTTTGATGGTGATGGCTGGTGGTACTGGCGGTCACGTATTCCCTGGTCTAGCGGTAGCTAAGCAGCTACAAGAGCAAGGCTGGGAAATTCGCTGGTTGGGTACCGCGGATAGAATGGAAGCTGATTTGGTGCCAAAACACGGTATCGAAATCGACTTTATCAAAGTAAAAGGTCTACGAGGTCAAGGCGTTAAGCGTCTTCTTGCGGCACCATTTCAGATTATTAATGCCATCATGCAAGCTCGCACTCATATGAAGCGCTGGCAACCCGATGCTGTGCTGGGCATGGGCGGCTATGTCAGTGGTCCCGGTGGTATTGCGGCTTGGGTGAGCGGAATCCCTGTTGTATTGCACGAGCAAAATGCAGTAGCAGGTTTAACGAACCAATGGTTATCAAAAATCGCTAAGAAGGTTTTTCAAGCTTTCCCGGGCGCTTTTCCAAATGCCGAAGTGGTTGGTAACCCAGTTCGTGAAGACGTGACTCAATTAACCGCGCCAACCGAACGCATGCAAGAACGCCAAGGCCCTATTCGCATTCTGGTTATGGGTGGCAGCCAAGGCGCACGCATTCTTAACCAAACTCTGCCAGAAGTGATGGCGAAATTGGGTCAAGATTACATTATTCGCCATCAAGCGGGCAAAGGCGCAGCGGAAGAAGTCAACGCAGCATACCAAGCCAATGGCGTGGTGAATGCAGAGGTAACAGAGTTTATCGATGATGTGGCGCAAGCTTATGCGTGGGCAGACTTACTGGTTTGTCGCTCAGGCGCGCTAACGGTATCTGAAGTGTCTGCTGCTGGTGTGGGTGCTATCTTCGTTCCGTTTATGCATAAAGACCGTCAGCAAGCATTAAATGCAGACCACTTAGTGGATTGCGGTGCAGCGAAAATGATTGAACAACCAGATTTAACCGTTGAGTCACTGACTCAGCAGATCCAACAATTGGATCGACATGCTTTACTTACAATGGCAGAGCAAGCGCGTGGCGCTGCAAAATTGAATGCGGACCGAGTTGTCGCACAAGCCATTGTCGCTTTGACCGAAAAGCGTTAACGAATTATTGAGAATAGAATTGATGACTATCCAACATACACAAGACTTAGCTCAGATTCGCGCAATGGTGCCAGAGATGCGCCGCGTGAAATCCATCCACTTCATCGGTATTGGTGGTGCGGGCATGAGCGGCATTGCAGAAGTGCTGTTGAACGAAGGCTACCAAATCACAGGCTCTGATTTATCAGAGAACCCAGTGACAGAGCGTTTAGTATCAAAAGGTGCGACGGTATTTATCGGTCACCAAGCAAGTAATGTTGAAAAAGCCAGTGTTGTTGTGGTTTCAACCGCGATCAACGAAGAAAACCCAGAAGTGATGGCAGCACGTGAGTTGCGTATCCCTATCGTGCGTCGAGCAGAGATGCTTGCTGAATTAATGCGCTTCCGTCACGGGATTGCTGTTGCGGGTACACACGGTAAAACGACGACGACTGCTCTAGTTACGCAAATCTATTCTGAAGCAGGTCTTGACCCAACGTTTGTTAACGGTGGTTTAGTTAAGAGTGCAGGTACAAATGCACGCTTAGGTTCGAGCCGAATTCTGATTGCAGAAGCAGATGAAAGTGATGCTTCATTTTTGCACCTACAACCTATGGTAAGCATCGTGACGAACATCGAAGCTGACCACATGGATACTTACGGTGGCGATTTCGAAACGTTGAAGCAGACATTCATCGATTTTCTTCACAACTTGCCGTTTTATGGTCAAGCTATTGTCTGTATTGACGATCCAGTCATTCGTGAGCTTATTCCACGTATTAGTCGCCAAGTGATAACTTACGGCTTCTCTGAAGACGCTGATGTGCGCATAGAGAATTACCATCAAGAAGGTCAACAGGGCAAGTTCACTGTGGTTCGCGAAGGTCATGCAAACCTGGATATCACGCTGAACATCCCTGGTCGCCATAACGCATTGAACGCATCTGCAGCGATTGCGGTTGCTACAGAAGACGACATCAGTGATGAAGCGATCTTAAAAGCAATGGCGGGTACACAAGGTACAGGTCGTCGATTTGATCATTTAGGCGAGTTCGATACTGGTAATGGTCATGCAATGCTTGTCGATGACTATGGTCATCACCCAACAGAAGTGGACGTGACGATTAACGCAGCACGCAGTGGCTGGCAGGATAAACGTCTCGTCATGATTTTCCAGCCTCATCGTTATAGCCGTACCCGTGACTTATACGATGACTTTGCGAATGTGCTGGAGCAAGTGGATGTTCTGATCATGTTGGATGTATACGCTGCGGGCGAAAAACCGATTGCCGGCGCGGATGGACGTGCTTTATGCCGCACTATTCGTAGTCGCGGAAAGGTCGATCCAATTTTTGTCCCAGAAATCGAGCAATTACCTTCAGTTTTGGCTAACGTTATACAAGATGGCGACCTGATTTTGACTCAAGGCGCAGGTGATGTTGGTAAAGTTGCCAAGCAGCTTGCTGCTCTTGAATTGAATATAAATAAGATGCTTGGCTAACAATAGGGACGGGCGCAAAGTGCAGAGAAAGACCTAGATCTCGATTTTGCGTCAAGAACGTTGTGATTTATCACTATCAGTGTTTGATAGTTTACAAGAGCTCAGTATAATCCCAAGGTTAAAGTCAATGCTTTTGCCAATGTGTACTAACACGGTGAAAAGTACAGGACAAAAGTCAGGAAACGAAGACGTTGTTGAATATTGCACTGAATGAAGAGCGACTTAACACGGACAATAACCGTGGTCGTCAAGATAAAATCTTGGGTGCGCTATTTTTCTTTGTTGTGGTGACCTTAATTAGTTCTGTTTTGTACTCAGCGATCAGTTGGATGTGGGATGACCAAAGGTTACCTCTCTCCAAAATTGTACTTCAGGGAAAACTGGAGTATGTCACAGCAGACGATGTGCAAGCAGCGTTTGGGCAAATTGATCATATTGGCACCTTTATGTCTCAAGACATTGATGTGTTGCAGCAAAGTGTCGAAGCCCTTCCATGGGTCGCGCATGCTGCGATTCGTAAGCAATGGCCAGACACGGTAAAAGTATTTTTGACAGAACATCAACCCGTTGCCATCTGGAATGGCAATGAGCTGTTAGATGCTAATGGCTTAGTATTTAATGGTGATGTTGGCCTGCTAAAGGAAGAAAAAGTTAAGTTATATGGTCCCAATGAGACTGGACCGGAAGTTTTGCAAACCTATCGCGATCTCCGTCCTAAGTTCCAAACGTTGGGGCTGGCTATTTCGTCATTAGTGTTAAACGAACGACGAGCTTGGCAGATCATCCTTGATAACGGTATTCGACTAGAGCTCGGTAAAGAGTCTCTGGATGAGCGGATAGAGCGCTTCTTTTTGCTTTATAACAAGCTCGGCAGTGACACTCAAAGAATCAGTTATATCGATCTTAGGTACGATACGGGAGCCGCAGTTGGTTGGTTCCCTGAACATGAGTTAGAACAAGAGAGTACGAATGACTAAGGCCGCTGATGACAACATTATTGTTGGTCTTGATATAGGCACTGCAACCGTATCAGCTCTAGTGGGTGAGATTCTACCGGATGGCCAAATAAATATTATTGGTGCGGGTAGCAGCCCTTCACGTGGCATGGATAAAGGCGGCGTGAATGATTTGGAGTCGGTTGTAAAATCAGTACAACGCGCAATTGATCAAGCTGAGTTGATGGCGGAATGCCAAATCAGCCGAGTATTTATTTCGTTGTCTGGTAAGCATATCGCAAGCCGAATTGAAAAAGGCATGGGCACCATATCTGATGAGGAAGTGTCTCAGGAAGATATGGATCGCGCTATCCATACTGCAAAATCGATTAAAATCGGTGATGAACAGCGAATCCTTCATGTGATTCCACAAGAGTTCACCATCGACTACCAAGAGGGCATTAAAAACCCACTTGGTTTATCAGGAGTGAGAATGGAAGTCAGTGTCCATTTGATCTCATGCCATAATGATATGGCACGCAATATTATTAAGGCTGTAGAACGTTGTGGTCTTAAAGTAGAGCAACTTGTGTTTTCTGGGCTTGCTGCAAGTAATGCAGTGATCACCGAGGATGAAAGAGAGCTTGGGGTTTGTGTGGTTGATATCGGTGCCGGCACGATGGACATTTCTATCTGGACCGGCGGTGCGTTACGTCACACTGAAGTATTTTCTTACGCAGGAAATGCAGTAACTAGCGATATTGCTTTTGCTTTTGGTACGCCAGTGAGCGATGCTGAAGAAATAAAAGTCAAATATGGCTGTGCCTTGAGCGAACTAGTCAGTAAGGATGACACGGTTAACGTTCCTAGCGTAGGTGGTCGACCTTCACGTAGTCTGCAACGTCAGACGTTGTCAGAAGTGATTGAACCACGATACTCTGAGCTTATGGGACTGGTTAACCAAACTATCGACTCTGTACAAGCGAAATTGCGCGAAGAGGGCATTAAGCACCATCTCGCTGCGGGTGTAGTTCTTACCGGCGGTGCTGCGCAAATCGAAGGAGTGGTAGAATGTGCGGAACGCGTATTCCGCAACCAAGTAAGGGTTGGCAAACCGCTTGAAGTCAGCGGGTTAACTGACTATGTAAAAGAGCCGTACCATTCTACGGCAGTTGGATTACTTCATTACGCAAGAGACATGCAGTCTAGCGACGATAGCGATTATAATGAACCTAAGCGCTCATCTGTTACTGGCTTTTTCGGTAAATTGCGTAATTGGATACAAAAAGAGTTTTAACCTGAGTTGCAGGATAAACGGAGACAACACATGTTTGAACCGATGATGGAAATGTCTGACGATGCAGTAATCAAGGTCGTTGGAGTTGGTGGCGGCGGTGGTAACGCCGTTGAACACATGGTGCGTGAATCCATCGAAGGTGTGGAATTCATCAGCGTCAACACTGATGCGCAAGCACTTCGTAAGACAAGCGTTGGCAATGTCATTCAGATTGGTGGTGATATCACTAAAGGTCTGGGTGCAGGTGCGAATCCACAGGTCGGCCGTGAGGCAGCTCTCGAAGACAGAGATAGAATTAAAGATTCCCTAACTGGTGCCGATATGGTGTTTATCGCAGCAGGTATGGGTGGCGGTACAGGTACTGGTGCAGCACCTGTTATTGCTGAAGTAGCTAAAGAGCTTGGCATTCTTACTGTTGCGGTAGTAACAAAACCGTTCAGCTTTGAAGGCAAAAAGCGTTTGGCATTTGCTGAGCAAGGTATCGATGAGCTGTCTAAGCATGTTGACTCTTTGATCACAATTCCAAACGAAAAGCTACTTAAAGTACTTGGTCGTGGTGTAACGCTATTAGAAGCTTTCGCAAGTGCGAACGACGTTCTTAAGAACGCTGTTCAAGGTATTGCGGAGCTAATTACTCGCCCTGGCATGATCAACGTCGACTTTGCAGACGTACGTACTGTAATGTCTGAAATGGGTCACGCAATGATGGGTAGCGGTATCGCGAAAGGCGAAGATCGTGCAGAAGAGGCAGCGGAAATGGCAATTTCTAGCCCACTTCTAGAAGACATCGATCTAGCTGGTGCTCGTGGTGTTCTTGTTAACATCACTGCAGGTCTGGATATGCGTCTTGATGAGTTTGAGACTGTTGGTAACACAGTGAAAGCATTTGCTTCTGACAATGCAACCGTAGTTATCGGTACTTCTCTAGACCCAGATATGACGGATGAAATCCGCGTAACAGTTGTTGCGACAGGTATCGGCAACGAGAAAAAACCAGACATTACGCTAGTTGCTGGTGGCAAAGCGAAAGTAGCACCAACTGCTACTCCGCAAGCTCAACCACAACAGCAAGCTGCGGCACCACAAGCTGAAGAGAAACCGGCACAGACTTTGCAAACTACTCCAGTGCAAGAGAAGCCACAGGTAACTCCTCAGCCGACAAACACAGTTTCTTCTTCTCCAGCTTCTGCGGGTCAGAGTTCTGCCGCTCCTAAGCAAGAGAAGGAAAGTGGTTATTTAGATATCCCGGCATTTTTGCGTCGTCAGGCTGATTAATCTTTAACCCATAAATTTGACATAGCTCAAGATTATGGTAGCATTCACGGTCGACGTTACAGACGACCGTGTTTTGTAGCATATTTTAGAGAGGCAAGCAGATGATCAGACAACGTACTCTGAAAGAAATAGTGAAAACAACTGGTGTGGGTCTCCACTCTGGTCGTAAAGTCACACTTACTCTGCGCCCAGCTGCTGCAAACACAGGTATCATTTACCGTCGTACAGATGTAAACCCACCTGTAGATTTTCCAGCTGACCCAGCGTCTGTTCGAGACACTATGCTATGTACAGCATTGGTGAACGATGAAGGCGTGCGCATTTCAACTGTAGAACACTTGAATGCAGCACTTGCTGGTATGGGTATCGACAATATTATTGTCGAAGTAGACGCTCCTGAAATTCCAATTATGGATGGCAGTGCAAGCCCGTTTGTATACCTGCTACAGCAAGCTGGTGTTGAAACGCAAAATGCACCTAAGCGTTTTATTCGTATTAAGAAACCAGTTCGTTTTGAAGATGGCGATAAGTGGGCAGAGTTTGTTCCATTTAATGGCTTCCGTATGGACTTCGAAATCGACTTTAACCACCCTGCGATTGAATCAGACGAGCAACGTCTTCTGTTTGATTTCTCATCTCAAGGTTTCGTTCGTGAAATTTCTCGCGCACGTACGTTTGGTTTCATGCGTGATATTGAATACTTACAATCTCAGAACTTAGTTCTTGGTGGTAGTTTCGATAATGCAATTGTACTGGATGATTACCGTATTCTTAACGAAGAAGGTCTACGCTTTGATAATGAGTTTGTTACTCACAAAGTACTAGATGCTATTGGTGACCTTTACATGTGTGGTCATGCCATTATCGGTGAGTTCCGTGCTTTCAAATCAGGTCACGGTCTAAACAACCAACTTCTACGTGCAGTTCTTGCGGATCAAGAAGCATGGGAATGGACAACATTCGAAGAAGAAGTGGGTTCACCAGTTGCTTTTGCAGAACCAAACATGGTTTTAGCGTAATAAACAGCGCAAACAGATTAAAAAAGCCAGGCAATGCCTGGCTTTTTAGTATCTGAATGTTGAGTCTATATTTTCTGACGTACGCTTTGTTTGACATAGGCTTTTGGCAGCATGTGAAGCGATCTGCAAATGATCGTTCAACGATCTTCTGTGAAGATATTACTTTCAATGAATACAGATGTCCTGTAAATGTCTATTAGAAATGGCAATGGCAATGGCGAATAGTGAAACATTGCCGCTTTTTACCGCTTGGCAAGACGTTGCCGATCCTTTTCTTACCATTATGATCTTTTAACATTGAACGCCAAACTTAGGATCCTTTTTAAGTGAAGGCAATAAAATTATGATCTTACATAGGTAAAATCTAATTTTGTTGAGATATGGGTATTCAAAAGCAGCTTTCTACTGGGCGATGGTTTACATTATTGCCTTTATCTTCAGCTCATAGCGACGATTTGAACTTAGCCACTAGAGGCTGATTCTTCTAAAGAATGGCTTATAAAATACCGACTTTGCGCTTTGATGAGGGGGTAATAGTGGCTAATACATCATAAGTTTGTCTAAAAACTTACGAGTGCTTCAAACAAATACGTCTATTTATGGTTGTATCGACGAAAAATCCTTACACTAAGCCACATTGATTCAAAATTTAGCCTTGAAATATGGATGTTTGAACTCAATATCTTTGATAAATGATTTATCTCAGTATTCTTAGTTCCAAACTGGCAGAGACTGAAGGCATTACGAGTAGATCGGGAACGGTCTGATTAAAGAGAGATTCACGAAAAATGATAACTAAGCTACTGACAAAAGTAATTGGCAGTCGCAACGACCGAACACTGCGCCGCCTTAGAAAAATTGTAAAAGAGATTAATAACTACGAACCAACGTTCGAAGCACTTTCTGATGAAGAGCTAAAAGCGAAAACTGTTGAGTTCCGTGAGCGCCTAGAGCAAGGTGAGACTCTTGATAAGCTACTTCCAGAAGCTTTTGCTACGGTTCGTGAAGCATCTAAGCGTGTTTACGGTATGCGTCACTTCGACGTTCAGCTTATCGGTGGTATGGTACTGAACGGCGGTCAAATTGCGGAAATGCGCACTGGTGAAGGTAAAACTTTAACTGCAACCCTTCCTGCTTACCTAAACGCACTTCCAGGTAAAGGTGTACACGTAGTCACAGTGAACGACTACCTAGCAACACGTGATGCTGAGACTAACCGTCCACTATTTGAATTCTTAGGTATGACAGTTGGCGTGAACGTGCCAAACATGCCTCCTCAAGCGAAAAAAGAAGCTTACCAAGCTGATATCCTTTACGGTACAAACAACGAGTTTGGCTTTGACTACCTACGTGACAACATGGCTTTCCGCAATGAAGACCGTGTTCAACGTGAACGCTTTTTCGCAGTTGTCGATGAAGTGGACTCAATCCTTATCGATGAAGCTCGTACTCCTCTGATCATCTCTGGTCCAGCAGAAGATAGCTCGGATCTATACACTCGTATTAACCTGCTTATTCCAAATCTTCAAAAGCAAGATAAAGAAGACTCTGAAGAATACCGCGGCGACGGTCACTACACGGTTGATGAGAAATCTAAACAAGTTCACTTAACGGAAACGGGTCAAGAATTCGTTGAAGAACTAATGGTGAAAAATGGTCTGATGGAAGAGGGCGATACACTTTACTCTCCAACTAACATCAGCCTACTACACCACGTTAATGCAGCGCTTCGTGCACACGTATTGTTTGAACGCAATGTAGATTACATCGTCAATGATGACGGCGAAGTTGTGATCGTCGATGAACATACCGGTCGTACAATGCCGGGTCGTCGTTGGTCTGAAGGTCTTCATCAAGCGGTTGAAGCGAAAGAAGGCGTTAAGATTCAAAACGAAAACCAAACGCTGGCATCGATCACCTTCCAGAACTACTTCCGCCTATACGAAAAACTGTCAGGTATGACAGGTACAGCGGATACAGAAGCATTCGAATTCCAATCGATTTACGGTCTAGAGACAGTGGTTATCCCAACCAACAAACCTATGATCCGTAACGATATGCCAGACGTAGTTTACCGTACTGAAGCTGAGAAATTCGCTGCAATTATCGAAGACATCAAAGAGCGCGTAGAGAAAGGTCAACCATCTCTAGTAGGTACGGTTTCTATCGAGAAATCAGAGCTACTCTCTAACGCACTTAAGAAAGCTAAGATTAAACACAATGTACTGAACGCTAAGTTCCACGAACGCGAAGCAGAGATCGTTGCAGAAGCGGGTACACCTGGTGCGGTAACGATCGCGACTAACATGGCTGGTCGTGGTACGGATATCGTGTTGGGTGGTAGCTGGCAAGCGAAAGTCGAAGCGCTTCAAGATCCAACCAAAGAACAGATCGATGCTATCAAAGCTGAGTGGAAACAAGTTCACGATCAAGTACTAGAATCAGGTGGTCTGCACATCATTGGTACTGAGCGTCATGAATCTCGTCGTATCGATAACCAGTTACGTGGTCGTTCAGGTCGTCAAGGTGACGCAGGTTCATCTCGTTTCTACCTATCGATGGAAGATTCACTACTACGTATCTTCACTTCAGATCGTATGGCTAGCCTTATCCAAAGCGGTATGGAAGAAGGTGAGGCGATTGAATCTAAGATGTTGTCTCGTTCAATCGAAAAAGCACAACGTAAAGTGGAAGGTCGTAACTTCGACATCCGTAAACAGCTTCTTGAATACGATGATGTAGCAAACGATCAGCGTAAAGTAGTTTACGAATTACGTGATGAGCTAATGAGCGTTGACGACATTAGCGATATGATCGAACAAAACCGTGAAGATGTTGTTACTGCGATCATCGATGAATACATTCCACCACAATCTCTAGAAGATATGTGGGATGTGGAAGGTCTTCAAGAGCGCTTGAAAGCGGACTTCGATCTAGATGCGCCTATTAAGCAATGGCTTGAAGAAGACGACAAGCTATACGAAGAAGCGTTGCGTGAGAAGATCATCAACCTAGCAGTTGAAGTCTACAAAGCGAAAGAAGAAGTAGTCGGTGCGCAAGTACTTCGCAACTTCGAGAAGTCAGTTATGCTTCAAACGCTAGACACGCTTTGGAAAGAGCATCTAGCGGCAATGGATCACCTACGTCAAGGTATTCACCTACGTGGTTATGCGCAGAAGAACCCGAAACAAGAGTACAAGCGTGAGTCGTTTGAACTGTTTGAAGGTCTACTAGAAGCGCTTAAGACGGATGTGATTACCGTGCTATCTCGCGTACGTGTTCAACAACAAGAAGAAGTTGAGCGTATGGAAGAGCAACGTCGCGCGCAAGCTGAAGAAGCAGCTCGTCGTGCCCAAGCTCAACACGCAGCAGCACAAAACCCACTAACTGAAGGCGAAGAGTCTGAAGAAACGTCTAACCAACCAATGGTTCGTGAAGAGCGTAAAGTGGGTCGTAATGAGCCTTGTCCATGTGGCAGTGGTAAAAAGTACAAACAGTGCCACGGGAAAATTGACTAATACAGTCCGAAAATATTGATAAAGAGTCGCTTAGGCGGCTCTTTTTGTATTGATATACCCAAGTAACCTCGAGATGCTTGGTTCAGCGAGAATGACTTGGTTTGAAGGCGAGGCAACAATTTGAAGATCTAGTGGTTCTAAATCGAAAATTGTTAACGAAGCATGCGAACCAAGGCAACTCGCCCTTCGGGAGCGTGTCACTGAAGCAACTTCATCGTCAAACAACTTGGAAATAGCGTGCTATTCCGCTTCGTTGTTTTCCTTGAACTTGAATCAGTGACGACGCTCTGAATCTAGCATCTTGAAGTCACTTGGGTATAGATCTAGGAACGAATCTAATGAAAAGAATTCATATTGTTGCGGCAATCATCTTTAACCAAGATAAATCGCAAATCTTCATCACTAAACGTCCAGATGACAAACACAAAGGAGGATTCTGGGAGTTCCCTGGTGGCAAAGTAGAGCAAGGTGAAAGTGTTGAGCAAGCGATGATTCGTGAGCTGGAAGAAGAGATTGGTATCACAGTGACAGAGCAATCCCTATTTGAACACTTGGAATATGACTATCCAGAAAAGTCTTTGAAGTTTGATTTCATGACAGTATCTCAGTTCGATAACCAACCTTATGGTCGCGAAGGTCAAGAAGGACGTTGGGTTGATGTTGCTGCATTACTTGATTACACCTTCCCAGAGGCAAACGTACCGATTCTAGAGCGAGTGATTAAAGAGTTTTCTTAACTCGCTGCGAACTGTCTTGTGGTTAACACGGGATATTGTTAGTTTAAAAAGATTCGGCGAAACGAAAGAGGACGAGGCAAGCCTCGTTTATCCAGAGAAGGAGAGAAAGCGCAATGGTTCGTATTGCAATTGCAGGAGCTGCTGGCCGCATGGGTCGCAACCTAGTTAAAGCATCGCATTTAAACTCAGAGGCATCCGTGACTGCGGGATCTGAACGTCCAGAGTCTTCGCTAGTTGGCGTTGATGTTGGTGAGTTGTGCGGTGAAGGTAAGTTTGATGTCTTTCTGACGGATGATTTAGCAAAAGAGGTCGACAACTTCGATGTTGTTATCGACTTTACGGCTCCAGTGAGCACGCTAGCGAATCTAGAGCTTTGCAAACAACATGGCAAGAGTATCGTCATTGGCACGACTGGCTTTAGCGAAGAAGAGCGTGAATTGATCGATGCTGCTGCGAAGCAAGTGCCAGTTGTGATGGCTCCTAACTATTCAGTCGGCGTGAACCTTGTCTTTAAGCTTCTCGAGAAAGCGGCCAAAGTGATGGGGGATTACTGTGATATTGAGATTGTTGAAGCGCATCACCGCCACAAAGTTGATGCTCCGTCTGGTACCGCGATTGGTATGGGGGAAGCGATCGCAGGAGCGATGGGCAATAAGCTAAGCGATGTTGCCGTTTACGCTCGTGAAGGTATTACGGGTGAGCGAACAAAAGATGAAATTGGTTTTGCTACGATCCGTGCTGGGGATATTGTAGGTGAACATACGGCTATGTTTGCTGACATTGGTGAACGCGTTGAGATTACTCATAAAGCGACCGACCGAATGACCTTTGCTAATGGGGCGGTAAAAGCCGCAGTTTGGTTGCATGCTAAGCCAGCAGGTTTTTATACCATGACTGATGTTCTCGGGCTTAATGAACTGTAAATACATAATTATTCGCCGGCGTAAGCCGGCTTTTTTGTTTTTGGAGGAAATTATGTAAACAAAATGGTTCCATAAGGTCGCAAGATTTCTCATGGTTTTATTATTATTTTGTGTGCTTGGTGTGTAAAAATAGCTGTAAGCTCTAAAAGTTGTAGTTGAATTTGCAGGATGAACGTTTGCGCAAAAATCTCACAAAATTTTGTGATCTTCAATAAGCTCAAATTTGTAAAATTCACAAAAAAGTCATGGTAAGTGATCTGTAGATAGCTAAAACTTACTTTTTTAGGGCTTTTTCTGTTGAAACGTCATTACTCGCTAGAAAGTACCAATTTATTTTTCAATGTGTGTTGACAGTTTCAAAGTCCGTCTTTAGAATACCGCCAATTTGTCAAAAATACCTGTTTATGTAAATTATCAAGGTAAAGGAAGGCAAATTTGCAGCTTAATTTATTTTTTATGCATTTTTATTCTGGAGGTTGTCTTGGGTAAATTAGCACTGTTAGTCCTAGAAGATGGGACAGTGTTCCGCGGTGTTTCCATTGGAGCAGATGGTATTTCCGTTGGTGAAGTTGTTTTTAATACCTCGATGACGGGGTACCAAGAAATTCTCACTGATCCTTCCTATTCTCAACAAATCGTTACTCTTACTTATCCTCACATTGGCAATACCGGAACCAATTCCGAAGACGAAGAATCTTCTTCAATCCACGCACAAGGCCTTGTGATTCGCGATCTCCCTCTTATCGCTTCTAACTTCCGTAATGAACAATCCCTTTCTGATTACCTCAAGTCGCAAAACATCGTCGGCATTGCAGACATCGACACGCGTAAGCTAACTCGTATCCTGCGTGAAAAAGGTGCTCAAAACGGTTGTATCGTAGCTGGCTCTTCTATAAACGGAGAGAATCTAGACGAAGCTTTGGCACTAGCGAAAGCAAAAGAATTCCCTGGTTTGAAAGGAATGGATCTTGCGAAAGAGGTTACAACAAAAGAAGCGTATCAATGGAAACAAGGTTCGTGGACGCTTGAGGGTGGACTTCCAGAAGCGAAAGACGACAGCGAATTGCCATATCACGTTGTTGCCTACGACTTCGGCGCAAAACGTAACATCCTGCGCATGTTGGTTGACCGAGGCTGCCGCCTAACGGTTGTTCCTGCTGAAACTTCAGCAGAAGAAGTTCTGGCTCTAAACCCAGATGGCGTTTTCCTATCAAACGGTCCTGGTGACCCAGAACCATGTACTTACGCGATTGAAGCGACAAAAGTATTCCTAGAAAAAGACCTGCCAATCTTTGGTATCTGTCTAGGTCACCAAATCCTTGCGCTAGCATCGGGTGCACAAACAGTGAAAATGAAGTTTGGTCACCACGGCGCAAACCACCCAGTAAAAGATTTGGAGCGTAATGTTGTAATGATTACGTCGCAGAACCACGGTTTTGCAGCAGACGAAGCAACACTACCTGAAAATCTACGTGCTACTCACGTATCGCTATTTGATGGCTCTCTACAAGGTATTCACCGTACAGACAAGCCAGCATTTAGCTTCCAAGGTCACCCTGAAGCGAGCCCAGGTCCACACGACGCGGCACCGCTATTTGACCACTTTATCGAACTAATCAAAAAACACAGCGCTTAATTCGGAGTAGTAGATAATGCCAAAACGTACTGACATTCAAAGTATTCTTATTCTTGGTGCTGGTCCGATTGTTATCGGTCAGGCATGTGAGTTTGACTACTCTGGCGCACAAGCGTGTAAAGCACTGCGTGAAGAGGGTTACCGAGTTATCCTAGTGAACTCTAACCCTGCAACCATCATGACTGACCCAGACATGGCGGATGCAACTTACATCGAGCCAATCCAATGGGAAGTGGTTCGTAACATCATCGCGAAAGAAAAACCGGATGCAGTACTACCTACAATGGGTGGTCAAACTGCATTGAACTGTGCTCTAGACCTAGAGAAATACGGCGTTCTAGAAGAGTTCGGCGTTGAGATGATTGGCGCAACGGCTGATGCAATCGACAAAGCGGAAGACCGCTCTCGTTTCGATAAAGCGATGAAGTCTATCGGCCTTGAGTGTCCACGTGCGGATACTGCTAAAACGATGGAAGAAGCTTACGCTGTACTCGATATGGTTGGCTTCCCTTGTATCATCCGTCCATCATTTACTATGGGTGGTACTGGTGGCGGTATCGCATACAACAAAGAAGAGTTCGAAGAAATCTGTCGTCGCGGTCTAGACCTGTCGCCAACTAACGAACTTCTAATCGATGAGTCTCTTATTGGTTGGAAAGAGTACGAGATGGAAGTGGTTCGCGACAAAGCGGACAACTGTATCATCGTATGTGCGATTGAAAACTTCGATCCAATGGGCATCCACACGGGTGACTCAATCACGGTTGCACCAGCGCAAACACTAACAGACAAAGAATACCAGCTAATGCGTAACGCATCTCTAGCGGTACTGCGTGAGATCGGTGTTGAAACTGGTGGTTCTAACGTACAGTTTGGTATCAACCCGAAAGATGGCCGCATGGTTATCATCGAGATGAACCCACGTGTATCTCGCTCTTCTGCTCTAGCTTCAAAAGCAACAGGTTTCCCAATCGCTAAGATTGCAGCGAAACTGGCTGTTGGCTTTACACTAGACGAGCTAATGAACGACATTACTGGTGGCGCTACACCAGCATCATTCGAACCAACCATCGACTACGTAGTAACTAAGATTCCTCGCTTTAACTTCGAGAAATTTGCAGGTGCTAATGACCGTCTAACGACGCAAATGAAGTCAGTTGGTGAGGTAATGGCAATTGGTCGTAACCAACAAGAGTCACTACAAAAAGCACTTCGCGGTTTAGAAGTTGGCGCGACTGGTTTTGACGAGATGGTTGACCTAGATGCACCAGACGCACTGACGAAAATTCGTCATGAGCTGAAAGAAGCAGGCGCAGAGCGTATTTGGTACATCGCGGATGCATTCCGTGCGGGTATGTCAGTCGATGGCGTATTCAACCTAACGCAAATCGACCGCTGGTTCCTAGTTCAAATCGAAGACATTGTGAAGCTTGAGCAAGAGCTAAAAGCAAAAGGTTTCGCTGGTCTAAACAAAGAAGAACTTAACAAGCTGAAGCGTAAAGGTTTTGCTGATGCGCGCCTATCTAAGATTCTAGGTGTTGCGGAAAGCGAAATCCGTCGTCTACGTGACCAGTACGATATTCACCCAGTGTACAAGCGTGTTGATACGTGTGCGGCTGAGTTCTCATCTGATACAGCTTACATGTACTCATCTTACGATGACGAATGTGAAGCTACCCCAACAGACAAAGACAAGATCATGATTCTAGGCGGTGGTCCAAACCGTATCGGTCAAGGTATTGAATTTGACTACTGTTGTGTACACGCATCGCTAGCACTACGTGAAGATGGCTACGAAACTATCATGGTTAACTGTAACCCTGAGACTGTTTCAACAGACTACGATACATCTGACCGTCTGTACTTCGAACCAGTAACACTGGAAGACGTACTAGCAATCGCACGTGTTGAGAAGCCAAAAGGCGTTATCGTTCAGTACGGTGGTCAAACACCACTTAAACTGGCTCGTGCACTTGAAGCAGCTGGCGTGCCAATCATCGGTACTAGCCCTGATGCAATCGACCGTGCAGAAGACCGTGAGCGTTTCCAAGTTGCTGTCGACCGTCTAGGTCTTCTACAGCCAGAGAACGCGACAGTAACGACGATGGAGCAAGCAGTAGAGAAATCTCGTGAAATCGGTTACCCATTGGTTGTACGTCCTTCTTACGTGCTTGGTGGTCGTGCGATGGAAATCGTATACGATGAGCAAGACCTACGTCGCTACTTCAACGAAGCAGTAAGCGTATCAAACGAATCTCCAGTATTACTAGATAGCTTCCTAGACGACGCAGTTGAAGTCGATATCGATGCTATCTGTGACGGTGAGCGTGTGGTTATCGGCGGTATCATGGAGCACATCGAGCAAGCGGGTGTTCACTCAGGTGACTCAGCATGTTCTCTTCCTGCATACACGCTAAGCCAAGAAATCCAAGACGTAATGCGTGAGCAAGTTGAAAAGCTAGCGTTTGAATTGGGTGTTCGTGGTCTGATGAACACGCAGTTCGCGGTTAAGAACAACCAAGTATACCTAATCGAGGTTAACCCTCGTGCAGCGCGTACAGTACCGTTCGTATCTAAAGCAACTGGTGCGCCAATCGCTAAGATTGCTGCGCGTGTAATGGCGGGTCAATCGCTAGAGTCTCAAGGCTTTACGAAAGAAATCATCCCACCTTACTACTCAGTGAAAGAAGTTGTACTTCCATTCAACAAATTCCCTGGTGTAGACCCACTGTTAGGCCCAGAAATGCGATCTACTGGTGAGGTTATGGGGGTTGGTGCAACGTTTGCAGAAGCTTACGCGAAAGCAGAATTGGGTTGTGGCAACATTTACCCAGAAGGTGGTCGTGCACTATTGTCTGTTCGTGCAGGTGACAAAGAGCGCGTTGTGGACCTAGCGTCTAAGTTGACCAAACTTGGTTACCAGCTAGATGCAACACACGGTACAGCAGTGATTCTTGGCGAAGCAGGTATTAACCCACGTCTAGTAAACAAAGTACACGAAGGTCGTCCTCACATTCTTGACCGTATCAAGAACAACGAGTACACCTACATCGTGAATACTGCCGCTGGCCGTCAAGCGATTGAAGACTCTAAAGTTCTTCGTCGCGGTGCACTGGCTGAGAAAGTGAACTACACGACAACGCTAAACGCTGCATTCGCGACTTGTATGGCACACACGGCAGATGCGAAGAGCACAGTAACTTCGGTTCAAGAGCTACACGCAAAAGTGAAAGCTAGCCTAGAAGCGTAATAGATAAAAATCAGTAAGCCCGAAAAATAGGGCTTATATGACAACCTCATTGCCCGCTCATTTGAGCGGGCTTTTTTGTCTTTAAGGTTGCTTAAAATGGAGAGAATTGAAGTGCGCTAAGAAAGCCTGATAGAGCGGACTTTTGTACAGCATCAAACTAATGGCTGAAAGTAACGTCCCTAAAGATGAAGAAATAGCACTGCCATTTGCAATAACAAAATTAGAGCTACAAGTAACCAGAATAAATGCAATAGTGATCAAATTTACCTTAGCTGCAATACTCAAGCCTTTGCTAATCGTTAGAATGTTTGGAACACATATTATTATTGCAGTTATTGTGCCGAAGAGAATTAAGTAAATATCAACCCCAATTCTTCGCTTGATAGAAAACCATTCATTCCAGATGTTTAGGCTTATTGCTAGACCTGCAGTCAAGCATAGATATAAAGCAATAGGGAGAAACCATTTAGTCATGCGACCCTCTTTAATTCTTAAGTTGAAACTTGATATGTATCCGATTTCGAGAGTAATTTATAAGGAGTCGCGCTCCATACATTAAACTCTATTTTTTATTTTGTATGATCTTCTCTCCAATAAAAAATTGTAAGTTGATTCGTCTTTGCTAAATATATAGTTATTAGACTTAGCAAATACATCAGCTAAGATAATTGCAGGGTATAATGATAAAAAAGTAGTTATGGAGAGTGCTAAAAAAAGCTCACTTGATTTTTTGAATTGGCCCTTAGTCAAAAAGTTGTTTGATATAATTGAGATAACTAGTATTCTCAAGCATTCAAAAAGAATGAAACTCGCTCCAAACATATATACATATACTTGATCAAAGGTTGCTATTTCACTTTTGGTGACTATATTGTCATAGAAGTCGACGATACCTTTAAATGAGTATATAAATAGAGAGATTGATGATGTGAGTAAGAGTATCAAGTAGAATAATGCTTGCGTTCTATCGTAGTTACCATGCTTCATCATAATACCCATTTACTCATGTGTTAATATTCCATTTCTAGTATCACAACCTATTCTTATCGAATGTAGAGGATGATTACTCCAAATAATATTGGTTTTCTAATTCTTATCACTTTATATAAACGTAGTTCTTATCATACAGCCAGGATTGACTTAATTTTTCTGAGTATTTATATCCATTTTCTAGTGCTACTTTTTCTAAATAGTAGCTAACAGGGTATGGTGATATTATAGATGTGAATAATATTATAAAAAATATTTTTAATGTCACTTAATTTGTTTCTTTGGAGAATTTTTTATCTCTAATTAATGCAACTAAAGAGTAGCAGGAGAAAAATATAAATAATATTGACCCAGAAGTTAAGGCTATGGATGAACGTGAAAAATTCACACTTCTCTCTTCAATCTTTATGTTTCTGATGAAATTAAATATTTCATTAAATGACATGTGTATCATTGAAACTCCTATCGTGGAGAAAATTATAGCGGATAGAAATATATATATTTTGTTTTCTAACCTTTTTTTGTTGTTATTCATTTTAAAGACATCTCCTCATCCAGTTTTGATTTTTATAAATTATTTAATTTAAATTTCCAATGTCCTCATTAAGGTTTTAGCTTTATCATATTTTGAATAGTTTCTTAACTTAGAGATTAAATCTCATATAAGAATATATTTTTCTAGATAATTTATCTTGAGGAGTTACTATGATACATAGCGTTTTATTTTTATGGATTAATAATTATTATGCATCAATTAATTGATGGGGATAAGGCATATTTGTTATTTAATGGGCGGAGTTAAAAGTCTTTGTGTAATAATCTATTTTGTTATTTATTGTTTTTTTAAGTTAAATGATGAAAATCTGGAATAGGTTGGTGTCTTGAGTTTCCTTTTGTTCGTCTGTCAGACAGTGCTATCGTTGCTCCATCTTGGTTACAAATATTTACAAGGACGCACAAGTGGAAGTTACGTTCGAAATCTTAATTGCATTGTTTTTTGTCGCATCTGCTGCGGGATTTATTGATGCGATGGCTGGTGGCGGTGGTCTCTTGACGCTCCCTGCTTTGTTGGCCGCAGGGTTAAGTCCTACTCAGGCATTGGCGACCAACAAACTCCAAAGCTCGTTTGGAAGCTTTTCTGCCAGTTGGTACTTTGTGCGTAATGGCATTGTTAGCCTGAAAGAGATGCGCTTAGCTATTCTATGTACCTTTATTGGTTCTGCCATTGGTGCAGAGGCTGTGCAGTTTATCGATGCCGGTGTGCTCACTAGTCTTATCCCAGTCTTGCTGATCGCGATTTCTCTCTACTTTTTGCTTTCTTCAACCTCGAAAGCGGCTGAAGGTGACCCCAAGCTTTCTGAAGCGATGTTTGCTTTGTGTGTTGGTGGGGGTGTAGGCTTCTACGATGGTTTCTTTGGACCAGGCACTGGCTCTATCTTTGCTCTTTGTTTTGTCGCACTAGGTCACTTTTCACTGGTTGATGCGACTGCCCGCACTAAGATTCTTAACTTCACCTCAAACATTGCGGCGCTACTGTTCTTTATTCTTGCTGGTTTACCTGTGTGGGAAATCGGCCTTACCATGGCCGTAGGTGGCTTTATTGGTGCTCAGCTTGGTGCCAAAGTTGTCGTCACCAAAGGTCAAAAATGGATTCGACCTTTAGTCATTACCATGTCTATGTTGATGGCGACAAAACTTCTTTGGCAACAACATCACCAATGGTTTCTATCACTGTTTTAACTCTTGGCGACTGGTACACGTTCTGCCTAACGCAGATATGAATTGGTCGAATCAAAGAGGTCAGTGGCTCAAACATAAAGCAGTTATCGCCAGGAATCTTCAACGCTCTGACGATTGATAGCGGGATTAATGCAGGAGCTGCTCCTCCCAGTGCGAGTTGGGCTGCCGCTGTGTAGGCATCCATTTCCATCAATGGCTTAATACCGATTTTCTCTAATGCTGGCAGTTGGTAGCTATTGGATGGATTGGTTAAATCATTTGTGATTACTTTTTTCGGGAGCGTATACAGTGGTTGATCACTAACGAGGAAAAAAGGCTCATCACATAAGTGGAAAGCCATCAAACCATGATGCGGTGGCAATAGCCCTGCACAAAGCCCAACGGTCGCTTTACCGGATTGAACTCGCTCAACGATTCTAGGGCTGTGGTTAGTGGTTATGGTTAAGTACTGGTCTTGTTTGAGGTAATCACCAATCGTTTTCCCGAGATAACCTGCAATGAGAGACTTTGAGCTATCGAGGGTGATTAAAGACGTATCTTCTAGTTCTTGCTGTTCATAGATAAGACCACGTAACTCATTAAAAGAGGGACCAATATTTTCGATCAAAGCCATGCCATCAGGTGTGAGTTTTATGGTTCTACCCGATGGTTCGACAAGTTTTTTTCCCAGTTTTTTCTCTAGATTCGCGATGCGTTTACTTACCGCAGATTGGCTGATATACAGCAAACTCCCTGTGCGGCTCATGGTTTTCGCTTTGCTTAAAACTAATAGTGTTTCGATGCCTTCCAGTAACATGTCTATCCATGAATGTTGGGAATAATAGCCTTAATATAACTAAGCTCAGAATCAGAAGCGACTGACGTTTACCAAAAAAAAGCCGTCGGTTATGACGGCTCTTTTCAATCAATAGGTGAACATTATCGATTTATGGCGAAGGTTGGCAGTGATAAGTGCCAGCGAATCGCCCCAAGGCGAATAATCAATGTTGAAACGACGCCTGCAAGTAGGGCTAAAGAGTGGTCATGACCCATGCTCAATGCGGTCGTGTGAAAAATACCACCGATGATACATGCTGTCGCATAGACTTCGCTTCTCAAAACCATCGGCACTTCACGTGCTAGCACATCGCGAATGATGCCGCCGCCACAGCCAGTAATGACGCCCATGATAACTGCCACCATGCCGGATGCATTGTAAGCTAGGGCTTTTTCAACACCGATACCAACAAATACTGCCAAACCAATTGCGTCACATACAGGAAGGACCCACCAAGGTAGACGTTTAGGGCGACGAACTAAAATCATGGTTAATAAACAGGTAATGAAAATTACCCATAGATAGGTCGTGTCAGTAATCCAGAATACAGGGGTAGCGCCAAGCGCCATATCACGAATAGTGCCACCGCCAATAGCAGTCACACTACCGAGCACGATCACACCGAAAGGATCCATCTTTAATCGGCCTGCGAGCAAAACTCCAGAAACCGCAAAGACAGCAGTACCGAATAAATCGATCATATAAAGCAGCATGGAGTCCATGTTACTTGGTACCTTATAAACAAATTGTGGGGGAACAGAAATGGGACGGAAATTGTACGGGATTTCCAACGAAAACGTTAGCGTTTTTGCCGAACGCTTTCAAAGTGTTCACACACCTCTGTGATCGCGTTTAAGGTTCTTGGGGTCGGGCGGTTGATCCAATTAGAATTAAGTGACCAAACATGACCATTTTTTAATGCAGGGATGTCGCTCTTCCATTCTGCCCACATTCCATCATTACTCATGGCATGCCGAGAGGTAAACAGTACTTCAGGCTGGCGAGTAATCACTTGCTCGATGCTGACTTGTGGGTAAGGGGCACTGCCTTTGGCAAAGATATTTTTACCACCACAGAAGGTGAATACTTCACTTGGCCAGTTCTTGCCCGCAACGGTGATGATCGGTTTTTCACTCAACTGATAGAAGTAGCTAACTTTATCTTCGGTATTGTACTTTTCTTTTAACGCTTCTAACTGTGCACGAAAATCTTCAGCGGCTTTTCGTCCTACTTCCGGCTTCTCACTGTACTGGCTGAGTTGTTCAATATTCTTGGCAATATCCTCTAACGTTCCTGTTGTTGAGTAGTAAATCGGAATGCCAAACTGCTTGAGTTTATCAAGTTCTTTGGCTGGATTACCTGCAGGCCAAGCGATAACTAAATCGGGTTGAAGGGCGATGATGCGTTCGAGTTTAATGCCTTGATAGTTTGATACTTTTTCTAGGTCTTTGGCTTGCTCGGGGTAGTCACTCATCTCACTGACCGCAATCAGCTTGTCTCCAAGACCAGCTGCATAGGCGATTTCTGTTGCATGTGGCGCTAGGCTGATGACTCGTTGAACAGGTTCATTGGCAAAAGAAACAGCAGAGAAGATAAGAGGAAGGGCAAAGCAAAGATTTTTCATTATAGTCCTTGATAAATGAATCCGAGAATTAGGCTTTGGATAACTATCCAAGCAAAGATACGCCAAACTATCAGTGTTTGGATTTGCGCTAGATGAATGGCTGATGGTGCAATACGCCCCCCAAGTTTTGCACGTTCGGCTCGCAGTCCTTGATACAAAGCTGGACCACCAAGTGACAATTGAAGCTTGTTACCAATCGAGCACAACAACCATGCCGGTCCAGGAAGCGGCCAAGATTTCGCTTGTTGAAGCATAGCAGTTGAAACGCTTGATACGTTTTTACCCGCACCAATAAACATCGCGAATAAGCGTAATGGAATGAATTCTAGGACCGCCGTTAATTGAATAACTGGTTTGCCAAATGGTGAATATTGACGTCGACTAGGAGACCATGCTCGAGCTAACTCAGCAGTAAGACGATACATCAACGCGCCAATTCCACCAGTTACTCCATACCAAAACAGCACACACACTACGTTACGTCCGTAACCCATGATGATGGTTTCTGCTCCAGCTTTACCAATGCCTAGTAGCGATAAGCTCTCTGTATCGCGGTTCAGGTAAGGCTTGAGTAGTGCTCGGCATTGTACTTTATTCTCATTCGACATTGCGGTGACGAGTTGTTTAGCAAGTGATTCATTGTTTCGCCAGTCAAGAGCAATCAGCAGTAATGCCAGCTCAAATAGCGGTGCTTGCCAAACTAAAGGCTTCATCGCGAGCAGTAATATCAAGCAAGGCACAAGCATAAGAAGAAGAGCGAGTCCGCCAGAGATGATACTTTGCGAGTAGTTGTGGTTGTTATTGACCTTGTTAGCCAGTTGCTCGGCGAATTTATGCCAAAGCGTCACTGGATGCGCAGCGTGCGGTATGGGGAGCAGGAGATGGAATAATAATGCGCCCCACATGACGAGGAGCGCACCATTGGCATAAAACTGCTGAAAGGTTTCTTCCATGAAATTCGATAGACTTACTTAGTCAGTTCCAACATTTTGAATACCATTTCTGAAGAGCTTTTCGCCGCTAGCGGTAAGAACTCTTCGAAGCTCATTGGTGATTCTTTGTCTGCTACGTCAGAGATAGCGCGCACAACAACAAACGGCGTGTTGAATTGGTGACAAGTTTGAGCGATAGCAGATGCTTCCATTTCTACAGCGATAACTGAAGGGAAGTGTTTACGGATAAACTCTTGGCGTTCTGCCGTGCAAACAAACGCATCACCAGTACAGATCAGGCCGCGAACTGCGTGAGTGTTTTCCATTTGAGCCAGTGCTTTTTCAGCAAGGTCCATTAGCTTCTCATCTGCTTTGAATGCCGCTGGTTGACCTGCCATTTGACCCATTTCGTAGCCAAACGCGGTTACGTCTGCATCGTGGTGACGAACTTCTGTTGAGATAACAACGTCGCCTAGGTTTAGGCTTGAGTCGAAACCGCCCGCAGAGCCAGTGTTGATAACCACATCTGGTTGGTATTCGTCTAGCAGAATGGTTGTACCAACTGCTGCTGCTACTTTACCGATGCCAGATTGAAGCAGTACCACATCAACGTCGTTAATCTGACCAGAGAAAAACGTGCAACCTGCTTTGTTCACTGTTTGGCAGTTTGTCATTGCTTCTTTCAGGATGGTGACTTCTTGTTCCATCGCACCGATGATACCAACTTTCATAACACTCTCTTTCGATAAAAATTTAAGTTGGCGAGAGTATACCACTCTGCACCAATATGTGGTCGTTATTTGATTAACTCAGCATTCGCCAGCAGTGAACGTAATTGTTCAGCACGCTTACGGTTCACGCCAAAGTCTGAATAGCCAACACGAGATTCTGAGCGAACAATTAGCTGATCGCCTTCTAACTTAAGTTCTAAATCGTCCACAAAGCGCATGATTTTAGATGTGCACTCTACGCGTATGTAGTTGCCTTCTTTCACCGCTGCTTTCGCACCTGGCAGTTCAAGCGCAATTTGCTCAATAGCATCAATGTTCGCTGAATCAGTCAGGGTGAATGGCGTTAGGTTGTATTCTGCACGCGTATCTTGAGTGGAGACGCAGTTTGGTTTGTCACCACAAGGTGATTGAGAACGATCCGTCATGGTTGTGACTCCTTGGCTACAAGCGGTTAAGCCGAGCAAAGTGATGGAAAGGAGAGCGGCTTTTTTCATTGTATTTACTCTTATAATTTTGCTTCTAATTATATGGATACAAAAGAAAAAGGATCCAATAATAGGATCCTTTTTGTGATGTTAGCTGTGATTAAACTTCGAGGTAATCGAGAATGCCTTCTGCTGCTTTTCGTCCTTCATCAATTGCAGTGACGACTAGATCAGAGCCTCGCACCACATCGCCACCCGCGAAGATCTTTTCATTGCTGGTCTGGAATTGGAACTCTTGTTTCGCAGGGGCTTTGATACGACCCCATTGATCCAAATCGACATCAAACGGAGCTAACCAGTCCATTTTGTGTGGCTGGAAACCAAATGCCATGATCACGACGTCTGCCGGTAGAACGTGTTCGCTGCCTTCGACGGGCTCTGGACGGCGACGACCCGCTTCATCAGGCTCACCAAGAGCGGTTTTCACCACTTTGACCCCCGAGACCTTACCTGACGCATCGACTTCAATTCCTAAAGGCTGAAGGTTGAACATAAACTTCACGCCTTCTTCTTTGGCGTTTTTCACCTCGCGGCGAGAGCCGGGCATATTAGCTTCATCACGACGGTAAGCACATACCACGTTTGACGCGCCTTGGCGAATAGAGGTACGAACACAGTCCATCGCGGTATCACCACCGCCGAGTACAACTACGCGCTGCTTTGCCATGTCGATAAAAGGTTTGTCGTGCTCCAAGCCCATGACCTTGTAAGTATTTGAAATCAAGAATGGCAGAGCATCGTAAACACCCGGTGCACCTTCATTTTCTAGTCCCGCACGCATGTACTTGTAAGTACCAACCCCCAAAAAGACGGCATCGTACTCATCAAGCAGTTCTTGCATCTGCACATCTTTACCTACTTCGACATTCATCTGGAACTCTACGCCCATCTCGGTGAAGACGCGGCGGCGGTTTTCCATCACGCCTTTTTCAAGTTTGAACGAAGGGATACCGAAGGTCAGTAGGCCTCCAATTTCAGGGTAGCGGTCAAATACGACAGGTTTCACGCCATTGCGCACTAGGATATCGGCAGCAGCCAAGCCAGCTGGACCTGCACCAATGATGGCAACCTTTTTATCGGTCCATTCCACCTTAGACATGTCAGGCTTCCAGCCCATTTCGAAGGCTTTGTCGGTAATGTATTTTTCAACGTTACCTATAGTGACGGCGCCAAAGTCCTCATTGAGAGTACAAGAGCCTTCACATAGACGATCTTGCGGACACACTCGACCACAAACTTCAGGCAAGCTGTTAGTTTGGTGCGATAGCTCTACGGCTTCGAGGATACGACCTTCATTGGCAAGCTTTAGCCATTGTGGGATGTAGTTGTGTACTGGGCACTTCCATTCACAATATGGGTTACCACAATCCAAGCAGCGATCCGCCTGCGCAGTCGCTTGTTGCTTGGTAAACGGTTCATAGATTTCAACGAATTCGATCTTACGAACTTTGATAGGCTTCTTCGCAGGATCTACGCGTTGAACATCGATAAATTGATAAACGTTCTGACTCATGATTCAAACATCCTCCATGATTACTGGGCTTGAACGCGCAGTTCTGCGGCACTGCGACTCTGGTGACCAAGTAGCGTGCGCAAGTCCGCCGCTTGTGGTTTCACCAAGTAGAACTTTGGAATCCATTCATCAAAGTTCGCCAAGATATCTTCTGCGTGGCTTGAGCCGGTTTCTTCGAGATGTTCGGCAATCAGACCACGCAAGTGCTCTTGGTGGATGTAGAGATCTGACAGAGATATCGCTTCAACCGATTCGTTGTTCACGCGACCTTGGAAGTCTTGGTTCTCATCCAATACGTATGCAAACCCGCCGGTCATGCCTGCGCCGAAGTTCACGCCAGTCGCGCCTAGAATGGCAACAATACCACCGGTCATGTACTCACAAGCGTTATCACCAGCGCCTTCAATGACGGCAATCGTACCTGAGTTATGTACGCCGAAACGCTCACCTGCTTTACCTGCCGCAAACAGTTTACCGCCGGTCGCACCGTACAGACAGGTGTTACCAATGATGGTTGCTTCATTACACTTAAATGCAGTGCCAAGGTGAGGTTTGATAACCACCTTACCGCCAGCCATGCCTTTACCTACGTAGTCGTTGGCATCACCAGTGAGGTAAAGCTCTACGCCACCTGCGTTCCAAACGCCAAATGACTGACCAGCGGTGCCATCCAAATACAGTTTGATTGGCGTTGCAGCCATGCCTTGGTTGCCGTAACGCTGAGCGATTTCACCTGATAGACGAGCACCAACAGAACGGTCGGTGTTGATCACGTTGTAGAAGAAGCTAGCAGATTGACGTTTCTCAACCGCTTGCAGCGCGTCTTCAATGATCTTGTTGTTTAGCTCGGCTTTATCAAATGGTGTATTTGGCTGTGTCCAATAAAGAGGGTGTCCTTCTGGAGAGACTGGTGCCTCAAGGATATTCGACAAATCCAGCTTGGTTTGTTTTGCTGTCAGACCTTCAACGGTTTCCAACAAATCCGTACGACCAATCAAGTCAGTCAGTTTTTCAACACCAAGTTCAGAGAGTAATCCGCGTACTTCGTCCGCCAGACCAATGAAGTAGTTCATCACCATTTCCGGAAGACCTTTGAAGTACTCTTTACGCAGCGTCTCGTCTTGAGTTGCAACGCCAGTAGCACAGTTGTTGAGGTGACAAATACGTAGGAACTTACAACCCATTGCCACCATTGGCGCAGTACCAAAACCGAAGCTTTCGGCACCGAGAATTGCCGCTTTCACCACGTCCAGACCGGTTTTTAGACCACCATCTACCTGTAGACGAATCTTATGACGTAGACCATTAGCAACCAGTGCTTGTTGTGTCTCTGCCAGTCCCAATTCCCAAGGGCTACCAGCGTATTTCACTGAGGTTAGTGGACTTGCTGCAGTACCACCGTCGTAGCCCGAGATGGTAATGAGATCAGCGTAAGCTTTCGCGACACCTGTTGCGATGGTGCCGACACCTGGCTCAGAAACTAACTTCACCGAAACCAATGCGTTTGGATTGACTTGTTTTAGGTCGAAGATCAGCTGGGCTAAGTCTTCAATCGAATAAATATCGTGGTGTGGAGGAGGGGAGATCAGAGTCACCCCCTGTACCGAATAACGCAGTTTTGCGATTTCTGCGGTGACTTTGTGTCCCGGTAACTGACCACCTTCACCCGGCTTCGCACCCTGTGCGACCTTGATCTGCAGTACGTCTGCATTGGTTAGGTAGTGAGGCGTAACACCAAATCGACCTGAAGCAATCTGCTTGATGCGCGAGTTACGCTCTGTACCGAAGCGACGTGGATCTTCACCACCTTCACCTGAGTTAGAGTAGCCACCAAGGCGGTTCATCGCTGTTGCAAGTGCTTCGTGTGCTTCTGGGCTAAGTGCACCAATGGACATTGCCGCCGAGTCAAAGCGTTTGAAGAGTTCTGTGCTTGGCTCGATTTGCTCAAGTGGTAATGGGGAATCTGATTTTTTCAGCGCCATTAAGTCACGCAGCATGGCAACAGGACGTTGGTTCACCTGTTTAGCAAAGCTCTGATAATCGTTGCTTTCGCCTGATTTCACCGCAGTTTGCAGTGTGCCAACCACGTCTGGATTGTAGGCGTGATATTCACCACCGTGGACATATTTCAATAAACCACCATGCTCGATGGCTTTACGTTTCGCCCAAGCTTTGCGAGAAAGGTTGTACAAGTCTTGTTGGAAGTCGTCGAAATTTGCGCCTTCAATACGAGTTGTTACACCTTTAAAGCACAAATCGACCACTTCTTGACCCAAGCCAACTGCTTCAAACAGTTGCGAGCAACGGTAAGAGGCGATGGTAGAAATCCCCATTTTCGACATGATCTTGTACAGGCCTTTGTTGATGCCGTATTGGTAGTTTTGCATCACATCGCGATAGTCTTTTTCTAGCGCTTTATCATCAATGAGTTTACCTAGCGCTTCATAAGCAAGGTATGGGTAAACGGCAGTGGCACCAAATCCAAGCAAGACGGCAAATTGGTGTGGGTCACGTGCCGTGGCTGTTTCAACAACAATGTTGGCATCACAACGTAAGTTCGCATCGATCAGGCGAGTTTGAACGGCACCGACCGCCATTGCCGCAGGAATTGGCAGTTTGCCTTTGACTAAAGCACGATCCGAAAGCACCACTAGCACAGTGCCTTCACGCACCACGTGTTCTGCTTGCTCACACAGATCATTAATGGCTTGTTTAAGATCTTTCTGTTGTGGATCGTAGTTGATATCGAGAATGGTATTACGATAGTAATTGTCTCCAAGCTCGAGTAATTGCTGCATGTCTGAGTAAAGTAACACTGGTGAATCGAAGGTTACTCGGTGCGCGTGTCCATCAGTTTCACAGAAGACATTCATCTCTTGACCGATGCTGGTTGCTAGTGACATCACGTGTTTTTCACGCAGTGGATCTATCGGCGGGTTGGTTACCTGCGCGAACTTCTGACGGAAATAGTCAGTCACCAAGCGCTCTTTAGAGGATAAGACGGCCATCGGGGTGTCATCACCCATAGAGCCGACCGCTTCTTGTCCCATATCACCGAGAACGCGCAACACCTGATCGACTTCTTCGTTGCTCATGGCGAATTGCTTTTGGTAAGTCTTAAGCAAGTCTTCATCAAAGCTGCGCTCGCCAACTTGCTCTTCTGGTAATTGAGCAAAAGGCGTGAGTTTGCGAACGTTGTTTTCCATCCATTCGCGATAAGGGTGGCGAGATTTCAGATCGTTATCGATCTCACTTGATTGCCATAGTTTGCCTTTGCGAGTATCGACAACCAGCAGTTCGCCAGGACCAACACGCCCTTTTTCGGCAACCTCATCCGGAGCGTAATCCCAAATACCGATCTCTGATGCTAGAGTGATCAGCCTGTCTTTAGTTATCACATAACGTGCAGGACGCAGACCATTACGATCTAAGTTACATGCGGCGTATCGACCATCGGACAGAACAATACCTGCCGGGCCATCCCATGGTTCCATGTGTTTGGAGTTGAAGTCGTAAAATGCTCGCAGATCTGGGTCCATATCTGGGTGGTTTTGCCATGCTGGTGGCACAAGCATGCGCATGGCACGGAAGATATCCATACCGCCTGCTAAAAAGAGATCCAACATATTATCCAAGCTGGAAGAGTCAGAGCCTGTCTCGTTCACAAATGGTGCTGCAGTTTGAAGATCTGGCAACAGTGGCGATGAAAACTTATAAGCACGAGCACGAGCCCATTGGCGGTTACCTTCAATGGTATTGATCTCACCATTATGAGCGAGGTAACGGAACGGTTGAGCCAGAGGCCAACGAGGTTGAGTATTGGTTGAAAAACGCTGGTGGAACAGGCAGATAGCAGATTCCATGCGTAGATCAGCAAGATCAAGATAGAAGCGCGGTAAGTCCGCAGGCATGCACAAACCTTTGTACACCAGAACTTGCGTTGACAAGCTACAGATGTAGAAGTCAGGATCTTCTGTAATTTGTTTCTCGATGCGACGGCGTGCGATATAGAGGCGACGTTCGATGTCACGCTCGCGCCAACCTGCTGGTGCAGAGATAAAGACTTGTTGAATGTCTGGAAGTGAATCAGCAGCGATCGGACCGAGTACTTCTGAATTAGTTGGAACTTCACGCCAGCCTGCTACGGTTAAGGTCTCTTGAGCCAGTTCTTTGTTTACGATGTCTTTGGTGAGTTGAGCTTTCACCGGATCTTGGTTAAAGAAAATCATCCCCACGGCGTATTGCTTGCCAAGGTTGAATCCATTTTCTTCGGCGATAAGGCGTAAATAGGAATCGGGCTTTTGTAGAAGAAGACCACAACCATCACCGGTTTTTCCATCGGCGGCGATGCCACCACGGTGGGTCATGCGATCAAGTGCAGAAATTGCTGTACGTACCAGCTTGTGACTTTGCTCGCCTTCCATGTGCGCGATTAAGCCAAATCCACAGTTGTCTTTCTCAAGACTTGGATCATAAAGAGCCATTGCAATTCTCCCTTTGCTTATCTGTCATCCCGACAGATATATCAACACTGCTCAAGTTGATAATGATGACTAACTATGCGTCACTTTCTAAGTTTTATGTATATCTATTCAATAAAATTCGTCAAATATCTTAACAAAAATTGTGTGTTTTATTTTCACCAACTTCACAAGCTATAGCTTATTGTAAAAAAGGTCAAGTTATTAGTGAATAATCACGTGAATATGCGATTTACCATTTAATTGGCTAAAATAATCTAATAAATTCAGTTAGATAGAAAAACGATTGTTACAAAAAAGTAACATTTGATTCTGGCAGGAATAAAAAAGACCAGCACAAAATGCTGGTCAAAATAAAAAGGTTGGAAGGAACTGTTTTCTTTCTTTGCTACCAGCCATCGATACTACTGATGGCTGGGTTTAATGCTCAGAAAGAGGAAGTGAGAACACTCCCTTTACGCAGAAAGCATCAGTGAATCTGCTTTTGCTTCTAGGTTTGTGCCACCCATTAAATAGTCATCGATAGCACGGGCACATTCACGACCTTCGTTGATACAACGAACAACCAGAGATTGTCCTGTTCGCATATCACCAGCTGCAAATACGCCTTCTTGGTTTGTAGCAAAACCTTGGGTTGCTACATTACCGCGATCATCGAGTGCAATATCCAATTGAGCAAGTACACCTGTTGGTTCTGGGTGCAGGAAGCCCATCGCTAGGAATGCCATATCACATGGGATAACTCGCTCACTGCCTTCTACTTCTTTGAAGCTCGGACGTTCGCCTGGTTTCGCATCTTGCCAAACGATGTCAGCTAAACGAAGACCTGTAACTTCACCCTTGTCATTGCCAATGAACTCTTTGGTCAGGATGTTCCAGTGACGATCAACACCTTCTTCATGAGAGGTCGAAGTACGTAGAATCATTGGGTACTGTGGCCATGGCATGTTAGCCGGGCGCTTCTCTGGTGGAATCGGCATGATTTCAACCTGAGTGATGCTTGCTGCGCCATGACGGTTAGATGTACCCACACAGTCAGAGCCGGTATCACCACCACCGATCACCACAACATGCTTACCCGCAGCGTGAAGTTCTTCACCCTTAAGATCCATATCATTGGCACGACGGTTGTTTTGACCTAGGAACTCCATTGCAAAATGGACGCCTTTTAGTTCACGACCCGGAACGGGCAAATCACGTGGAACAGTTGAGCCACCAGTCAGCAGAACCACATCGAATTCTTGACGTAGTTGCTGAGCATTCACATCGACACCAACGTGTTGGTTTACTTTGAATTCGATACCCGCTTTTGCCATCAAGTTGATTTTGCGGTCAATCACATCCATACCCAGTTTGAAGTCTGGGATACCAAAACGCAGTAGACCACCCACTTTCTCGTCTCGCTCGAATACAGTCACAGTATGACCCGCGCTATTTAGCTGCTCGGCAGCCGCAAGACCTGCAGGACCTGAACCGATGATCGCAACAGTTTTACCTGTGCGAGAGCGTGGTGTTTTTGGTTTGGCGTACCCTTCTCGATACGCCGTTTCTACGATGGTTTTCTCGATATTACAGATAGTGATCGGGTCTTGGTTGATGCCAAGTACACAAGCACTTTCACATGGTGCTGGGCAAACACGACCAGTAAACTCAGGGAAGTTATTAGTCGAGCTTAGAATGTTCCATGCTTCTTCCCAGCTATCACGATAAACTGCGTCATTAAACTCTGGGATGATGTTACCGATAGGGCAGCCGTTATGACAAAACGGCACACCACAATCCATACAACGAGAAGCCTGAGTATTGATCTTGTCACCAAACTCCTCGTTCAGAACGAACTCTTTGTTGTTCTTGATGCGTTCAGCTGGGTCGATCTTCTGTGGTAGTTCACGACCATGCTCTAAAAATCCAGTAGGCTTACCCATTATACTGCCTCCGCTTGAGTTTCGTTTCCTTGAGACTGTGCTTCAGCTTTACGTTTTTGAAGAACCGCTTTGTAATCACGCGGCATCACTTTAACCATAGAGGCTAGGCTAGCTTCAAAATTGTCTAGGAAAGACTGAGCGACTTCACTTCCTGTGAATTGAACATGCTTAGTTAGCATGTCGAGTAATAGATCTCTGTCTTCTTGCTCGATTGGATCTAGGTCTACTAGCTCTGGGTTCAGTTTTGACTCAAAGTCACCTGATTTATCCCATACGTAAGCCACACCGCCGCTCATACCTGCAGCAAAGTTACGACCTGTTGAGCCAAGGATAATTGCAGCACCACCAGTCATGTATTCACAACCGTGATCACCGACGCCTTCTACTACTACTTTCGCGCCTGAGTTACGAACACAGAAACGTTCACCAGCCATACCACGAATGAAAGACTCACCCGAAGTTGCACCGTAGAAACACACGTTACCAACCACGATGTTGTCTTCCGCGACAATACTTGATTTCGCATCTGGGTAAAGTACTAAGGTACCGCCAGATAAGCCTTTACCCCAGTAGTCGTTCGCATCGCCTTCTACTTCGAACTTCACGCCCTTAGCTAGGAATGCACCGAATGATTGACCCGCGGAACCTTTGAACTTCACGTTCATTGGCTGAGGCAGACCGGCATCTTTATACACTTTCGAGATTTCGTTCGACAACATGGTACCTGCAGAGCGGTCCGTGTTGACGATAGGGAACTCGGCATTCACCGCTTCGCCTTTCTCGAGTGCAGGAATCGCTGCTTGAATCAGCTTACGGTCTAGTACTTCTTCTAGGTTGTGGTTCTGCTGAGCTTGGTTGAATACGCCATCGGCTTCGCGTGGCTGTTCAACGTGGAGAACAGGAGACAGATCTAGGTTCTTGTATTTCCAGTGAGAAACGTCTTGGCGAATCTTCAGCTTCTGACCTTGACCGACCATCTCATCGATAGTGCGGAAGCCAAGTTCAGCCATGATTTCACGCAGACCTTGTGCCATGTATTGGAAGAAGGTTACGACGTCTTCTACGCGACCATCAAAGCGCTCACGAAGCGTCTTGTTTTGAGTCGCGATACCAACAGGACAGGTGTTCTTATGACACTTACGCATCATGATACAACCTTCAACCACCAATGCTGCGGTTGCCACGCCCCATTCTTCTGCACCAAGTAGTGTTGCGACTGCAAGGTCACGAGGTGTCTTCATCTGACCATCCGCTTGAACCACGATACGGTTACGTAGACCGTTCTTCAGTAGCGTTTGGTGCGTTTCTGCCAAGCCAAGTTCCCAAGGAAGACCTGTATGACGGATTGAAGACATTGGGGATGCACCTGTACCGCCGTCGAAACCTGCGATAAGTACAACGTCCGCTTTCGCTTTCGCTACACCAGAAGCGATCGTACCTACGCCTGCTTCTGATACTAGTTTCACGTTTACACGACCCGCGCGGTTCGCGTTCTTCAAGTCGTAGATAAGCTGAGCCAAATCCTCGATGGAGTAGATATCGTGGTGTGGCGGTGGCGAGATAAGACCGACGCCCGGAGTTGAGTGACGTGTTGCACCGATCCAGTCATCTACTTTATCACCTGGTAGCTGACCACCTTCACCTGGTTTCGCACCTTGAGCCATCTTGATTTGCAGCTCATCAGCGTTGGTTAGGTAGTAAGAGGTAACGCCGAAACGGCCTGAAGCCACCTGCTTGATCGCAGAGCGTTCCCAATCGCCGTTGTCTTTGCGCTCGAAACGCATTGGGTCTTCACCACCTTCACCAGAGTTCGATTTCGCGCCAAGGCGGTTCATAGCAACAGCCAGTGTGGAGTGTGCTTCGTAAGAAATAGAACCGAATGACATAGCACCGGTCGCGAAGCGTTTCACGATGCTTTCAATTGGCTCGACGTCGTCGATAGAGATAGAACCTGCTGGGTTCTTAATGAACTCAAGTTGGCTGCGCAGGGTTACCGCGTTGTCGCCTTGCTTATCTACGGCTGTCGCATATTGCTTGAACTGATCGTAGTTCTTGTTGCGCGTAGACTCTTGCAGTAGAGAAATGGTTTCTGGGTTGAAGAGGTGCTTCTCGCCACGCTGTTTCCATTGGTAAACACCGCCTACATCCAACATTTGAATTGGGATTTCGCGTTGTGGGTAACCGATGCGGTGACGGATAAGTACTTCTTTGGCGATATCATCAAGGGTTAGACCTTGGATACGAGAAACCGTACCTGTGAAGTACTTGTCGACCACTGATTTGTGGATACCCAAGGCTTCGAAGATTTGCGCACCGTGGTACGACTGTAGCGTAGAGATACCCATCTTCGAGAAGATCTTCAGAAGACCGCCATTGATCGCTTTACGGTAGTTGTTGAACAGATCGCGAGGGTTCGCTTCTGGATCCAACTTCTTCGTACGTTGAAGCTCAATGATGGTTTCAATCACTAGGTAAGGGTTAACCGCATTCGCACCGTAACCAAGTAGCGTTGCAAAGTGGTGCGTTTCACGTGCGTCACCGGTTTCAACCACGATGTCACACTTCGCGCGTAGACCTTTACGGATCAAGTGGTGGTGCACTGCGCCAACTGCCAGCATTGCTGGGATCGCCGCGTGGTTTGAATTTACTGCACGGTCAGTTAATAGGATGATTGAGTAACCATCGATAACCGCGTCTTCTGCGTATTGGCAGATACGTTTCAGTGCGCGCTCAAGCTTGCCTTGATCTTCATTGGCTTGGAACACGATATCCAGCGTCTTCGCTTGTAGGTGCTCGTTATCGATCGCACGCAGTTTCTCAAGCTCAGAGTTCGCCAGAACAGGCGATTCCAATTCTACTTTCTGACAGTGAAGTGGTGTTTCAGTCAGAAGGTTTTGGTCTTTACCCAAGTAAGTGTTCAGTGACATAACCATACGCTCACGGATCGGGTCGATCGGTGGGTTGGTTACCTGTGCGAACAGTTGCTTGAAGTAGTTTGAAAGATGTTGAGACTGATGAGATAGAACCGCAAGAGGCCAGTCTGCACCCATGGCTGATAATGGCTCTTTCGCATCATTCGCCATTGGAACGATGATTTCGTTCACTTCTTCAGTGCTCACACCGAAAGCTTGTTGACGGTGCAACAAACGCTCAGGAGAAGGTTGGCTGAACTGGTTGCTTGCATCTGGCAGCTTCTTCAAGCTCAGTAGGTTTTCTTCTACCCACTTCTCGTAAGGCTGCGCCGTTGCAATGGTGTCTTTCACTTCTTCATCAGAGATGATGCGACCTTGCTCTAGGTCAGCAACGAAGATACGACCTGGCTGTAGACGCCCACGGAACTCTACGTTCTCTGGTTCAATGTCTACCACACCAGATTCTGATGCCATCACTAGGAAGTTGTCTTTGGTCACTGTGTAGCGAGAAGGGCGTAGACCGTTACGGTCGAGTGTCGCACCAACTTGAACACCGTCAGTAAAACATACTGAAGCTGGACCATCCCATGGTTCCATGATGTTCGCGTGGTACTGATAGAACGCGCGACGTTTAGGATCCATGTTTTTGTTTTCTTGCCATGCTTCCGGGATCATCATCATCAATGCGTGTGGCAGGCTACGACCAGAAAGAACTAGGAGCTCAAGTGCCATATCGAAGTTAGATGAATCCGAGCTGCCTTCCTGACAGATTGGAAGAAGCATGTCGATTTCAGCCTGAGTAAATAGGTCTGATTCTAAGATTGCTTCACGGGCTTTCATCCAGTTCAAGTTACCGCGAACTGTATTAATTTCACCGTTGTGGGCAATGTAACGGAAAGGCTGTGCAAGACGCCATTTCGGGAAGGTATTGGTAGAGAAACGAGAGTGTACCAGTGCCAGTGCAGTCACCATGGTTGGGTTTTGCAGATCAAGGAAATACTGAGGTACTTGCTCGGTTGTTAACTGACCTTTGTACACCAATGTCTTGTAAGACATTGAGTTAATGTAGAAGTCGTCACCAATGTTCGAAACGCTTTCTAGGCAAACTCGCACAGTGTAGTTACGAAGTACGTACAGTTTGCGTTCTAGCTCTTCAGGTGTGATGCCTGGGCCACCAGAGATAAACACATGCTCAAACTGAGGCTCAGTGCTTAGCGGGTCAGCACCAATCATTGAGTTGTCGGTTGGCAAAACGCGGTAGCCGATAACTTCAAGGTCTAGACGCTGTGCGTTGCGTTCTAGAATATCTCGGCATTGTTCGCGTTTGTATTCGTCTTTCGGGAAAAGAACGACACCAACACCATACTTTTCAAATGAAGGCAGTTTAATGCCTAGCTTAACGGCTTCTTCTAATAGGAATTCATGAGGTTTTTGTAGCAAGATACCCGCACCATCACCGCTGCATGGGTCACAACCTTGACCACCTCGGTGTTCCATGCGAGCCAGCATATCCAATGCTTGAGTCACTACTTCATGAGATTTACGGTTTTTAAGGTGAGCAACAAAACCGATACCACAAGCGTCATGCTCCAGTTCCGGAGTGTACAGACCCTGTGAATTTTGCTCTCTATCTACCATAGATACATCCTTCCAGTTCAATGTCGACGCAAGAACCCCGGACAGATCTCGACTGTCTTAGGTACGCTCTGTACGTCTTGTCCTTTATATTTATGATTCGCCACTGATCGAGGTTGACCAGTCTTGATTCCTTTCCGTATCTCGCAGGAAAAATTTTGCGAGAAAAACAATCCTTGGTGATATCCCTTTATTTATTGCCACAATTTAGTGACTTATATAGGTGGGAGCGGGATAACGCCGACAATTCCCGCAGTTGATGTTGTAATAAAAGTCACAAAAACGACGGGGTTGTGTAAGTATCCTACAATTTTGTGACTTCGAAATGCAACGAAAAGTCGTCTTTGTGACCCAATTTTTTCGTTTAAATATTCACTTTTTGTTTAACATTTACGCAACATTGCAGGTTTTAAGTTGGTTTTATGCAGTTTTATTGATTTCGCACCGCCACCTGTTTGTTTGAATTGACTAGAATTATTTGTTTTTTCTTGCAGGGATGTAATTTAGTTACATAAATCGTAGTGAGATTTATTACGGTTTACTATTGGTGAGAATCTATGCAGTTACATGAGTTGGTCAACACATTAGGCCAAGACCTTCAGCGCCGTTATGGCGAAAAAGTCCATAAACTGACTTTGCACGGTGGTTTCAGTTGTCCAAACCGCGATGGCACTATTGGTCGAGGTGGATGCACATTTTGTAATGTGGCTTCATTTGCGGATGAAGAAGTACAGATCAAAAGTATCCACGATCAATTGAAAGATCGTGCTGGAGAGATCCACAGGGCGAAGAAGTATCTGGCATATTTTCAGGCGTACACCAGTACCTATGCAGAAGTACAAGTCCTCAAAAACATGTACGAAGAAGCCCTCAAGGCTGCTGATATCGTCGGCCTTTGTGTGGGCACTCGTCCAGATTGCGTTCCTGATGCAGTGCTGGATTTACTGTCTGACTATGTGAATCAAGGTTATGAGATTTGGCTAGAGCTAGGTCTTCAAACTGCCAACAATGACACCCTCAAGCGTATCAACCGTGGTCATGACTTTGAGTGTTATGCAGAAATCACCAAACGTGCTCGGGCACTAGGTATTAGAGTTTGTACTCATCTGATCGTCGGTTTGCCTAGAGAAACACGCGATGACAACATCGATACATTGCATAAAGTTTTGGACGTCGGCACAGATGGTATCAAACTGCATGGTTTACATATCGTAGAAGGCAGTACGATGGCGAAAGCGTGGCGTGCCGGAAAGCTAGAAGCCCCAGAATTGGAGGATTATGTTGCTATCGCCAGTGAAATGATCCGCATGACCCCTAAAGAAGTGATCTTCCATCGCGTTTCCTCAGCTGCTCGCCGTCCTACTCTTTTGTCGCCGCTGTGGTGTGAAAACCGCTGGTTAGCGATGACTGAAATTGGTCGTGCATTGGATCGAGAAGGCTCACAAGGCAGCTTAACTGGTGATGCCTTCATCTATATCAAACCAGAATTAAAGGCAGAATGATCGATTAATAACTGTTATATTTCCTCCGATTTGCTTGAAAGGTCGGAAAAATGGATCAGTTACTCAATTGGCTCTGGGATGGGCAGGGCGACTACGGATTTGTGGTCCTGCTCTCTGTTGTATGTGTAATCACAGTTACGCTGATCTATATACGATTTCAATCTGCTTTAAAACTTATCGTTACTGACTCTCCTTACCCTGTTCTCGTGTTAGATGCGGGCAGTGGTCAATTGTTGCTCTCCAATGATTCTGCCATGCAATTGCTTGGTATCCGCCGTTTAGGTTCTGGGTTTCTCTATCCTGCTTCTTTTAATACTGACGAGATAATTGCATTACTTGATAGCTTTTCCAGCCGACATTTTGGGCAGCAGCTGTTTGATTGGCGGTTGTCTGAAACAGAGAATATTAAGATTGAGTTATCTGGTCGAAAGAGCTTACTTCGTGGGCATCGCGTATGGATTATTTACGCTCAGCCTTACCAGTTTACTCGCCAAGAGCAGCAACAAGAATTAGAGCAGCTAGGTATTGCTCGTTCCGCTCTCGACTCGTTATCTGAATTGATATGTCTGCAAGATAAGCAAGGTAAAGTACTGACAACCAACCGTGCGTTTGACCTGTTTTGGGAAGGGCGCAGAGAAGAAGCTTGCTCCTCCAAGATGAACCCAATAGCTACACGTAAAACTGAGAGGCGTTGGACAACCGATCAGCAAGGTCGAAGTTGTTTGTTGGAAGTAAACCAAAGTTCTTTGGTTTCTCAGTCTGGAGAGATGATTGGTACTTTGTCTATCAGTCATGATGTTACTGAATGGCACAAGATGCAGCAGAATTTGCGCGATGAAATGGAACGTCGTAAAGATACCGAAGTCGCCTTGGCACAGCGCGATACCATCTTACAAACCATTTTGGATGCCAGCCCAGACTCTATCGGTATCTTCAATGAAAACATGGTTTACCAGGCTTGTAATAAACCATTTGTGAATGCGTTAGGCATTTCTGATGTAGGGGATTTGATTGGTAAGCGACTACAAGACGTAGTGCCTGATGATATTTACCTTCGTTTGGAAGCTAGTGACATGCAAGCATTGCAGCAAACACAACCTGTACGCTACATCGATAAAGTGAGCAGCACTGATGGGTATCATACTTGGTTTGATGTGGTGAAATCGCCGTTTAAAGACCGAGCATCGGGTACTAACGGTGTATTAATTATGGCACGTGATATCTCTGAGCGTTATCTTGCAGAGCAAAAGCTTGAGGAAGCAAATTTGGAGTTAGAAAAATTAAGCTTCTCTGACAGCCTGACAAAAGTCGCTAATCGTCGCCGCTTCGATGAACAACTTCATACTCTTTGGTATCACCATATTCGTGAGAAATTGCCGCTGACGATCATGTTGTGTGATATTGATTTCTTTAAAGACTACAACGACTGCTATGGTCACCAAAAAGGTGATGATGCTTTAGTCCAAGTCGCTGCGGCGTTTCAACAGGTGGTGAGTCGGTCATCGGACTGCGTAGCACGATATGGTGGGGAAGAGTTTGGCTTTATCTTGCCAAACACCACAACGGAAGGTGCACACAAAGTTGCCAAACGCATCCATGAACAAATCCACGAACTTGCTGTGGAACATAGTAACTCAACGACTTCGGATCGGTTGACGGTGAGTATCGGCTTTGTTTCTTATATCCCGCATCATGGTGACGAACCAGAAATGGGCGTTGCAATGGCAGACAGCGCACTCTATCAAGCTAAGGCTGATGGGCGTGACTGCACTCGAGTTCATCCTGGTTCTTATTAACGCTTTGTGACCGCTTGCTCTAAGTTGAGAGCAGGCGGTTTAAATCACCGTATCAAACACGTTAAACTGCGAATACACAGCATGAGGCGTTGATGAGCCCTGAAGCGTCGCCATTTCAGTTGTGTGTCTTTCAAACATTGATGCTGTTGAGTAACTGCGCTTAACGGTTTTGCTTTTCAAACTGATCAGGGTTCGATGTCTAGCTTGTTCCATGGAGTAGTGAATGAAGCCCATGAAAAATCTCGCCCAGTACTATGTTGACCTATTGGTTAAGCTGGGGATTGTCCGTTTCTCGATACTACTGGCGTTGGCGCTGGTTGCACTGGCTGTTGTTGTGCAAGTTGGTATCACGTTGGCGCTTAAGGGTAACGTTGACGATATAGATATCGTTCGTTCGGTATTCTTTGGTCTACTTATTACCCCTTGGGCGGTGTATTTCCTATCTGTCGTGGTGGATCAGCTTGAAGAGTCTCGTCAAAGACTGACCAAGTTAGTATCTAAGCTTAAGGACATGCGTTCGCGTGACCAAGAGCTGAACTTTCAACTGCAGCAGAACATTGAAAAGCTCAACCAAGAAATTGAAGAGCGTATTAAAGCAGAAGAAGCACGTGAAGAAGCGATGCAAGACTTGGAGAATGAGGTGTTCCAACGTGAGCGTACTCAGCTTGAGCTTGCCGAGCGTACGGCGCTGTTACGTTCTTTTATCGATGCATCTCCAGATTTGATTTACTACCGCAACGCTGATGGTGTTTTTTCTGGCTGTAACCGCGCGATGGAAGAGTTAACTGGTAAGAAAGAACACCAATTAGTGGGCTTGAGCCCTTGGGATGTCTACAGCAAAGAAGTGGCTGAGCATATCGTCGATACCGACCAAAAAGTCTTTGCTGATAACCAAGCAATTACCTACGAGCAATGGCTAGAATACCCTGATGGTCGCAAACATTACTTTGAATTGCGCAAAGTACCGTTCTACAGCAAAGATGGTCGCCACCTTGGTCTGGTTGGTTTCGGTCGCGATATCACCGAGCGTAAGCGTCATGAAGAATCATTAGAAAAAGCCAGCCGTGATAAAACCACCTTTATCTCCACTATCAGTCATGAGCTGCGCACACCGTTAAACGGCATTGTAGGCTTGAGTCGTATGTTGCTTGATAGTCAGTTGACTGAAGAGCAACGTAAACACATGCAAACCATCAATGTTAGTGCCATTACTTTGGGCAACATCTTTAACGACATTATCGACATGGACAAATTTGACCGTCGTAAGTTGGAGTTGTTACCTGCACCATTGAACTTTGAAGACTTCGTCGCTGAAATTGAAAGTATCTCGGCTCTGATGGCTGAACAGAAAGGGCTACGCTTCGATCTAGAGCGTTTGAGCTCGCTACCAAAAGCGATAGAAGTGGATGCGACACGTCTACGCCAGGTTATCTGGAACTTGGTTAGCAACGCCATGAAGTTCACCAAAGAAGGTGGCGTCGTAATGACGGTGAGTGCAGATGTAGAAGATGATTATGCGACCATCATTATGGAAGTGGAAGATACTGGCATCGGTATCCCTGATGAGGAGTTAGATAAGATCTTTGCGATGTATTACCAAGTGAAATCAGGCAAAGATAACCTGCATGCGGTGGGTACTGGTATCGGTTTGGCGGTTTCTAAGCAGCTGATCAACATGATGGACGGTGACATTACCGTAGCAAGTGAGGAAGGATTCGGTAGTACCTTTACCGTATCGATTCACGTGCCAGTGGTTGAGTTAGAAGCACCTGTTATCGATGCAAAACGCGACAATGTACATCTTAATATCTTTATGGTCGAAGACATCGAACTTAATGTCACTGTTGCGAAATCTCTGCTCGAAAGCTTGGGGCACTCTGTTACTGTCGCAATGACGGGTGAGGAAGCGCTGGTGAACTTCGTACCGGATGAATACGACTTAGCTTTGCTTGATATTCAGCTTCCGGACATGACTGGGTTTGACGTGGCTAAGTACTACCGTGAACACTACGATAATCTACCGCCGCTGGTGGCATTGACTGCGAATGTCATGAAAGATCGTCGTGAATATCTCGATAACGGTATGGATGATGCCATAAGCAAACCACTTGCAGTTCAAGCGTTACAAGCGGTGATCGATAAGTTCTTCGTTGAGCGCGTTGAGAACAATGAGAGTGTGATGGAAGAGATTGCAGAAGCTGAAGTCATCGAAGAGGCGACACCGATGCCATCTCCAGTCATCAATACCCACTTGCTGGATCTTGATATGCTAGAGTCTTACGTGGATATCGTTGGCGTAAAGCCTGTGTATGACAGTATTAAGATGTTTGAAGACATGATGCCTGATTATATCGAGGTGTTGGACTCAAACATGACGGCAAAAGACCAAGACGGTATTGTTTCTGAAGCACATAAAATTAAAGGTGCAGCAGGCTCGATTGGTTTAAAACACATCCAAAGCGTCGCACAGAAAGCACAATCTCCTGATATGCCTGCTTGGTGGGAAAACATATCGGATTGGGTCGAAGAAATTAAAAACGAATATCAAAATGATATTCAAGTATTGAAGAGTTGGTTGGAACAGAGGAAATAAAATGAAGAAATTTGCATCGGCAGCACTGGCAATTGCGCTACTGGCGGGTTGTAGTTCTGCTCCTCAAGTTGGATGGCAACAAGGCAGCCAAGTCACGATGAATACAGTGAACGTTGAGCTAAAGAGCAACCTATGGGTAAACCTGATGCCAACCATTGGTGAAGTTCAAGAGCAGAACGTTCATGGCGCATTGTACCTAAAAGCAGATAATGAGCTGCCTGCAAACTTAACGGTTGATGCTCTGATTATTAAGCAAGGTGATTCAGAGTGGGAAATTGATGGTGACTTATTAGAGTTACGTACCCACAGTGAAAATCAGTGGGAAGTGGCGTTTGTATGGCAAATCGAAGCGGATATGGAGAAGTCGGTCGATTTGGCGTTATTGTTAGATGACGCAGGCAAGAAAGAGTGGTTAGTCGAGAAAGGCATCAAGATCGACAAAGTGTATTAGCCACTAAGCTTGTATTAACCATTAAGTTTGCATTCATTGCTAAGTGACAGATAGCAAAAGGGCTTGCTCATTGAGCAAGCCCTTATTGTTTATGCTGGGGCAGATTAGTCTTCTAGATCGCCACAGAAGCGGTAGCCTTCACCGTGAATAGTCGCGATGATTTCAGGTGTACCTGATACTGATTCGAAGTGCTTACGAATGCGACGGATAGTTACGTCTACAGTACGGTCATGTGGCTTAAGCTCACGACCTGTCATCTTCTTAAGAAGGTCAGCACGAGTTTGAATCTTACCTGGGTTCTCACAGAAGTGCAGTAGAGCACGGAACTCAGAGCGTGGCAGTTTGTAGCTGTCACCAGATGGGCTCACTAGAGAGCGGCTGTTGATGTCTAACACCCAACCGTTGAACTCGTATTTTTCTACCGAGCGTTTCTCTTCCTGTACAGCGTTAGTGCTCATTGAGCGGCTTAGCAGGTTGCGAGCACGGATAGTTAGTTCACGCGGGTTGAATGGTTTAGTGATGTAGTCATCAGCACCGATTTCAAGACCTAGGATCTTGTCTACTTCATTGTCACGACCAGTCAGGAACATCAGTGCGATGTTCGCTTGCTCGCGAAGTTCACGTGCTAGAAGGAGACCATTCTTGCCTGGAAGATTAATGTCCATAATAACCAAGTTGATTGAATTTTCAGACAACACTTGGTGCATTTCTTCACCGTCACTGGCTTCAAAAACAGCGTATCCCTCTGCTTCAAAAATACTCTTAAGAGTGTTACGAGTTACTTGCTCATCTTCTACGATAAGAATCTGCGGGGTTTGCATTGGCGGTACCTAAATTTGTGACAAAATTGTGCTAATAGAATAAATTCTAGGCAAAAATATAACATACAGGTAATGTGATTTTGATAATAAATCAAGTTGATCAAAAAAACACTTCTTTCAGTTATCCGCCTTCCTTGGAATTTTGCCAACTCACCAGTATCCGATGGCGACGTTTATTCTATAGGGCTTGTTTACCTTTCAATTCCCTGTAATTACGGAGCCTGAAACGTAAACACCCTAAGATATGGAGCGGATTTTATATTGTTAACAGCATGCTAACAATGCTCAAATGTTAATTCCATTCAGTTTGTTGATTTACATCAATTGATGAAATGTAACTGTTATTAATCGTTTAAGAGTTATGATAGAAAAAAGTAATACGAACATAGACGCATCGTTATGGAATGCTTATTCAGAGTCTTTCTTCCGTTTTCACGCTGAATGGGAGGTAACCAACTACGCGGTGATAACTGCTTGGAACCCTTACAGTAATCTGCGGTCAAAAGAAGAGAACTGCATAAGTAATCATAAACTCGAACAACAATTAAACCACGTTAAATACGTGCCTGTCACGGTTGGCGATCAGACATTTGAATGGTTTGAAGAGAGCTATGCTGCTGAGTTAACACCGCAAGCCGCAATAGACCTGGCGAATCAATTTCAACAAAACGCGATTTATTACGTCATTGATGACGAGCTTTACTTGATTGCTTGTTCAGAACCTGAAGTTTTGCACAAGCTAGGAACAATACAGCCGCGACTCGTCTAGAAGGATACTACTTATCTGAGCTTCAGCTTAGGTGAGACAATTCACGGAGGAAATATGAGAGACATAACACCAGACATTTGTGACCAGTTTGAGGACCAAGTCATCCTGCTTAGCTTACCATTGCAGAACTTTGGTCAACGCACGGCCTTTCATGGCGAGATTGTCACTGTACGTTGTTACCACGATAACTCCAAAGTACGCGAAGTACTGAACGAAGATGGCACTGGAAAAGTGCTGATTGTTGATGGACACGGCTCATGTCAAAAAGCGTTGCTAGGTGATCAGCTCGCGATTCTCGGTATCGAAAATGGTTGGGAAGGCATTATTGTTTACGGTGCGATTCGCGATGTGGCACAAATGTCACAAATGGATATTGGTGTTCAAGCTTTGGGTACATGCCCGTTTAAAACAGAGAAGCGTGGCGTGGGAGAAGTCAACGTGACATTGACGATGCAAAACCAAATCGTGCAGCCAAAACACTATGTTTACGCAGACTGGAATGGGGTTTTGATTTCGAAAGAAGCGCTGGACTTCTAGAAGCGGAAACCTAATCCTACTTCGAAGCCTTGTTGCCAATCTTGGTAATCTAGAGTGGCGTGAAGATCCAAATTCTCGGTGATTTTCACGCGACTTGAGACTTCAGCAGCAAGGCTACTGTCTTCTTCTCGGATACCTTCCGCCGTTTCAGCTTTATAAGATCTAACAGTACTTTTCACTGTTACTCGATCATTAAAGTGATAACTGATCCCACTAAGAAAACCGCTTTGGTTTTTTGTTGGCGAGTTGTTGACTCGCGCACCAACGTAAAGATCAACAGAATCAAACAGCTCGTATGAGTAACCACCATCTATGTTCCATACATCGAAGCTATCTGTTTGATAGTTTTCACTAGAGATGAAAAGCTTGTGTGGAGACGAAGAAGTTTTGCCTGGAAGAGGCGGAAGATCGTTAGCAAGACAAACGCTAGGCACGGCGAATAGCAACAGAAAAATCCATTTTTTCATGTGACCACTCCTTGTGTCTAACTTTGTTATTAGTATGTGCTAAAAGCTTCTCACTATTAAAGCATAGAATATGAAAGCCAGCTCATTTATTTTCTACTTAATTCGATCCTAGGAACCTTGATCACAGTTAAGTTGTTGTTAAATAGAACCTGCAAAGATCAGTTTTCGATTGTGCATATTTGCATCAAGATCTTACGTAGGATCTTCATCCTAATAGATCTGTAAGAACCATGAGCGAATGACTGAAAAAAAAGAATAAAATCGTAAGCAGACTAACTCATTGTAATTACACTTAAATATCAACGACATTGCGCAGCAGAAATCTCTACAAGGCCGGAAAATACACAATTTTTTGTTGACTCTGTTTCAGAAACTCGGTAAACGTAGAGTTAAGAAAACACACAACTATCGTTGAATATTTATTTATGACATCTCACAGCCAAGTAGTAATGACCACAACCATTATTATTACCGACACGACCAATGTTGGGGCAGGCTGCTGAGCGAAAGAAATTCACAAGAAAGGCCTGTATCCAACAAGATACAGGCCTTTTTTTATGCTTTTTTATAAAGAATTTAGACAGATCTAAGAAGATACATCGGAGGAAGGGATGCGAGTATTAAAGTTTGGCGGCTCATCATTAGCGGATGCAGATCGCTTTCTAAGAGCGGCGGATATCATCGCCAACAATGCGCAGCAAGAAGAAGTCGCAGTGGTACTTTCAGCACCAGGCAAAACGACCAATAAACTGGTCGCGGTGATTGAAGGTGCACTTCGCAATGGTGAAGCTGAGTTGCAAATCAATGAGCTTGAAGCTTCGTTCAAAGCATTATTTTCAGATATCCAAAATGTATTGCCAAACATCGATGGTGCTGCATTTGATAACCAAGTAAAAACTTCACTTTCTCAGCTTCGCCAATTCGTTCATGGCATCAATCTTCTTGGTATGTGCCCAAATAACGTCAACGCACGCATCATTAGTAAAGGTGAGCGCGTCTCGATTCAGTTGATGAAAGCGGTATTAGAAGCGAAAGGGCAACCTGCGCATCTTATCGACCCAGTCGAGTATCTATACGCAAAAGGCGATCACCTAGAAGCGATGGTCGATGTTGAAGTCTCTACTCAGAACTTCCGCCAAAATCCTCTTCCTCAAGGTCACGTAAATATCATGCCTGGTTTTACCGCAGGTAATGAGAAAGGTGAGTTAGTAACACTTGGTCGTAATGGCTCTGACTACTCTGCTGCGGTTCTTGCAGCGTGTCTGCGCGCAGATTGCTGTGAAATTTGGACTGACGTTGATGGTGTTTACAACTGTGACCCTCGTTTGGTGGAAGATGCTCGTCTTCTTAAATCACTGAGCTACCAAGAAGCGATGGAGCTTTCTTACTTTGGTGCATCCGTTCTGCATCCGAAAACCATCGCACCAATCGCACAATTCCATATTCCTTGTCTGATCAAAAACAGCTTTAACCCACAAGGGGCAGGTACGCTGATTGGTCAAGACACTGGCGAAGATAACCTCGCAATCAAAGGCATCACGACGCTGAACGACCTAACGATGGTTAACGTGTCTGGTCCTGGTATGAAGGGTATGGTTGGCATGGCAAGCCGAGTATTTGGTGCAATGTCATCAGCTGGTGTGTCTATCGTTCTGATCACTCAATCCTCTTCTGAGTACAGCATCAGCTTCTGTATCGAAGCGCAAGACAAAGCAAAAGCGCAACAAGTATTGGCGGATGCGTTTGAACTTGAACTAAAAGACGGTCTACTTGAACCAGTCGAGTTCATTGATGATGTTTCTATTGTGACACTTGTGGGTGACGGTATGCGTACATCACGCGGTGTTGCATCTCGTTTCTTCTCATCTCTTGCTGAAGTGAACGTAAACATTGTAGCTATTGCACAGGGCTCATCTGAGCGTGCAATCTCAGCTGTGATTCCTGAAGATAAAATCTCTGAAGCGATCAAAGCCTGTCACGAGAACCTATTCAACTCTAAGCACTTCCTAGATGTATTCGTGGTTGGTATTGGCGGCGTTGGTGGTGAACTGGTGGATCAGATCGAGCGTCAACAAGCGAAGCTTGCGGAAAAAGGCATTGTGATTCGCGTATGCGGCTTAGCAAACAGCAAAGGTCTTCTACTTGATAGTGAAGGGCTGCCACTGGAGCATTGGCGTGACCGTATGTCGGCAGCGACAGAAGAATTCAGCCTAGCGCGTCTGATTTCTTTAGTACAACGCAACCACATCATCAACCCAGTATTGGTTGACTGTACTTCAAGTGAAGATATCGCGAATCAATACGCAGACTTCCTAGCTGCAGGTTTCCACGTAGTCACGCCAAACAAGAAAGCAAACACAGCAAGCATGGCCTACTACCATCAACTTCGCGATGTTGCGCGCAGCTCTCGTCGTAAGCTGATGTATGAAACAACCGTAGGTGCAGGTCTACCGGTAATCGAAAACCTACAAAACTTAATCTCAGCAGGTGATGAACTAGAGCGCTTCAGCGGCATCCTTTCTGGCTCTCTTTCTTACATCTTCGGCAAGTTAGACGAAGGCATGAGCCTAAGTGAAGCAACCAACATCGCCAAGCAAAACGGCTTTACCGAACCTGACCCTCGTGATGATCTATCGGGTATGGACGTTGCGCGTAAGCTACTTATCCTTGCTCGTGAAGCTGGTATGTCCCTAGAACTAGAAGACGTTGTGGTTGATCAAGCTCTGCCACCAGGCTTTGATGATTCAGGCAGCGTTGATGAGTTTATGGAACGTTTACCAGAAGCGGATGCGTACTTTAAAGAGCTGTCAGCTAAAGCGGCGGAAGAGGGCAAAGTGCTGCGCTACGTGGGTGAAATTGTTGATGGTAAATGCACGGTAAGCATTGCTGCCGTAGATGAAAATGATCCGATGTTTAAGATCAAAGATGGTGAAAACGCACTGGCATTCTACAGCCGCTACTACCAACCAATTCCACTGGTATTGCGTGGTTACGGTGCGGGTACTGAGGTTACGGCAGCGGGCGTATTCTCGGATGTGATGCGTACTTTAGGTTGGAAGCTAGGGGTATAACGACAATGAGTTCAAGTGATATGGATGTAGTGGTCTACGCCCCAGCATCAATTGGTAATGTAAGCGTTGGTTTTGATGTTCTGGGGGCGGCGGTGTCCCCAGTTGATGGCACACTATTGGGTGACCGTGTATTGGTTAAGTCTGGGGCTGAGCCGTTCAGCCTAAAGACGGTTGGTGATTTTGTTGAAAAGCTACCAACTGAGCCAAAAGAGAACATCGTTTACGATTGTTGGGTAGTGTTTGCTCGCGAGCTAGACAAGAAAGGCGTCGAGCTAAAGCCACTTGAAATGACACTAGAAAAGAACATGCCAATCGGCTCTGGATTAGGCTCAAGTGCATGTTCTATCGTTGCTGCATTAGATGCATTGAACCGATTCCATGGTCAGCCGCTTAACGAGACAGAGTTACTGGCGCTGATGGGAGAAATGGAAGGCAAGATCTCTGGTGGTATTCACTACGATAACGTCGCACCGTGTTACCTTGGCGGTGTGCAATTGATGCTTGAAGAGTTGGGTATCATCAGCCAAGAAGTGCCTTGCTTTGATGATTGGTTCTGGGTGATGGCATATCCGGGTATCAAAGTATCAACAGCAGAAGCGCGTGAGATCCTACCATCTCAATATCGCCGACAAGATATCATTGCTCATGGCCGCCATCTTGCGGGCTTTATTCATGCGTGTCATTCTGGTCAGCCAGAACTTGCTGCAAAAATGATCAAAGACGTGATCGCAGAACCGTATCGTGAGAAACTGCTCCCGGGTTTTGCAAATGCACGTCAATACGCAGCGTCTGCGGGTGCATTGGCAACCGGTATTTCTGGCAGTGGTCCGACACTGTTCAGTATTTGCAAAGAGAAAGATGTCGCTGAGCGAGTTGCTCGCTGGTTAGAACAGAACTACGTACAAAACGAAGAAGGATTCGTCCACGTTTGTCGTCTAGATAAGCAGGGTTCGAAAGTAACAGGAAGTGAGCTATGAAGCTTTACAATATAAAAGAAAATGATGAACAAGTTTCCTTTGGTCAAGCCGTTCGCCAAGGGTTAGGTCGTAACCAAGGTCTATTTTTCCCATCGGAACTACCAAAATTTGAAGACGTTGATGCGCTACTGGCAGAAGGCTTTGTCTCTCGTAGCACGAAAATCCTATCTGCACTGATTGGTGATGAGCTGGCGGAAGAGCAAGTTAACGCATTGGTTGACGCTGCATTCCAATTCCCTGCGCCAATTAATCAAGTGAAAGACGGTGTTTACGCTCTGGAACTGTTCCATGGTCCAACGCTTGCATTTAAAGACTTTGGTGGTCGCTTTATGGCGCAATCTCTTGCAGCCGTTTCGGACGGCGGCAAGATCACCATTCTGACTGCAACTTCTGGCGATACTGGCGCAGCCGTTGCGCATGCTTTCTACGGTATGGAAGACATCAACGTTGTGATTCTTTACCCGAAAGGCAAGATCAGCCCACTGCAAGAAAAGCTATTCTGTACGCTTGGTAAAAACATTCACACTGTCGCGATCGATGGTGACTTCGACGCGTGTCAGGCTCTGGTTAAGCAAGCTTTTGATGATTCGGCATTGCGTGAAGAGATCGGTCTGAACTCTGCAAACTCAATCAACATCAGCCGCTTGATGGCACAAATCTGTTACTACTTTGAAGCTGCCGCGCAAATGAGTAAGCAAGAGCGTGAAAACCTAGTCGTGTCTGTACCAAGTGGTAACTTTGGTAACCTAACTGCTGGTCTACTGGCAAAAGCACTGGGTCTGCCTATCAAACGTTTTATCGCTGCAACTAATGCTAATGACACGGTACCGCGTTACCTACAAACGGGTAAGTGGGAGCCAAAACCAACGGTCGCAACGACATCGAACGCGATGGACGTGAGTCAACCAAACAACTGGCCTCGTATCGAAGAGTTGTGTCGTGTGAAAGAGTGGGGCTTGGAGACGCTAGGAAAAGGCGCTGTATCTGATGAGCAAAGCGCTCAGTCAGTGAAAGACTTACATGCTTTAGGTTACCTGTGTGAACCGCACGGTGCGATTGCTTACCGCGTGCTTGAAGAACAACTGCAAGACGGTGAAACCGGTCTATTCCTATGTACTGCTCACCCTGCGAAGTTCAAAGAAGTGGTGGATGATATTCTAGAATCAGATATCGACCTTCCTGCGCCACTAGCGAAGCACGCTGCGATGGAACTGTTATCAGAAGATCTCGACGCAGACTTTGACGCACTGAAGCAAGTACTGCGCCGCGTGCAGTAAACTTCAATAGCACAGTAAGTATCAAAAACACAAATAACGAGAGGTGAATGAGCAATCATTCACCTTTTTTATTGCCGGTAAGTTTTAACTCTCTTTATGATTGAGAAACGAACTTAACTAAATGAGATGGAAAGAGAAGCATGCATTTTTTGATTTTTCTTGGTTCAGTGAGAGACAGCACGCCACCACGACCAGCCCGTTTAGGAATGCGAGTCAGTAGAGCGTGTGAAAAACTTATCGCGAGTCAGCATTCACAACATACTGTCGAAATCATTGACCCATTGAACTATGACTTTGGTGATGTGTTTAAGCCCGAGTTTGCTTATCACCGCTCTAAAGTGCCGCAGCACCTAAGTGAGTTGGCAGACAAAATCAAACAGGCCGATGGGTATGTGATGGTTAGTCCGGAATACAACCATTCGATGAGCCCAGCTTTGGCAAACATGCTTAATCACTTTGGCAGTTCGCTGTTTTCCTATAAGCCAAGTGCTATCGTGACCTACTCTGCCGGGCAATGGGGTGGTGCTCGTGCTGCAGTGTCGATGCGTACTTTCTTATCCGAGTTGGGGTGCTTGCCAGTGTCGGCAATGATCCACATTCCGAAAGCACAAGAGGTATTTGATGAGCACGGTGTGGCTGCGAATGAGTCGGAGCAGGCACAGTGGGACAGTTATATGAATCGCACCCTGCATCAACTGATTTGGTGGGCAGAAGGGGCGTCACTGCAAAGAGATAGGCTTGATCCAACCTCGTTGGCACAAGCGTTTCAGAAAGATCCTTCGCAAAGAAATGCACCTTGAAGGCGAGTTGCTTTTTATTATCGGAAGGGTTTCGAAGGATCCAGAAACAAAAAAAGCTTGGTCATTGCTGACCAAGCTTTTTAAATTCTAGCAAACTAGTTTACTGAGAGATTATAGAGACTCAGTAAAAGTACGAGCGATTACGTCACGTTGCTGTTCTGGAGTTAGCGAGTTGAAACGTACTGCGTAACCAGAAACACGGATAGTTAGCTGTGGGTAGTTCTCTGGGTGTGCAACTGCATCTTCTAGAGTTTCACGTTTAAGAACGTTCACGTTTAGGTGTTGACCACCTTCGATGCGAGGAGCAGTTTCGATTGCTACTTCACGGCTTTCGTATTCACCTAGGTCGCTGATTGCGATAACTTGGTCTGCTTCGTAAGTTGATGCTGCAGCAACACAACGCGCTTCGTTCTTCTCGCTATCTAGTAGCCAGATTGAGTTTAGTAGTTCGTCGTTAGCTGCTTTAGTAATTTGGATACCTTGGATCATCACTATCTCCTAGACCACTTACGTGGTGATTATTGGTGTTAATTTTCGAATTTTTGTCGAGCTAAGTATTATATAGCCAATATCCATTATTTTAATATTGATTTAAGTCAAAAAACAACCAAAAACCTTAATTTTTTGAAGGTGATTTTCTTGAGTTAAATCAATAAAACGTTTGAAAACATACTATTTACAATTTATTTGATAATATAAAAAATATTTAAAAGTTAATTTTGTTGTAAATTTACTACAAAACGAGCTCAAAAATTAACCTTGGTAACGCAACTGCCTGTATTTAGGTAGTCATCCTGAAAGTCTAAAGTGATTAAATGACAAACATGAAAAACAAGTTTGGAAACAAATTTATTGGTGCTCACGTGTCCGCGGCTGGAGGAGTCGATCTAGCGCCTCTTCGTGCTCGTGAGATTGGTGCGAATGCGTTTGCTCTGTTTACTAAGAACCAGCGTCAATGGGTTGCTAAACCACTCGAAGAAAAAACCATTAGTGCATTCAAAGCAAACTGCAAAATGCTTGGCTTCGGCGCCGAACACATTCTGCCCCATGACTCTTATCTGATTAACTTGGGGGCGCCGGAAGAAGAAAAGCTGAATAAATCCCGCGCGGCATTTATTGACGAGATGGAGCGTTGTAACCAGTTAGGTTTAACCTTGCTCAACTTCCACCCTGGTAGCCACTTAAAGAAAGTGTCGGAACAGGCGTGTTTGTCGACGATCGCTGAGTCGATCAACCTCGCGCACAAAGCAGTGCCGAATGTGATCGCAGTGATTGAGAACACTGCAGGTCAGGGCACTAACTTGGGTTGGAAGTTTGAGCATCTTGCTGAAATCATCGATCAAGTAGAAGACAAAGAACGCGTTGGCGTGTGTCTTGATACTTGCCACACGTTTACTGCCGGTTACGATCTGCGTACCAAAGAGGATTGTGAGCATACCTTTGCCGAGTTCGATCGTATCGTAGGCATGCACTATTTAAGAGCAATGCATCTAAATGATTCAAAAGTCGAATTCGCTAGCAAGGTTGACCGTCACCACTCATTAGGCAAAGGCGAGATCGGCTGGAGCTGTTTTGAGTACATCGCTAAAGATCCACGCTTTGATGGTATCCCTCTGATATTAGAGACAATTGACCCAGATATCTGGCAGCAAGAAATCAACACTTTACGCCAATTCCATATGGAAGAAATGGTTAATTCCTAACGGGATGGCAAAGTTGGCATCCTTCTTTCTTAGCTAAAACCATTGAGCGGTTATGCGCTTGTTTTAAACGCCTGAACTCAACGTTGTAGTTAGGCGAAGCTAGTTAGGAGGATGACAATATGTCTCGACCAGTTTCTTTTATCCCAGCGACACACTCTCGACGAGTATTACGTTTACCTACTCCAAACCGCCATATCTCAGGACAAGGACACTTTCGAACGCCGCAGCGTAATTAGCGTCATCATTATTAGTATTGGTTACTTTGGTTTTAGCCAAACCAGCATGGATTAACACCAGCTGTCTGCGCGTCAGTTTTTGAAAAGCCGTCTCAAGCTGGTGGTAAGTTTTTGTTTGTTTGGGTTTCGCTCGTTAGAATAGAGGGAAACTTTAGGACAGGAACTTTCCATGAATCAGTTACCCACTTGGCACGATGTGATCGGCGAAGAAAAACAGCAGAGCTACTTTGTCGATACTTTGAATTTTGTTGAAGCAGAACGAGCGGCTGGCAAAGCCATTTATCCGCCAGCCAAAGACGTATTTAACGCTTTTCGTTTTACCGAGTTCAAAGACGTTAAGGTAGTGATTCTGGGGCAAGATCCTTACCACGGTCCTAATCAAGCGCATGGTTTGTGTTTCTCTGTGTTGCCCGGCATTAAAACGCCACCGTCTTTGGTGAATATGTACAAAGAGTTGGCGCAAGATATCGAAGGTTTTCAAATTCCTCAACATGGTTTTTTGCAAAGCTGGGCAGAGCAAGGTGTGTTGCTACTAAATACCGTATTGACGGTAGAGCAGGGCAAAGCACACTCGCACTCAAAAACGGGCTGGGAAACCTTTACTGACCGCGTAATTGAAGCGATTGACCAGCATCAACAGGGTGTGGTGTTCCTGCTGTGGGGCTCACACGCGCAGAAGAAAGGTCGCTTTATCGATCGTAACAAACACTATGTGTTAACGGCACCGCATCCATCACCGTTGTCTGCTCACCGAGGTTTCTTTGGTAGCAAACCATTTTCACAAGCGAACCAGATCCTCTCTCAGCAAGGCAAAGAGGTCATCAATTGGCACCTACCAATGGCGGTGTAAAGTGCACTTTCCTCTTATATAAGGAGAGAGCAATCAGTACAGCGATCGTGACATCACGATCGCTGTTTTTTTGAACACCGTCGAGTCAGGTTTTCGCTTTCTCATATACACTTATTAAAAGTAGGTGTTAAGGAGAGACGCTATGATGATCGAAAGAATTCGACGCGAACACGGCTATATGGTCCGTCTGCTGGCAATACTGCGCCACAAATTGAATGAGATTAAACAAGAACGCGCCATCAACTATGCGTTGGTGAGTGAGATCGTGGATTATCTTTCTAACCATTCAGAAAAAATTCACCATCCTAAAGAAGACATTCTCTATCGCTACTTCCTAGAGCATTATGGTCAGCAAAAGACCATGGAAAACTTGGAACAGGAACATCAAGATCTGGCGGACAAAACCAAAGCGTTTTCAATGTTGATTGAGATGATTTTGCAGGATGCTGTTGTCCCTCAAGATATGTTCGTTGCTCAGCTTGAAGACTTCATTGTGACGCAAAAGCGCCATCTGGAGCTAGAAGAGCGCCAAATCTTACCTCTAATTGAAGAGTTGTTCACTTCGCAAGACTGGCAATATGTTGAAAGCCTATGGCATGAGAACGAAGACGATCCTGTGTTTGGTAATACTATTGCAGATCGCTACAAGCAACTTGCTGATCGAGTGCGTCAGAACGACGCTGAGTTTGTCTAAAACATAAAAATGACGAAGTAATCGATTGCGTGTGCGTAGTTTGTTTCGTCATTTTCTTGTCTGATGGGAATTGTTTAGAAATTGTCTCGTTTAAAATATGAGTGAAAACTGAGGGAAATTCTCAATGGATAAGAATGGGCGTCATGCCAATAAAATCAGCATGAAAATCACCCACTTTTGTCCTCTCTATAAATGACAAAAGGCACCATTGAGGTGCCTTTTGTGCGAATTATAGTTTGATGTCATCCAGAGTGATGTCGTTGCAGACATCGAGTTCGCGCAGCTCTTTGAGCAAATTGCGTCTATCGTTCATTTCTTCGATTTCTCGCCACTTACGCTTCACTGGTTTTGAGCGAGACTTGGTTGTTGAGGTAGTATCCAGACCAAATAGGTCATCGAGTTGAAAGCCTTCCATAAGCCACCTTTACCTTTTTCTATCTAAACTGTTATATCCAGTCCTTGTGGAGCTTTTTAAGTACCACAATAGGCGTGAGAATAACCATGATATATTTCGCATTTGTGTCGGTAACATGACATTTTCGCGTAAAAATACTCACAGAATCACATTTTGCACATATCTGAAGTGGACAAAAAATAAGCGAACGAACTCACGAAAACGATTAAATGAAGAGATTTGGTATGTTAATTCGAAGGGCTCATTTTACTCAATTTTTGAATACTAAGGTTGCATAGCATCGCTTTGATTAAAATGTATCCAATCGTAACAAAGCAGAGTAAGAAATTTTTCTCAGATACCTTGTGATAACTAGCCTCATCAAAAATAAATGGTATTGCGTTTTGTTAATGATGGAAGGGCTATTTATGTTGAGATTTGATAAACAAGATGTTGCTGTTTGTGAGCATTAAGTTTTCCTTTTATGTTAACTTTTGGTGACTTTCTAGTGAAAAATAACAAGGTTATTTTACTTGTTGCATATTGATTTTTGCTTTTCGAGGCTGCATTATCCGCCCGTCAAAAAATACGCTGGTACGTAAAATGGATGCATGAAGCGACGTTTACGATTCTAGATTGCGCAATAAACATTACTCAAAAAGCTAAGCACACTTTGACACTTAGCAGGCAATCTGGTGGATGGCTTGGAAGCAAAGACCGGCGCAACTCACTTTGAGGTACACATGACAGACTTAATCAATTTGATGAACGATCTCCTTTGGGGTTCGATTCTGGTTTATCTTCTTGTTGGTGTAGGAATCTACTTCACCGTTCGATTGGGATTCATTCAATTCCGTCATTTCGGCCACATGTTCTCTGTTCTGAAGAACAGCCGTAAAGCAGACAAAGCTGGTATTTCTTCTTTCCAAGCGCTTTGTACTAGTCTTGCTGCACGTGTAGGTACAGGTAACATGGCGGGTGTTGCTGTTGCTTTGACAGCAGGTGGTCCTGGTGCAATCTTCTGGATGTGGTTGATTGCAATGCTTGGTATGGCGACGTCGTTTGCGGAAAGTACGCTAGCGCAGCTATACAAAACCAAAGATGATGATGGCAACTACCGCGGTGGTCCTGCTTACTACATGGAAAAAGGTTTGGGCATGCGCTGGATGGGCGTGCTGTTCTCGATTTTCCTAATCATCGCTTTTGGTTTGGTATTCAATGCCGTTCAAGCAAACTCAATTGCAAACGCAATGAGCACTGCATTTGGTTGGAATGACCTTTATGTTGGTATTGCTGTTGTAGCACTGTCAGCCGTCGTTATCTTTGGTGGTATTAAGCGTATTGCGAAAGTAGCTGAACTGATTGTTCCAGTGATGGCACTAGCATACTTACTACTAGCGTTGTTTGTGATGTTCTCTAACCTAGACAAACTACCAGATGTGCTAATGCTTATCTTCAAGAGCGCATTTGGTCTGCAAGAAGCAGCTGCGGGTGGTCTTGGTTACGCAATCGCACAAGCGATGATCAACGGTATCAAACGCGGTCTGTTCTCGAACGAAGCTGGTATGGGTTCTGCACCAAATGCAGCAGCATCTGCAACCCCTTATCCACCGCACCCTGCATCTCAAGGTTACGTTCAGATGCTAGGCGTATTCATGGATACGATTGTTATCTGTTCTGCGACAGTGGCTATCATCCTTATGTCAGGTGAGTACGTTGGTCAAGCAACGGAAGTGACCGGTATTGAGCTAACTCAGCGTGCATTGAGCTCACAAGTTGGTGATTGGGGCAGCATCTTTGTTGCTGTTGCGATCTTCTTCTTCGCATTTACTTCGATTATTGCGAACTACTCATACGCTGAAACGAACCTAATCTTCCTAGAGCACAACCACAAAGCAGGTCTAGGCATCTTCCGTATCATTGTATTGGGTATGGTTATGTTCGGTGCGCTAGCATCACTACCTGTGGTTTGGTCACTGGCTGACGTATCAATGGGTTTGATGGCGATAGTGAACTTGGTGGCGATTCTATTGCTATCTGGTATCGTGATTAAACTGGCGAAAGACTACAACCGCCAGCTAAGCGAAGGTAAAGTGCCGACGTTTGATGCAAATGACTTCCCTGAGCTGAAGTCTCAGCTAGAAGATGGCATTTGGGACAACACGAAAAAAGAAGACTAAGTGATGTTCACTGCCAATCATTGTTGAAAGCTATCAACACGATTCAAAAAGCCATGCAGACAATGCATGGCTTTTTTTGTACTCTAAATGGAAAATAGAATTAGGGAAGTTAAAGTCATGCTCATCGTAGTTTCTCCAGCTAAAACGCTCGATTACGAATCACCACTCGCGACCGAGAAGTTTACTCAACCTGACTTGGTTAGCTATTCAAAAGCGCTGATCGAGGTATGCCGTAAATTAACACCTGCCGATGTTGCATCACTGATGAAAGTGAGCGACAAAATCGCTGATTTGAACGTTGGCCGTTTCCAAGAGTGGAGTGAAACTTTCACCACAGATAATGCACGCCAAGCCATTTTGGCATTTAAAGGCGATGTGTACACAGGTCTTGAAGCGGAAACCCTTTCTGACGCTGATTTTGACTACGCTCAAGATCACCTAAGAATGCTATCTGGTCTATACGGTCTGCTTAAGCCACTCGATTTAATGCAGCCATACCGTCTTGAGATGGGTACTAAGCTGGCGAACGACAAGGGATCTAACCTTTACCAGTTCTGGGGTAATGTCATTACCGATAAGCTGAATGAAGCGATTGCTGCGCAAGGCGACAACGTATTGATTAACCTTGCATCAAATGAATATTTCAAAGCGGTGAAGCCAAAGAACTTGGATGCACAAGTGATCACGCCTATCTTCAAAGACTGTAAGAATGGTCAATATAAGGTGATCAGCTTTTACGCGAAGAAAGCGCGCGGCATGATGGCTCGCTACATCATCGAAAACCGTATCGAAAGTGTTGCTGACCTCACTAAGTTTGATGTTGCGGGTTACTACTTCGTTGAAGAAGAGTCGACACCAACAGACTTAGTTTTCAAACGAGAAGAGCAAAACTGATTGAAGTCAGTCAATCGCGAGTTGATGATTCAGCGAAATAAAGTACGCCAAAAAGCCGGATAGTTATCCGGCTTTTTTTATGCCTATTCGATCTGATCTTAATCGAATTTTTACATAAAAAGTTTATATCTTAAAAAATAGTTGAGTAATAAAGTTTAAAGTTGTATTTTAAATGCAACTTTTAAAATAAGGAGTTCTCCTATGTCAGACTTCAAGCTCACACACAAAAAAGCCTCTAAGTTATCGGAGTACGTTGCACTGCGTATTACCAAATTGCTGAAATTCACTCTGAACATCTTTTATGGCAAGAAATACGCGAAACGAGCGGTAATTCTCGAAACCATCGCAGCCGTGCCGGGCATGGTAGCTGGGATGTTCAATCACTTGAAAGCGCTACGCCGAATGAAAGATGATGAAGGCTGGATCCGAGAACTTCTCGATGAGGCTGAGAACGAGCGCATGCACCTGATGATTTTCCTCGATATTGCCAAGCCAAGTTTGGTTGAGCGTTTGTTGGTGTTGCTGGGACAAGGTGTTTTCATTGTTGTGTACAGCTTCATCTATCTGCTGTCTTCTAAAATCGCTCACCGTGTTGTTGGTTACTTCGAAGAAGAAGCGTGTAACAGCTACACTGAGTACCTAGAGAAAATTGATAGCGGGGAAGTGGAGAACGTACCAGCCCCGACTCTGGCGATTGATTACTACAAGCTGCCAACTGATGCGATGCTAAGAGATGTGATTTTGCGTATTCGAGAGGATGAAGCGGGGCACCGTGACCGTAACCATGGCTTCGCTGATGCCTATGAAGACAAAACCTTGCCTGCTCATCAACTATAGATGAAAAACAAAAAGAGCCGCGATTGCGGCTCTTTTAGATTTGAAATCAATCAGACGTGATTACTTCTTCTTAGCGGTTTTCTTTTTCGCTACTTTCTTCTTGTCGTCTTTTTTCTTTTTCTTCTTAAACACAGGCTTTTTGTGTTTAGGGCGCATCTCTTTCACGAAACGTTCTTTGATGTCTTCTTTCACGTAACGAGCAACGCGATCCATCATTGGTTGGTCGTGCGCTTCTACGATTGAGATAGCATTACCTTTCTTACCTGCACGAGCCGTACGACCAATGCGGTGAAGGTACACGTCTGCCGTGCGTGGCATATCGTAGTTGATTACGTGTGATACGTCAGGAAGGTCGATACCGCGTGCCGCTACGTCTGTCGCTAATAGCACGTTTACAGTGCCTTCACGGAAGCGAGAAATCGCGTTGTTACGACGATCTTGAGGCATTTCGCCTTGAATCCAAGAACATGGAATCTGTGCGCTCTCTAACTGGGCACGAAGCTCTGCTAAACGCTCGCGAGTCTTCAAGAATACGATAGTGCGTTCTGCTTGCTCTGTAATGATGTGTTTTAGTAGGGCAAGTTTATGCTCTGCGTCATCAGCACGATGGTACCACTGTGCGATCTTCTTACGCTCACGTAGTGGTGATTTTGCGTCGATCTCTGCTGGTTCGTTCAGTAGGTCTGCTGTGAAACCCTCTACGCCTTTGCCTTCTAGTGTTGCTGAGAACAGAAGGGTTTGTTTGCGCCAGCGACATTCGTTAGACAGACGGTCAACGGTTGGAGCAAAGCCCATGTCTAGCATGCGGTCTGCTTCATCAAGGATTAGCCATTCAATCGCACGACAGTCAAAACGTTCTGCGTCAATGTATTCACGTAGACGACCTGGTGTTGCTACCACGATATCTTGCGTCGTTGCTAGGATATCTGCGTGCTCTTGGTATTGAACACCACCAGTGATGGTGAAGATGTTTAGCTTGGTGTTTTTCGCTAAAGCACGAGCTTGATCCGCTACCTGCATCGCAAGTTCACGAGTTGGGGTTAGGATCAGAATACGTGCAGGTCCCGGTTTACGACGTGGGAAATCTTGCAGGTATTGCAGTGCTGGCAGGACGAATGCTGCCGTTTTACCAGTACCAGTTGGTGCTGACGCTAGAATGTCACGACCATCTAACGCTTGTGGAATCGCTTCTGCCTGAATTTTAGTTGGGCGTTCGTAGCCCATCTCGTCAATGGCTTCAAGTAGGTTTTGGTCTAGATCAAGTTCAGCAAAGGTTCTGATCACAATGAGTTCTCCACAAGCAAAGCTTGGTTAATGGTTCGCCACAGCAGCATAGAATATAAAAAGGTCGCACATTATAAAGTGATTGGTGACAAGGATCACATGTTATTTCACATCTTAAGATAAAACTCGCGAGTTAGCTGAGTAAAGTCGTCGCTATAACCCTCGTTTGAGTGAATGATCAAGTGCGTTTCTTGAGTATCACAAGCTTGTTTGGCTAATTCAAACAGTAAACGGTGGACTGGCTTTTTCTGTGATGGTTGCACGCGACAGATGCGCGATAAGAACCATCCTTGCTGTTTAGCCATGGCAATAAACAATTCGCCTTCTGTAATCGGCAGAACAAAACTGGCAGTACCGTCTTCTTCGAGTAGTTCATTACAGCGTTTAAGTAATGAAGCGTGTTGCAAAGTATCCGTGTGTCGAGCAGTTGCACGTTGGCTTTGCTTCGATTGCTCACCACTGTTGAAGTAGGGCGGATTACAGATGATGTGCTCGAAGCGATGTGTTGGTTCAAACTGCAATACATCAGCGTGGTGGATGTGAAGCCTGTCGGACCAAGAGGATAGGGTGAAGTTTTGCTGCGCTGCTTCTACCGCCGATGTTTCAATATCAAGAGCGGTGATCTGTGCGGCAGGAAATCGCTGTGCGCACATTAGTGCTAGCAAGCCCGTGCCTGTACCAATGTCCAAAATTTTACTCTGTGGTGAGCAATTTGCCCAAGCGCCAAGCATCACACCATCAGTGCTGACAGGCATGCCACTTTCACCGCCGTGAATCGAAAACTGCTTGAACTTGAAGTCCTTAGTCTGAAATTTTTCGCTCTTCATGATTGTTTTATTTTTGCTCAATAATAGAGTTAATTTCTCTATTGTTTCTTAATTGTATAGATTGTTATCTTGTTGGTTATTAAATTGTATTTCAATTTGATCGAGATAATGAACTGGTCTCAAATCTATAGGTAGTGATATTCACTGCTTTTAAGTTGACGAACTAAATTAATATGGTGTTTTTTTCTTAAAGGTTGCCAAATGATGGGTACTTCGTCATTATGCGGCGGAAATTTATAGATTGAACCACAGGTACTCATTCACTTTGGGTATACAAAAAAGTGGTCGATGCATACACAACATTCATCAATTAGAGAAAAAGGGTTATCTGTGAAGCAGACGTTAAAACTAACAGATATTATCGCAGTAGGCTTTATGCTATTTGCGTTCTTTTTGGGTGCTGGCAACATCATTTTCCCACCACTAGCGGGTCAGCTAGCCGGTGATCACCTGATGCCAGCAATGTTCGGTTTCTTGCTAACAGCGGTAGGTCTACCTCTTATTACTATCGTTGCTATTGCTGTGGCAGGCGGCTCTTGGGATCACTTGACTCAAGATCTTCCTAAGAAAGCAGCAGTGCTGATGGCGGCGTTGATCTTCATCATCATTGGTCCTGCATTTGCTGCACCTCGTACAGGTCTTGTAGCATATGAAATGGCAGTGAAACCATTCTTCCTAGATGCCTCTCAAGCGCATCTAACATCATTCTCAATCTTGTTCTTTGCGGTGGCTATGATCTTCGCTTGGTTCCAAGGTCGTTTGATTGATTTGATTGGTAAAGTGCTAACGCCAGTTCTGTTCCTTGGTCTTATCGTTCTTGCTATTGCGGTATTCATTGACCCACAAGGTGAAATGATGGGCGCGCACGGCGAGTACCTAACTCAACCATTGACTAAGGGCTTCCTTGAAGGCTACAACACCATGGATACGTTCGCATCGTTGATGTTCGGTATGCTAATGGTGGACGCACTTCGCAGTAAAGGCATCACTGAGCGTGCAGCAACGACAAAATACCTAATCTGTGCTGGCTGTATTGCCGCTGCAGGTCTTGCGTTCGTATACATCTCATTGTTCTACCTAGGTGCGACGAGTTCAACTATTGCAGCAGGCGCAGACAACGGTGGTGCTGTGCTGAGCCAATACGTTCAGGCGCTATTTGGTCCTTACGGTCAGATTGTACTTTCAATCATCGTATTGCTTGCATGTTTGACGACGGCTATCGGTCTTATCTCTGCATGTTCAGATTTCTTCAGCTCTAAAACGAAACTGACTTACAAGCAGTGGGTTATTATCAACGGTGCGGCTTGTGCACTGATTGCAAACATTGGTCTGTCTCAGCTAATTTCTCTATCAGTTCCGGTTCTGTTTGCGCTATACCCAGTAGCAGTAGCATTGGTTGCGCTAACGTTTGTACGTAGCAAGCTTCCAAACCCACGAGTGGCTTACCGCTCTGTACTGCTAGTATCACTGTTATTTGCATTGATTGATGCTGCGAAAGTTGCGGGTCTAGACGTGTCTGCATTCAACATGCTGCCGCTATTTGAAGTGGGCATGGGTTGGGTTCTACCAACATTTGCAGCGATTATTTGCATGTTCTTTATTGCTAAGTCCTCACAACCAGAGTTGACTGAAGAAACTGCATAATTGCTGACTAGCAAAACAAAAAAAGCCCGGTGAAGTGATTCGCCGGGCTTTTTGTTTATCTGTTGTCTAGCAAGTGCTGGATGCCGTATGACTTAAAGTGTGTCGTGGAACTCTACTAAGACTTGCTCACACCATTTCTCGATGCGCTCATCACTGAGTTCGTACTGGGAATCTTCATCCAACGCTAAGCCGACAAATTGACTGCCATCTTCTGTCAGTGCTTTTGATGCTTCGAACTCATAGCCTTCGTTTGGCCAGTAACCAATAAACTGCGCGCCCGTTGCTTTTAGCTCGTCATGCAGTAGACCCATCGCATCAAGGTACCACTCGCCGTAGCCTTCTTGGTCTCCCAAGCCGAATAAAGCTACGACTTTGCCTTTTAGCGGTGTGATTGCAATATCTTCCCAGATAGCGCTCCAGTCTTCTTGGATTTCACCGAAGTCCCAAGTAGAGATACCAATTAGCAGTAAATCGTAATCTGCCATCAGCGACAGCGGTGTCTCTTTCACGTTGTGAATGTCGACAAGGTCTTCACCAATGATATTGCGAATTTTCTCTGCTGCCATTTCTGTGTAGCAGGTTGTTGAGCCGTAAAAGAGTCCGATTTTCATTATATTCGTCGTTTTTTATGTTGCTGTTGTGGCAGATTCTAACCATAAATCGGGGAAGATTGCAGCGAATATCCCGCGGGAGATGATTTTTTTATGGTATTGGTTGAGCAGTTGCCTTACTCTCAATACTGTAAATATAAACAGATAAGGAAGCGTTCATGACGGCACAACAGCCTGTCAATCAACAAGATTTTGGTCTGGTTGAACAATTCTTAGATGCAATGTGGATGGAGCGTGGTCTATCGGAGAACACGTTGGCTTCCTACCGAAATGATTTAATGAAATTGCTCGCGTGGATGGAGCAACATAGCTACCGTCTAGATTTCATCAGTTTGTCTGGTCTGCAAGAGTATCAAAGTTACCTCGTTGATTTAGATTACAAGCAGACATCCCGTGCGCGTATGTTGTCAGCGATTCGTCGCTTGTTCCAATACATTCACCGTGAAAAAGTACGCGGCGATGATCCGAGTGCGCTGTTGGTCAGCCCAAAGTTGCCTCAGCGTCTGCCTAAAGACATCAGTGAAGAGCAAGTGGACGCACTGCTTGATGCGCCAGATCCTAATGATCCCGTTGAGCTGCGAGACAAAGCCATGCTTGAGCTACTCTACGCGACTGGGTTGCGTGTGACAGAGTTGGTCAGTCTGACAATGGAAAACGTCAGTTTGCGTCAAGGGGTAGTGCGCGTGACCGGTAAAGGTGGTAAAGAACGCCTCGTTCCTATGGGAGAAAACGCGGTCGATTGGATTGAAACTTTTATCCAGCAAGGTCGGTCTGCTCTATTGGGAGAGACTACGTCGGATGTGGTATTCCCAAGTAAACGTGCGAGACAAATGACCCGTCAGACCTTTTGGCACCGTATCAAGTACTACGCTGTGATAGCGGGTATTGATACCGACCAACTGTCTCCACACGTATTGCGCCATGCTTTTGCGACACACTTATTGAACTATGGCGCAGATCTCAGGGTCGTACAGATGCTGTTGGGGCATAGTGACTTATCGACAACGCAAATTTATACTCACGTGGCGACTGAACGATTGAAACAGATCCACAGTCAACACCACCCAAGAGCATAATGATGGTTTGGTTCATCCTTTGTCTCATTGGATGAAAAGATTTTATTTTAAGGTGAATTTAATGAGCGTATTACGCCGACTAACTCTGCTGACTTTACCGTTTTTCGTAACCGCTTGTGGTGCTGAAGAAAGTCAGGCAAAAACGGAAACTCCTGCACAACAAGTCGCGCCAGCGGCAAAACAGAACTTTGATGAAGCTGCGCTAAAAGCGAAGTTCTCTAAGCTGGGTGTGTCTATTCTTGATATCCAACCATCAGACGTTGCTGGACTATTAGAAATCCAAACCAATGGTGGTGTGTTGTTCGCATCAAACGATGGTAACCACTTTATTGCCGGTACACTTTACGCCATTGATGATAACGGCGGCTACAAAGACGTGATTGCTGAGCGTCAAGCACCATTGAACGCAGAGAAAATCGCGAAGTTATCTGATAGCGTGATTGAATACAAAGCGGACAACGAGAAGTATGTGGTGACGGTATTTACCGATATCACGTGTGGTTACTGTGTACGTCTACACAGCCAGATGCAAGGTTACAACGACTTGGGTATTACTGTTCGTTACATGGCGTACCCTCGTCAAGGTGCAACAGGTCCAGTTGCTGAACAAATGGCGACAATTTGGTGTGCAGAAGATCCGAAATCAGCAATGCACAATGCAAAAGTTGAGCGCACTTTCGACAATCCAGCGAAAGATCTAAAACAGTGCAAAGAAACCATTCAAGCGCACTACAACCTAGGTCGTGAACTTGGTATTTCTGGTACGCCAGCAATCTTCCTACCAAGTGGTGAACTCGTAGGCGGTTACCTTCCACCGGCTGAACTACTAAAACGCTTAGAGCAACAATAATCCTTTAAGGAGCAGAGCCTGCGGTATTCGTTGGCTCTTTTCAAACATGATAGAAATTCAACGACGTCCTGAACCGGATCTTTCTCTTCTTCCCGATTCCATTCCACCTATTCTCAAGCGCATCTACATTAACCGTGGTATCACAGATGTAGCACAGTTAGAGACTTCTGCTCGTGGCTTACATTCTTACCAACAGTTGGGTGGCATTGACCAGGCGGTTGAGTTGTTGTTCCAAGCCATTAATGAGCAAAAGCGCATTATTGTCGTTGGCGATTTTGATGCCGATGGCGCGACTAGCTCGGCGTTGTCAGTGCTTGCCCTACGTATGCTTGGCAGTAATAACGTGGACTACTTGGTGCCGAACCGCTTTGAAGATGGCTACGGCCTCAGTCCTGAAGTCGTGGACCAGGCGTTAGAGCTGGGTGCTGAGATGATTATGACGGTAGACAACGGTGTGTCGTCGATTGAAGGGGTTCGCTACGCCAAAGAAAACGGCATTACTGTACTGGTTACTGACCATCACTTACCAGGGCAAGAGCTGCCGAATGTGGATGCCATGGTGAACCCGAACCTCGACAGCTGTGCTTTCCCATCGAAAGCATTGGCAGGGGTTGGCGTTGCTTTCTATTTGATGATGGCGCTTTGTGTGTATATGCGTAAACAAAATTGGTTCGTGCAGCAAGGCATGCAAGAGCCTAAGTTGATGGAGTTGATCGACTTGGTTGCTCTCGGCACCGTCGCCGACGTTGTACCGCTGGATGAAAATAACCGCATTCTTGTACACCAAGGCTTGCAGCGTATTCGTGCAGGCAAAGCACGCCCGGGAATTCAAGCTCTGATTGAAGTCGCGAAGCGAGATGCTCGTCGTTTGGTAGCATCTGATTTTGGCTTTGCACTTGGTCCTCGTATTAATGCCGCAGGTCGTTTGGATGACATGTCTTTCGGTGTTGAACTACTGATGTGTAACAACATCCATGCGGCGCGTCGTATGGCGAGTGAGTTGGATGGTTTGAACCAAACCCGTAAAGAGATTGAAGAAGGGATGAAGCAAGAAGCGATGGCTTTTTGTGAGCGTCTTCAATTTGGTGAAAACAGTGAATTGCCTTACGGTTTAGCACTGTTCCAACGTGATTGGCACCAAGGCGTTATCGGTATTCTTGCTTCGCGCATTAAAGAGAAGTTCCATCGTCCTGTTATCGCCTTTGCCGATGGCGGAGAGGGGACAATTAAAGGTTCTTGTCGCTCTATTCCGGGGCTACACATGCGTGACGCGCTGGATTTCATCGATACGCAAAACCCAGGCTTGATCATCAAATTTGGTGGACACGCGATGGCGGCAGGCTTGACCATCAAAGAACAAGACTTCGAGCGCTTTAGCCGTTTGTTTGATGAAGTCGTGAAGAAAGAACTGGACGAAGCGGCGCTGAAAGGTGTGGTAATGTCGGACGGCGAGCTTAAACCCGAAGAGTTCTCGATGAATGTTGCTGAACAATTGCGCTCAGGTGGTCCTTTTGGGCAAGCGTTCCCAGAACCTATCTTTGATGGTGAGTTCAAAGTATTGCACCAGAAACTGGTCGGTGAGAAGCACCTTAAGCTGATGCTAGAACCACTTTTCAAAGGCCATCCAACAAACGTCATGATCGATGGTATTGCATTTAATGTTGACTTGCGTCGTTGGCCGGATGCATCAGTGAAAACAGTACGCCTCGCGTATAAGTTGGATGTGAATGAGTTTCGCGGCAATCAATCATTACAGTTAATGATTGACCACATTGAAGCTAAGTAGGACCTAGAAAGTCACTTCTTTTAGAGTACGGTCGCCTTTTTGTGGGGCAAAAATTTTATGACCGTGCTCTCTCTAATTGCAATCTGATTTCCCAGCCGAAATTTTCCTGTATCTCGGTCACATTTTTGAGTAGAATTTCTCGGTTAAATTCTATTCTAAAATGTTGAGCCAACATGTTTGAAATCAATCCAATTAAAAACCGTCTACAGGACGTGTCTGAGCGCACGAATGTCCTGAGGGGGTATCTTTGACTATGACGCTAAGAAAGAGCGTCTAGAAGAAGTCAACGCAGAACTTGAACAACCAGATGTATGGAACGAGCCAGAACGTGCACAAGCACTAGGTAAAGAGCGTGCATCTCTTGAAGCGGTTGTTGAAACTATCGATCAACTAGAGCAAGGTGTAGAGGACGTTGAAGGTCTTCTTGAGCTTGCGGTTGAAGAAGAAGATCAAGAAACGTTTGACGAAATCGAACCAGAACTTGCTGAGTTGGAAGAGAAGCTAGAACAGCTTGAATTCCGTCGTATGTTCTCTGGTGACCATGACAGCTCTGATTGCTACATTGATTTGCAAGCTGGCTCAGGTGGTACAGAGGCACAAGACTGGACCAACATGATGCTACGTATGTACCTACGTTGGGCTGAAGCAAAAGGCTTCAAATCTGAGGTGATCGAAGTATCGGAAGGCGAAGTTGCGGGTCTTAAGGGCGCAACAGTGAAGATCTCTGGTGAGTACGCTTACGGCTGGCTACGCACAGAAACAGGCGTTCACCGCCTAGTTCGTAAATCGCCATTCGATTCAGGCGGTCGTCGTCATACTTCATTTGCTTCTGCGTTTATCTACCCAGAGATTGATGAAAACATTGATATCGACATTAACCCATCTGACCTACGTATCGACGTTTACCGTGCGTCAGGTGCTGGTGGTCAGCACGTAAACACCACCGAATCTGCGGTTCGTATTACACACGTACCAACGAACACAGTGGTTCAGTGTCAGAATGACCGTTCTCAACATAAGAACAAAGATCAGGCAATGAAACAGCTTCGAGCGAAGCTATTTGAGCTTGAATTGCAAAAGCAAAACGCGGAAAAACAAGCTAATGAAGACGCTAAGTCTGACATTGGCTGGGGTAGCCAGATCCGTTCTTACGTATTGGATGACTCACGCATTAAAGACCTCCGTACGGGCGTTGAAAACCGTAATACTCAAGCGGTTCTTGATGGCGATCTGGACAAATTTATTGAAGCTAGCCTGAAATCAGGTCTATAAAGCTTTTCACCGACAAAAACAGGATACATCGAAAATGACTGATGCTGTTCAAAACGAAACTGTACAAGAAGAAAACAAGCTAATTGCTGAACGCCGCGCTAAACTGGATGAAATCCGAAAGAGCTGCAAAGCAAATGGCCACCCAAACGACTTCCGTCGTGACGCACTAGCGGGCGACCTTCAAAAAGAGTTCGGTGAAAAGACGAAGGAAGAGCTAGAAGAGCTTAACCACGTAGTTGCAATTGCTGGTCGTATCATGGCTAAGCGTGGTCCATTCCTAGTAATCCAAGAGACTTCTGGTCGTATTCAAGCTTACGCTGACAAAGCGGTTCAAAAAGTACTAAAAGACAAATACCAAGGTCTTGATATCGGTGACATCATCGGTGTTAAAGGTGCGCTGCACAAATCAGGTAAAGGCGACCTATACGTGAACATGGAAGAGTACGAGTTGCTAACTAAAGCACTTCGTCCACTACCAGAGAAGTTCCACGGTCTAACTGACCAAGAGATGCGTTACCGTCAACGTTACGTTGACCTAATCGTTAACGAAGATTCTCGTCAAGCGTTCGTAGTACGTTCTAAAGTAATGTCTGCAATCCGTAACTTCATGATCTCTAAACAGTTCATGGAAGTTGAAACGCCAATGATGCACGTTATCCCTGGCGGTGCGAGTGCGCGTCCATTTATCACGCACCACAACGCACTAGACATGCCAATGTACCTACGTATCGCGCCTGAGCTATACCTGAAACGTCTAGTTGTTGGTGGTTTTGATCGCGTATTCGAAATCAACCGTAACTTCCGTAACGAAGGTCTTTCTCCACGTCACAACCCAGAATTCACAATGATGGAATTCTACATGGCGTACGCGGATTACAAAGATCTTATGGACCTAACTGAAGAACTACTAAGCTCAGTCGCTCTAGAAGTTCTAGGTTCAACGTCAATGCCTTACGGTGATGACACGGTTGAGTTTGGTGGCACTTACACTCGTATGAGCATGTTTGAAGCAATCAAGCACTACAACCCAGACCACGCACAAATCCAGGCGCTAACAGAAGAAGACATTCAAAACCGTGACCTAATGGTTTCTATCGCGAAATCAGTGCACGTTGAAGTCGAACCTTTCTGGACATGTGGTCAGCTTCTTGAAGAAATCTTCGGTGAAACTGCAGAACCTAAGCTAATGCAGCCAACGTTCATCACTGGCTACCCAGCGGACATCTCTCCTCTGGCTCGTCGTAGCGATGACAACCCATTCTTCACAGACCGCTTTGAGTTCTTCATCGGTGGTCGTGAAGTAGCAAACGGCTTCTCTGAGCTTAACGATGCAGAAGACCAAGACGCGCGTTTCAAAGCACAGGTGGAAGCGAAAGAGTCTGGTGATGACGAAGCAATGTTCTACGATGCAGACTACATCACTGCACTAGAGCACGGTCTACCACCAACAGCAGGTCAAGGTATCGGTATCGACCGCCTAGTTATGCTGCTGACTAACACGCACACTATCCGTGACGTGATCCTATTCCCAGCGATGCGCCCACAAGCGTAATCTCCTCGCTGAGTAATGAAAAAACCACCTTCGGGTGGTTTTTTTGTATCTTTAATTTGAATAAATTCAAATATTTGCATTTGATTGTATATAAGAGGTCTAAATAAGCATTCGCCAAATCTCAATCTGTTGCATAGTCTTAATATTGAGACAGACTTCAGCGCGCGTAGTCTCGATAATGTTACCCGTTCGCAAAGATGGGTTTGTGGCGCGAAATTTCTATGAACAATCAATAAGGGTTAGAGAATGGCTGGGCAGTTTAAGATGGATTCCATTCCGGGATCGCTTGTAGTAGTTGGCGGTACTTATGAACCTTGGCTTTCGGTGCTAGAGCAAGTGGGATGGAAATGTCACCAAGTGGGTGATTTACGTAAAGCCAACACATTGTTAGAAGATATTGGTCCATGTATTGGTATAGTTGACCTTAGCCATGACGAGTTCAGTCTTAATGGTTTGGCGAACTTAGTGAGTTCTCACAAGCACGTTCGTTGGTTAGCATTCATCCGTGAATCTCAACTCGGAACTGATACCATCTGTCAGTTCATTGTGAACTTCTGTATCGACTTTTTCACGGCACCAATCCCTGATGCACAGCTATTGAGTACCATTGGTCACCAACTTGGTATGTTGAAGCTAGAGAAAAAAGTATGGCCAAGCTTTGGTAGCAGCTTAGACATGGGGCTGATCGGCGAATCTATCCCAATGAAACGTCTACGTGACCAAGTGAAACGTATCGGTCCAACCGATGTAAGTATTCTAATCTATGGTGAAAGCGGTACAGGTAAAGAAGCTGTTGCACGTGCGATTCATAAAGTATCCTCACGTTCTCACAAGCCATTCCTATCAATTAACTGTCGCGCGCTTAACGAGCAACGCTTCCAAGCCGAAGTCTTTGGCATTGATGCTGATGACTATATGGAAGCAAGTCTGCTTGAGCAGGCTGATGGTGGTACCGTGCTTTTCAACGATATCTTGACCATCTCTAAAGAACAGCAGATGAACCTTCTGCGTTTCTTGCAAGAAGGCACGATTGAAACTCGTGATGGTGCGAAAAATGTTAACGTTCGTATTCTTGCTGCTAACTCTTCTGATGTTGAAAAAGCACTGATTGATGGTGACTTCAATGAAGAGCTTTACCATTACATCAATGTGCTTCGCATTAATGTGCCAAGCTTGAAAGAACGCGCAAGTGATATCGCACTATTAGCGCGCTTCTACCTACAAGAGTTCTCAAAAGAATATAACTCGCAGGCGAAAAGCTTTTCTGAAGATGCGCTGAAAGCACTGACACGTTACTTCTGGCCAGGTAACGTGCGTGAGTTGATGAACCAAGTCAAACGCGCTGTACTGATGTCGGATAGCGTAATGATTGAAGAACATCATCTTGATCTTCCGCAACGCAATGATTCTAAACGTAGCTTGAAGTCAATTCGTGAAAAGAGTGAGCGTGATGCATTGCTTGTTGTGTTGGAATCACATTCCGGTCAGGTATCGAACGCAGCGAAAGAGCTTGGCGTATCGCGCGCAACCATGTATCGACTATTGAACAAGCATAATTTGATTTCAGAGCAGACGGTTTAATCTAATTTGAATCAGTAAGTGCTGACGAAACAACTTATCCCAAAAAGGAGTGCATATGCGCTCCTTTTTTGTGAATAGAATTCGGTTATTTATAAAACTCGATATTTTATATATTCCTTAGTTGAATATGTTATTCAAAAAACCATATGAAACCTAATTTTAGGTCATTGGTTTGTTTTTAATCGAAAGGATAAAAATTGTTTGATAAATATCCTCCGTTGCTTACAATTTAGCCGTAACTCAAAGAGTTATACCACATCAATCACGGATTAATTTTTAGCTAGGAGGCGCAAGATGAAACATTACGTTGTTAACACCACTGCTTGCGCTGATCGTATGCCTGCTGTTCGCTCAACCTTTGATGCGACTAAACAGGATGCCACTGGCTCATTAGATTAAATTAATCCGTAACCTATCTCTTTTACTAGGCTGCGGAAAAGTAGCGGCTTAGTCTCAACAGAATTTTTCTGTCCAATTACGCACTATTTTTCCCAGTCGATCCTTTATCGCAATTTGGAGAATAAGTTATGCGTCACTCTATCTATCTGAAACTAGCAACTGTGCTATTGAAAGCAGATCTAAAACGTGAAGAAAAACAATGGCAACGTATGGTTCGTCGTAGCTCACATGATATTCCATGGACTAACGAACACTTGCTAAAAGATATTGGCTTAGATAAAGACGGCCGCTCAACTCGAACTAGCGTCCCAGACGCCGTAAAAGTTGATCGTCGAGTTCGCCATCTTCGCCGAGTTTTAACTTCGCGAATACTGACGTAATCAAAAGCCCAAATTGAACTTTCCTTAATGTACTTGGTTCAATTTGGGCTTGATAGAAACAAAACAGGCTGACCATTATGGTCAGCCCGTTTTGTTTTTAGTGTCCGTTACTTTAGTGTGTTGGTCACGTCAACATGAAGTCTTACGGACAAGGGTTTGAGTAAGTGGTGCCAATCGCTTGGATGTCATTGAGTAACGCTTCACTGAGGTGAACATCGATACTGTCGATATTGGATTTAAGTTGTTCTAGGTTAGTAGCGCCAATGATATTAGAACCCACAAATGGTCGCTGATTGACGAAGGCAAGTGCCATTTGCGAAGGATCCAAACCATGGTCACGAGCTAGATTGACGTATGCTTCTGTTGCTTTCACGCCTTGTGGAGTGAAGTAACGAGCAAAGCGTTCCCAAATAGTGCACCGGGCACCTTCTGGCTTCGCATCGTTGAGGTATTTACCGCTTAAACAACCAAAGGCTAGAGGTGAGTAAGCAAGTAGCTGAACGCCTTCATAATGGCTGATTTCAGACAAACCAACTTCAAAGCTGCGGTTCAACAAGTTATATGGGTTTTGGATTGAAACTATTCTAGGCAGATCGTGTTTTTCTGCTAAACGCAGCAGTGACATCACACCCCATGGGGTTTCGTTCGATACACCTATGTAACGTACCTTGCCTGCTTTAACTAGTTCGGTCAGTGCTTCAAGTGTTTCGATCAGTGTGACTTCTTCTTGCTTATCTGGGTAAGGGTAGTTGAGTTGACCAAAGCAGTTGGTTTGGCGTTGTGGCCAGTGCAATTGGTATAGATCGACATAATCGGTTTGTAGACGCTTGAGACTGTCATCGATAGCGGTATGAATATGGCGACGATTCAGACTCATGTTCTCTCGAATATAAGGCACGTTGCGTGGACCAGCGACTTTCGTTGCCAATACTACTTTTTCGCGCTTGCCACTTTTCGCTAACCAATTTCCAATATATTGCTCAGTGAGTCCTTGTGTTTCTGCTTTTGGTGGAACGGGATACATCTCTGCAGTATCAATAAAGTTCACGCCACGGTCGAGGGCGAAGTCGAGTTGTTGAAACGCTTCTTGTTCGGTGTTTTGCTCACCAAACGTCATAGTGCCAAGGCAGATCTTACTGATCTCGAGTGATGAGTGCGGTAGTTTTGTATATTGCATTTCACGTCCTTGAAGAATTACCGACTGAATAAGTCATTCCAATATAGGGGATTTTTAGTCGCTGTCGCAAATGATTTAACTTTCGCTTTGTAGTTAACTCGAAAGTTATCAATACGGTAACTAGACTTAAAAGATCTTGTGAAGGAGGTGCATTATGCAGAAGCATCAACTCGACATGTGGTTGCATGGCCACCACAAAGACTCCTACAAAACACCGAAGGTCTTTGTGATAGGTTGTTCTGATGTCTCTGACTATCTATTAGCAGTGGAGTACAAACACCAACTTGAGCCGATCAAAGATGGCGAAGATCCGATTCACTTTGGATCGTTAGACTTGGTGAAAGAAGAACTGCTTAGGTTGGGGATTGATAAAGCTTATTTAAGACTGCACAACGCGTACGATGAATTTGGTAGCGATGGCGCAGCTTCATATTGTGATATTGAATTGTCACTGGTAACGCACTAGGGGCAGTTGATCTTTTGAGCTGATTTTTGCAGTACTTTGTGGGAAATTTCTACAAGGCAGAGGCTTTGAAGCGTAGCTAGCCTACATGAGAAGTCGATAACGCTGTAGAAATGAACCGCAAAAGACCAACAGAACCTAGTTACTCGGATTGAGCGTTGATATAGTGCTTCAGTAGGATCTGCTCAGTAAACTGTGTTCTGAGGTAGAATCCGCGAGGCAGGGTTTTGATCGGTTTACCATTTGAACTGTATGCTTCTGTTAAAGCTTTTGCGTTTGCAGCTTTCGGTCGTAAGTGCAGTGCCTCTCCGTGTCTGGCGGAAATTTGATCAAACTTACCTAACACGATCATTTCCATCAGCTCTTCCCAATCGTTTTTTAGGACTAGCTCCTCTTCCTGGTCTGGTGACCAAATCAATGGACTGCCAACTCGTCGCTCTGCTAAAGGAATTTCGCGCTCGCCTTCCACGGGAACCCAAAGTACGCGGGAAAGTTTGTTGCGTACGTGACTGGTTTCCCATGTTAAGCCTTGTACACCAGTCAATGGTGCTACAGAGACAAAAGTGGTTTCTAATGGCTTACCAGAATAACTGATCGGAATGCTTTTTAGTTCGATCCCAAGTTTAGCGAAATCTTGTTGCGGCTTACTACCCGAAGGCGCACCCAAATGCCATTCAAGCAATTGACCAACCCAACCTTTGTCGCGTTTCAAGTTCTCTGGAACGGTCATGCCAGCCTCTTCGGCAAGCTCAGCAAAGCTTAAGCCAGCAATGTCGTGCGCGCGTTCCATCAGTTCAGCTTCGGATTGTGGTTCTGGTTTCATAATGACAAGGTGGTATTGGAAAACATCTAGTCTAACAAATTTGAATAAAATCCTCTGTCTAAGATTTCATCGAGCTGGATTAAGAATGATCAATTCATAACTTATCCACAGATTAGGAAGTGACCAATAGGATCTCTAGCTGAGCTGGATGAATAAACAGGGGTTTAGGTAGCGATTGAGACTTGCTTTTATTGAGATGCCATGAAGTCCTACCTGTCGAATGTGGATAAATAACCGATTGTGCGATCTTTGACCGATCTGTGTTTGATGAAAAGATCATCAAGGCAAATAAGATCAATAAATCATCAATATTGCTTTTTATTCTTTTTAATCATTTAGTTATCTATTTTTGGTTGAGCCTTTATAAATGTCGACAATAATGGTTTTGAACAAAATTCTTTGTTGATAGCGTTTTCTTCACAAAGTTATTCACAGAAAAGGTGAATAAATGTGGGCTATGTCTCAAACTTGTGTTGATAAAATAATGTCTGTTCAAAAGATATCCAAAACGGGGCGAAAGGTAATAAATCTTGCTCATATCACATCAGTAAGTTTGCTAGTAATGGGGATATGTGGAAAAATCACGGTAATAAAAAATTATTCATAGAGGTTAGCCAGTGATAGATGGCGATGGTTACCGACTCAATGTTGGTATTGTGATATGTAATAACCATGGTCAGGTCTTCTGGGCTAAACGATACGGGCAACACTCATGGCAATTTCCACAAGGTGGGATTGACGAAGGTGAAACACCTGAACAAGCCATGTTCAGGGAGTTATATGAAGAAGTCGGTCTGACGAAAAAAGACGTTAAGATCATCGCTACAAGTCGTCATTGGTTAAGATATAAGCTACCAAAGCGATTGGTGCGTTGGGACTCCAAGCCTGTTTGTATCGGCCAAAAACAGAAATGGTTTCTGCTGCGATTAGAGTGCGATGAGTCTCGCATCAATATGCAGCGCGGGAAATCCCCTGAATTTGATGGTTGGCGCTGGGTAAGCTACTGGTATCCAGTTAGGCAAGTTGTTTCTTTCAAGCGTGACGTATACCGTCGAGCAATGAAAGAGTTTGCATCTTTAGCCATGCCTTTTCGAGAGCGTAAGACGAAAGGGAAAAGAAAAAAGCAACGTAGATAGAGGGTTAACATGCTCAGTCAGCTAAGGGAAATAGTTGAGAAAGTCTCCAGAGTCGATGATGTGCATCTGGCACTCGATATATTGGTAAAAGAGACTTGTGCCGCCCTATGCACTGAATGTTGTACTATCTATCTTGCTAACGAAGAAATGCAGCGCCTTGAGTTAATGGCAACTCAAGGCCTTATTTTTGAAGGCGATAGCATCCATATCAACTTCAATGAAGGCTTGGTTGGTTTGGTGAAGCGCAGTGCAGAGCCACTTAACTTAGCAGAAGCTTCCACTCACCCTGATTTCAAATTCTTCCCCCAATTAGGCGAGCAGGTTTACCACTCCTTCCTTGGTACGCCGATCATTCATCGCAAACAAGTACTCGGCGTGTTGGTTATCCAGCAGAAAACACCGCGTTTGTTCAGTGAGATGGAAGAGTCTTTCCTTGTTACCCTATCGGCACAGCTTGCGGTGCTCATTGCCCATGCGCAAAACCTCGGTCATTGGCAACTTGCTTCCAAACCTACGGTGATCAAAGGCCTACCGGCTTCAACTGGGGTAGCGATTGGTGAGTTCTGGTTTGATAATACACAACCAAACTTAAATGATGTGTTTCCTGCGTCTGCGTTAGATAAAGAGCGTGAGCATGAACTTTTAGCGGTTGCAGTAGAAAGGGCATTGAGTGATTTTCGCCGTATGCGGAAAAAGTTCGACAGCGAAATCAATAAAGATGCCTTGGCGATCTTCGACCTTTTTACCCACTTACTTAACGATCCAATGTTGCGTGGTGATCTGAAGAAGCAGATCGAGAAAGGCGACCGAGCAGATTGGGCGTTGCGACAAGTTGTTGAGACCTATTCGAACCGCTTTGCACGTATGTCGGATGTGTATCTGCGTGAACGTGCGCAAGATATTCGTGAACTAGGACAACGCCTGCTCTATTTCTTGCACAATAGCGAGCAAGAACATGCCTCGATCGATCGTCCGGTGATCTTGGTTGCCAATGAACTGACGGCCACGTTATTAGCGTCGATTCCAAAACAACACCTTTTAGCGGTCGTGTCATTGGAAGGTGCAGCGAACTCTCACGCGGCGATTCTTTCAAGGGCATTGGGTGTACCTGCCATCATGGGCGCGAACATTAACACCAGTGTCGTGAATGGCAAGAAGGGGATTGTGGATGGTTACACTGGTGAGATCTATTTAGAACCTAACAGGCAGCTTCTACGCGAGTATCGTAGCCTTGTGAGTGAAGAGTCTGAACTGTTCGCCATGGTGAACAAAGACTTGGCACTGCCAGCCATTACAAAAGACGATTGCCACATTGAAGTGATGCTTAACGCGGGGTTGAGTGCCGATAGCAATATCGCGATCAACTCAGGTGTCGATGGCGTTGGTCTGTATCGAACAGAAATCGCTTTTTTACTTCAGCATCACTTTCCCTCTGAGGATGAGCAGTATCATCAGTACCAAGCAATTCTTAATAGTTATCCGAATCAGCGCGTTGTGATGCGTACCTTGGACATTGGTGGTGATAAGCCATTGCCGTATCTGCCGATTGATGAAGATAATCCGTTCTTGGGCTGGCGCGGTATTCGTTTTACTTTGGATCATCCGGATATCTTTTTGATCCAACTGAGAGCGATGCTAAGGGCGAGTGCTGAAAGCGGCAACTTAAGTATTTTGCTTCCTATGGTTTCGGGAATAAAAGAGCTCGATGACGCGATTACGCTTATAAATCAAGCGTACAGTGAAGTCGTGTTGCTGGATGAGCGAATTCAAGCACCAAAGGTTGGGGTGATGATAGAAGTCCCATCAATGGTGTACTTGTTACCGGCCATTGCTCATCGTGTTGACTTTGTTTCGGTGGGTACAAACGACTTAACGCAATATTTGTTGGCAGTTGATCGGAACAATTCCCGTGTTGCGGATGTCTATGAATCCATGCATCCGGCGGTGTTGTTAGCGTTAAAACAAATTCACGATGTTTGCCACCAGTATCAAGTACCTGTGTGTATTTGTGGTGAGCTAGCAGGTGATCCATTTGGTGCGCTGCTCCTGTTGGGCTTAGGCTACAACAGTTTGAGCATGAACACCTCGAACGTGGCTAAGGTGAAGTATTTGATTCGTCATAGCCAACAAAAAGAACTAGAAAAACTCGTCGAGAAAGCCATGTCATGCTCTTACGGGCAAGAAATCCATCAAATGATGCATGATTTCTTTATCCAGCAAGGCTTTGCCGGCTTTATTCGTGCAGGTAAGAAGTAGGGTAACAGTGACCATCTCTTTATTTATATTATTGCTCGCGCTAGGCGCTTTTGTAGGCGTGATGGCGGGGCTTCTTGGTATCGGAGGCGGGCTGATTGTCGTACCTGCGTTACTATACCTTCTTCCTCTTGCTGGTATCTCTCCTGAAATGAGCATGCATATGGCATTAGCAACGTCATTGGCGAGTATCATTGTCACGTCAGGTTCTTCTGCACTGAACCACCTGAAGCTTGGGAATGTCGATATGTTTGTCGTCAAATGGTTGATGCCTGGCGTGGTTATCGGTGGTTTTGTTGGGGCTAATATCGCGGAATGGATCCCGACTCATTACCTACCGAAAGTCTTCGGTGTGATTGTGCTGTGCTTAGCAATACAAATGTTTCGCTCCATCAAGACGAAAAGTGAGAAGCCAATGCCGAGTAGTCCGGTCACTATGATGTACGGAACGGGAATTGGTGTAGTCTCTAGTCTTGCTGGTATTGGCGGTGGTTCTCTGTCGGTGCCTTTCTTAAACAAGCATGGCATTGAAATGCGCAAAGCGGTTGGCTCCTCATCGGTATGCGGTTGTGTCATTGCGATTTCAGGCATGATTGGATTTATCTTACATGGCTACAAAGTTGAGGGGTTACCTGACTACAGTATTGGCTATGTTTACCTACCAGCTTTAGCGGCGATAGCGATGACGTCGATGCTCACGACGAAAGTCGGCGCTAAAATGGCAACCAACCTTCCTACGGCAGTCTTAAAAAAGATCTTTGCTGTGTTCTTGATGTTTGTTGCAGCGACCATGCTGCTGTAAAGTCCACCTGTTTTATTAGTAATAAGAAGAGAATGAGTTATGTCTCAGGGATACTTAGAATTTCCCAATATTGATCCGGTTTTAGTCTCTATTGGTCCTGTTTCTGTTCGTTGGTACGGTTTGATGTACCTTGTCGGCTTTATGTTCGCACTATGGTTGGCAAATCGTCGCGCAGATAAACCGGGTAGTGGTTGGACGCGTGAACAAGTTTCAGACTTGTTGTTCGCTGGTTTCCTTGGGGTAGTGATTGGTGGTCGAGTTGGCTACGTTATCTTCTACAACTTTGATTTGTTCTTAGCAGACCCCCTATACCTATTTAAAGTTTGGACTGGCGGCATGTCATTCCACGGCGGTTTGTTAGGTGTTATCACGGCAATGTTCTGGTACGCACATAAGAATGGTCGAACTTTCTTCGGTGTGGCTGACTTTGTGGCTCCGCTCGTGCCGTTTGGTCTTGGCATGGGGCGTATGGGTAACTTCATGAACAGTGAACTTTGGGGACGCGTAACAGATGTGCCATGGGCGATCATCTTCCCGAATGGTGGCCCACTGCCTCGTCACCCATCTCAGCTTTATGAGATGTTCCTAGAGGGCATTGTGCTGTTCTTCATTCTCAACTGGTTCATCAAAAAGCCTCGTCCTTTAGGTGCGGTATCAGGGCTATTTTTAGCTGGATATGGTACATTCCGTTTCCTAGTTGAGTTTGTTCGCGAACCGGATGCACAGCTTGGTCTATTTGGTGGTTACATTTCGATGGGACAAATCCTATCGTCACCGATGATCATTCTGGGTGTTCTTATGATGGTTTGGGCGTACAAACGTGGTCTTTACCAAGACAAAGTCCAAGCAGAAACGAAGTAAGGAATTGGTGTGAAACAGTATTTAGATTTGTGTCAGCGTATCGTTGACCAAGGCACTTGGGTTGAAAACGAGCGCACAGGCAAACGCTGCCTAACGGTGATCAACGCAGACTTGACCTACGATGTTGCCAACAACCAATTCCCATTAGTTACGACACGTAAGAGCTTTTGGAAAGCGGCAGTTGCTGAGCTACTTGGCTACATTCGTGGCTACGACAACGCAGAAGATTTCCGTAAGCTAGGTACGAAAACGTGGGATGCGAACGCAAACCTAAATGAAGCATGGCTAAACAACCCGTTCCGCAAAGGTGAAGATGACATGGGACGTGTATATGGCGTTCAAGGTCGTTCATGGGCGAAGCCAGATGGCGGTCATATCGACCAACTGCGTAAGATTGTGGATGATTTAACGCGTGGTGTTGATGACCGTGGTGAAATCCTAAACTTCTACAACCCGGGTGAATTCCACATGGGTTGTTTGCGTCCATGTATGTACAGCCACCACTTCTCACTGTTAGGTGACACGCTCTACTTAAACAGCACGCAACGCTCTTGTGATGTCCCGCTTTTATAACCCCTAAATATAAATGCACATTATGGGTCATAGTACCCATTTTTTTTATAATAAATTCACCTAAAAAGAGAGGTTTTACAAATGCACAGTATGTTGTTATTATTTAGGTAGAGTGGGTTAGGTGTGTACAGTATGGGAATATGTGTTGTTGATAGAAAAGAAATAGATCTTAGTAAGTCTCTTCTCCATGAAGATTATGATTTAACAAGTATCACTCCAGAGTTTGTTACTGGAGTTGTAGCGTTAAACGAAGAGATGAAAGTGCTTCCAATGATCTCGCATTATTTGACCAGAGAGTTGAGTAAGAATCGGATTTCTGCTGCAACAGCAAAAACATACGGAAAGAACCTTATCTATCTTTTGTCTTACTTAAAGAGGTTTCCATCACTGAAGCATGAAAAATTAGATCAGGCTTATCTTTATGTTCAGGCATACCATATTGAAGAATATCTTACTGACATGAACAACGTGCAGGGGTTAGTGTCAAAAACCGTTAGAAATAGAGATGCTTCGTTCAAGGCTTTTTTTGATAATTATCTTTGTACGGAGTTTTCTAACCAGAAAGCATTGAGAGATGATAACCCGTATGAAGAAGGGTTGTTATCAGGGTCTCCTAACTCAAATTTGATTGAAATGTGTGATTTAGATGAGGTTATCTCTCTAATTCAAAACACTCCATATGAAAGGGAAAGAACTTTACTTCAATTTATGTATGACTCTGGTGTTAGACGATCAGAGATTCCGCGAGTAATGAAGTCGCACATTGATGAAGCTTATAGCTCTGAGCGCAAGAGTGTAATTATAGATGAAGAAACTATCCAAGTTCCTGCCAATTATAAGTCACTCTATATCCCTGGCTCTAAAGGGCGTCATAGGGAAATAAAACCCCGATACACGATAGTAAGTGTGCATACTTTAGTAAGGATAAAGCAATATCATGCAAGTCCCCTTTACAAAAAGTTCTCACGAAAATTTGGTGATGATAAACCTGCATTTTTGAATGCTCAGGGAGGGGGATTTACTGCATCTTCAGTAAGTAAACTTGTAGAGAGAGTCTCTAATAGAGCATTAAAGAAAAGGCACATTACACGACCTATTTCGCCGCACAAGATTAGACATGGCTTTGCTGGTGGCTTTCTACGTTCTCCAGATATTGGTAAAGACGATGTAGATCGACTTGTTGCGCTACAGAAATGTCTAGGTCACAGTAAGTTAGAAACCACCCAAATCTATACGAGTATACCTTACGATATTCTTTCGCTGTTAGTTGACGAAAATGGTGAAAGGTTGTGTCGCTTTCAACTGATGGAACGTATCGCTGCAAAAACGAAAAGAGCGATAAAATTGGGAGATAAAAAATGAGTAGAAAAAATTCATCCCAGATAAAAGCAGAACTGGAGAGTTTGCTTGAGTCATATAGGAATGAGCCAAAGCTACTCCTAAACATTCCAATAACACACAGTAAAAAATTTGGAGCGGTTCCGTCTAACAAGTACCTTCAAGAGACCGTGGGAGCAACACAAGCTCAACTCCTCAGGTATCCCGAACTAATTGAGTTGATCAGAGGGCTTATGATTGAGTATGAAGTCATTCTCCCTGAGGAAATAGCTTCAGCTCTCGAAATTAGAAGAAATATGAAAGTCTGGTGGGCTAGCCTGTCCTTAGAAGAAAAGTTCGAACTAAAAATTTTTGGCAACAGCATCCAGTTTAAAAATTACATACCAAACTATCGTGGCGGAAAGAATTACAAAATCGTTGCTGCTCTATCTTCGGAGTTCAATGATGAACTGCTGGAGTTAGGCATCTTAGATAAAAATTATGTATTGTCCAAAGATAGAGCTGCTCTAAGAGATAGTAACATTCAAGAACGAGCACAGCAAAAACGCGACGAATGGGCATACTTATCTGACTTACCTCTGGAAGATGCTGGTGATTTAACTCAGATAACAAATAATACAGAGCCATACGTTCAAGTTAGGCAGTTATTTGCCGCTAAGTTGAAGTCTGTTGATAGTGACTCTGGAATAAGCAACTATAAAATTGCATATAAGCATTTCGTAGACTTTTTGATTGAATCTTCTGTTCCCTCCGATACTCCCTTAGAAGATATTCTTGAAGAGTTCCTTTTAAGTCGCTTCAGAAAAAACTATATCCTCCCCAATATTGATAATAAAAATATTGCTCCTAGTAGTGCAGCCACAATAATTTCTTGTTTGAGGCAAACCTTGAAACGCGCTACACAAATTAAAAATCTTGGTTTTACGACATTTTATGACGTTGAAGGAATCGAAGATGTTGGGCGTGTAACAGATATGTACCGACCTTACTCGCTCGGAGAGCGTAAACAGATCAATGATGCGTTAGCTTCGGATATATCTCAAACTAAGCAATTAATGGAGCCATATGTTTATACGGGTGTCGGTGAATACCCTTTAAATTCAGACTATCATGTGATTCCAAAAAAAGGGACATTAGATAATGCGAGGTTTCTATTTGAAAATCACTTAGGTTGTGAGCCAGTTTTCTATGGTCATACATCATCTGTTTTTGCTGACGCATTTTTACGAATTATCCTGTCTAATGATGTAGAGTTGCATCAACTCTATAAAGACTGGGGGGTGATTCCTGTTGTAGATAGAGCATTAATAGCTCCATTTGTTCTTCGCCTTGCTCAGATTACGGGTATAAATTCAGACTCTATATGTGCGTTGGAAATTGATGATTATTTAATGCAGCATAAAATTACGTCAAGACCTTGCCTTACGTACTGGAAAGAACGTAGCGGAGGTGAAAAACCTTATCATCTCGATATTTTTAAAGCTGAGTTGCAGTGGTTAACAGTATCTCAAAGTAAAGCAGTTAAAGATATATTCGATACAGTAATAGCGTTAACAAAAGAGATTAGAAAGGATGCGCCAGCAGAGATATCAAAAAGGCTATTTTTAATAAAAAGCACGGGACGTGCAACTTATGGAAAAGTCATGGCGATTGAATCATTGACAAGTTACTTTAACAATTATGTTAGCAAACACTCAATTGTTAATGATGATGGTGATCCAACGCAGCTAAATATCGCGCGGTTCCGACCAACTTTTGTAAGCGAGCTGATAGAAAAAGATGTATCAATTAGAGAGATCCAATTGATGCTGGGTCATAAGTACTTATCTACAACAACGAACTACCTTGACCGTCTTGATTTTAGTCGCGTAGCAAGACAAAAATTGTACGCAGCGCTGAAAAAAATTCATACAGGTGCTTTAGCTCAGAAAAATAAGAGTAAGAGACCTAAAAAGTACTTAGATAATGAAGACCAGGTTGTTTTTACAACTCCTCTAGGTGGGTGCGCCAATATTTTTGATCCCCCTGACTTCATCAGGAATTCGTCGGCGTTTGTAGAGGGGCAGGCATGTTCCCAGTACAACAAGTGTTTGGGTTGTGAAAATGTAATGCTTATTGCTTCTCACATACCTGAACTATTTGCTATGCGCAGAGATTATCTCCTTCTTATGCAGAACAGTAGGATCATGACTACTCCCTATGGGGTTGTTATACAAGAAAACCTATCTCTACTAGAAGAAATACTAACCCCTGGTGAAGATGGTTTTTCTAAAAAAGAGTTGGATGAGGGCGAGAGACTATCTCTTTTTGTAGAAACTAATATTATCGATAGTGCTGGAGCATAGAATGGAACAGAAGAGTCAAATAGCACTGTTGAATAAGTTCAGTGAAAATAAAAAGGTGGTCCAGAACTTTGTAACCCAGCAGCATATTTTTTCACAGGATATCGATATTAACTCTTATGCTCATCTACTGACTCAGATGCCAGTCACCAAGCTTTCTAAGTTTGGTGAGATGACTTGGGATTATAATGATGATGCTCTGAATCCTTCCAAGAATGTGGCTGGCTCGAAGCTACGAATCGATTTCTATAAATATAGCTGTATACCAAACTATATAATTATAGAAATCAAATGCTTATTAAATTACTTAATGCTAAATGCAGTAGTGTTTTCTGAAGGCTCAAAAGGCAAAAAAAGTATCAAGCCTAATACTGCAATCTCACAGTTCGAGTCTGGTTTGCGATTTTTAGATCATGTATTCAAAAAGATATCTGATGATGCTCCGATAGACTTTATTAATGAGAAATATCAGACGCTTTCAGATATTTTAGAGTCTGATTTTAAAGAAGCCGCAAAAGATTATCCTTATACAGTGGATAATGCTTTTTGGAAGTTTTGCTATTACTTAAAGCATCCTTTTGCAGTAAAAATTCTGGATCATAGCATTCAGGTTGATTTTGGGGTTCTTGAGTTTCCTGAGCGGAAGACTAAGAAACGAAAGGCTAGATTAGTTTTTGAAAATGATGTCTTTGAAAAACTTGTATCCCACTCAACATATCGCATTGTTGACCTATTAAGAGGTTGCAATGAGGATATTTTTGATCAACTTGCTCTCAAACATCTTGATGCTTTAGGTAGTTCAGCACCTTGTCTTGGTATCACCCGTGAGTTGATAGATGACTATGCTGTAATAAGGTTATTCAGAAAAGGATATTCTGAAGCTGAGATATCTAAGATAGTGACTATTCATCCAGGTTTGTATGTTGATGGCACTAATAAACTCTCAGAGCATAAGTTAAGAAAAAAAATCAGTGAGCGTCATGGCTTTGAGAGTTTTGAAGAAGTCAGGAATAAGATTAATGAAGTATACGATGCATGCTGTTACATAATCGCACAATTTTCTGGCATGAGACCGAATGCTCTTTCGGAAATAATAATAGAGAGCTGTCTTGTAACTTCTGAAGGTGATGACCTAATTGTTACCGAAGAGAAAAAAGGCAAATCAGAAAGTTTTAACCTTTTTGATGACAAGTTTGTAACTATCCCGATCATGAAAGATGCTATTACCGCTGCAAAGTTAATAGCTAAGTGCAAAAACAACCCATATTTGTTTAGTAATGCTGATACGGTTGAGTATGGTTCGAAGCCAGAATCAATGAGTTCACAGGGTATAAAGCATTCTTTTTAGAAGTATTTTGTTAGGTTGTTTAGTGTTGAGCAATGGAAAGAGCTTCAGTTCACCACATATATGTACAGACATACTCTAGCGTATCAGTTATACCGAGTTGATCTTGGGTTGCCTTTCATTTCATATCAATTGAAGCATGTAGTTGAGAGTATTTCTAAACACTCTGGATACAAAAGTACTAGTGATGTCACTTTGGAGTATGGTGAGATAGCTGAAAGACTTAGTAGTGACGCGACAAAAGGAAAGCGGCAGTCAATTCGTCAACAAGCCGAGATTGAAAGCGTCAAGTCTACTATGAACCCTGACGGAACGTATTTGGGAGAGAAAGGGAAAGAGCATAAAGAGAGGCTTACTCAGGCATTTATAGGGTATCGAGCAGAAGGCTTCTCTGATGATGAAATCTACGAAGCCATGGCAGAGCAAGGGATGGCAATTGTAAATGTAGGTACAGGCTTCTGTTTTGGCGATAATGAGATGGAAAAGTTTGATGACTCTCTGCCATGTCTTGGGGGGCTACGTTGTAATCCATTGCGGTGTAAAAATTCTATTGTAACAAAAGCTCATGCTCCCAAGTGGAGAGAAGTCTATTTGTCGAACAAGGCACTAGTAGGAAAAGAAGGTTTTGAAGATAAGCAGGAGCAGATATTGGCAGCTATGCAAGAAGCTGAAGCAGTTCTATTGGATCTAGGTGAGGAGCTGATAATATCATGAGCGCCACAACGAGTTATGAGTTTGATGATAAAAACCAAGCGGACTTTCTAGAGAACACAGAGAAGATAAATAAAGCTCTGAAAATCATAGAAAACGATAAAACGTTATCTGCGACTTTAGCCGAACTAGAACGCCAGTCTGGTCTTCATAGAAACACACTGAGGAATAGAAGCCTAACTGTGGGCGATCTTCAGATAGAAACAACAGTCTCTGACGAACTTAAACGTATAAAAATAATAAAAAAGAATAAGAAAGAGCAAGATAAAAGTGATAAGAAAGATCATGTAACAGAGTTAGAAAATCAGTTGGAGAATGCAAAAAATGAGCTTGTGTACTGGTTTACTAAGTTCCAGACGCTTTCGCAAGAAGCAGGACAACTAGACATTCAACTGAGCAGAAAGGCGGATCTTGTTGATTGGTACAAGAAAGAACTAGAGAAGGAGAGACTCAAGGCACGGTCTCTTGAAGATAGAATTAACTTATTAGAAGAACTTAACAAATGAAACAATATTTAGAGTTATTAGAAGACGTTTTAGAGAACGGATCCGTTAAAGGAGATAGAACTGGTACTGGTACATTATCAGTATTTGGTCGCATGTATCGTGTTGATTTAGCTAAAGGGTTTCCGCTACTTACAACTAAAAAGGTTCATTTTAAATCGATAGTAAATGAATTACTTTGGTTCATATCAGGTAGTACGAATATCAATGACCTCGATGCTAGAATTTGGAATGAGTGGGCTTTAGAAGATGGTTCGTTAGGTCCCGTTTATGGCAAACAATGGACTGCTTGGGAAACCAAAGACGGTTCAACTATCAATCAAATTGATTATGTTGTTGATTTGCTAAAAAACAATCCTACTTCTAGAAGGATTTTGTTCCACGGTTGGAATGTGGAGTATTTACCCGATGAAAAATTGACTCCACATGAAAATGTTCGTCAAGGAAAGATGGCGTTACCACCATGTCATTTACTTTATCAGTTCCAAGTTATTGATAATAAATTAAATTTGATGTGTACGATTCGATCAAATGATCTTTTCTTGGGGCATCCATTCAATACAGCTCAAGCGGCACTTTGGGTATATATGCTAGCGCAACAATGTGACCTTGAAGTTGGCGAACTGATCATGAGTATCGGTGATGCGCATATATACTCTAACCATATTGATCAAGTTAAAACTCAGTTACAGAGAACTCCTACTCCCCTTCCACAGCTTAAGCTTAAGCGTAAACCTGCATCTATATATGATTACAAGTTGGAAGATTTTGAGTTGGTTGGTTACGATCCACAGCCTGCAATCAAAGCTCAAGTTGCAGTTTAGTTTCGTCAAAGCCATATAGGTTAACCATCCGCATGAAGCGGATGGTTTATTTACTAGACTGATTTTTCTTTATCTTTATATATATCAAAAGCTTAGGTATTTCTTTCCTATCGAAAGTGTAGATATATAATGATTCTAGTTACTCATCGAGTTTAATCATTGCTTCAATATGTTGAGGATCTTCGTGCGGCAGTAAGTCGTAAATTGAGCAGTCTAAGTGAGCTGCAAGTATATATACTTTTTCCAATGTTATTCGCTGTTCGCTACGTTCCAAAATTCCCACTAACTTTTTGTTAAACCCACAAGCTAGACTTAACTTTTCTTGCGAAATTTTTTTTCTAACTCTCTGCTCGTGCAGATTCTTTGCAAACTCTCGCACTATCTTATTCATTTTTATGATTTTTATTTAGAGTCATTTCATATGACGAGGATTTTATGCCTTCCTTTTTTTCACGTTGATCTTTATTGGTCAACCCATTATAGTGGGTAGGTGTGCTTTTACAGGTATCAAAAAATGACTATACGATTGAGAGAACCATTTTTTAGTATTTACAACGCTCTTTCAAACGATGAGAGAATTACGCTTGATCAGTTTGTTATGAGAATAAAGACACTAGATCGAGGATATAAAAATGTTGATGATAAGGAGTTGAGAAAAATTGCTTATCGACAAATATGTAGACTAAAAAATCAAAATCTCTTGTTACAACTATCACCAAGGCGTGACCAAAACCCTGAATTTGTGAAAGTATGTGGTGATAGAGACCAGGCTGAGCTGCTATCTGGTTGTCGAGTTAACCCACTAACATCAGAAAACGGCAATAATTCTGATGGAGGAATAGCAAATGTGCTTGATCATGTCCAAATGCAGATCGACTGTCTACAAGCAAAAAAAACAGAGTTAGCGGGGGAAGCTGAGGCGTATAAAAACTTAGCCGAATGTTTCCCGACACTTGAAGGGATGATCGCTGAGAGAACGAAAAAACTGAGCTTTGAAACTGCAAAACTTAATGGAATGTTGAATGCGTTTACGCTGACAATAGATACACTGCGTTCTTCAAATGAGCTTAGCTGTTGAGTACGACGCTTCTACTGAGTTTTATATTATCATCTCTAATATTTACGTATCTTGTTACCTTGCAAATAATGATTCCTTTATCGACCATCAGATCAGAAAAGTAGACTTTCCAAGCTGGTTCGTTGCTTGCTGGTCGATTTCATTTTCTGCGATTATTGTACTTACAACCCAGAATTAATGATGAAGAGTCGATTGTACCGTTAGCCTCATGCTTTCTTAGACATTCCTTGAACCTTGATGCGATTCCTAGTCGCTTGTTTCATATTGATGTAGAATTTGCCAAAATCTCGCATGGCAAATAAGAACATGGCTAAGAAACCAGCAGCAAAGAAGAAAGAAAAATCATTTGAAGAAACACTCTGGGATGCGGCAAACAAGCTGCGTGGTAGTGTTGAATCGTCAGAATACAAACACATCGTATTGAGCCTGATTTTCCTCAAGTTCATCAGTGATACATTTGAGAAACAGCGCCAAAAGCTGATTGATTCAGGGCTGGAAAAGCACGTTGATATGGTTCCTGCCTACACCAAAGACAATGTGTTTTATCTACCAGAAAACAGTCGTTGGAGCTTTGTTCAGCAAAACGCTAAACAAGAAGATATTGCTCTAAAGATCGATACTGCTTTAAGCACCATCGAGAAAACCAACAAAGCATTACAAGGCGCATTGCCTGATAACTATTTCTCTCGTCTTGGTTTGGATGTCAGCAAGCTATCTGCGCTGATTGACGTGATTAACAACATCGACACCCTAGCGAATCCGCATGAAGATGTAGTAGGTCGAGTCTACGAATATTTCTTGTCTAAATTTGCGATTGCAGAGGGTAAGGGTAAGGGCGAGTTCTATACACCAAAGAGCATCGTTAACCTAATCGCAGAATTGATTGAGCCATACAAAGGTAAAATCTATGACCCTTGTTGTGGTTCGGGTGGTATGTTTGTTCAGTCAATGAAGTTCATTGAGAACCACAAAGGCAATAAGAAAGACATTTCTGTGTATGGTCAAGAGTACACAGGTGCAACCTACAAACTAGCGAAAATGAACCTCGCTATTCGTGGTATCTCTGCCAACCTTGGTGCAGCGGCAAAAGATACCTTTGCCAATGATCAGCATGAAACTCTTAAAGCTGATTTCATAATGGCAAACCCACCATTTAACCAAAAAGACTGGCGAGCTTCTGATGAGCTAGTTGATGATCATCGCTGGGACGGCTACGAAACACCGCAAACAGGCAATGCTAACTATGGTTGGATTTTGCATATGGTTTCTAAGCTGTCTGAAAACGGTGTGGCTGGATTTATTCTAGCTAACGGTGCGTTATCAGGTGATGGGACAGAAAAAGCTATTCGCCAGAAACTTGTCGAGAATGGTTTAGTAGAAGCGATCATCATTTTGCCGATGAAGATGTTCTATACCACCGATATCAGTGTGACACTTTGGGTTGTTAATAAGAACAAGAAAGAGCGAACTGTTCCACACGAAGACCTGACTCGTCATTACCGTAACCGTGAAGACAAAGTTCTGTTTATGGACTTACGTAAACACGGTGAAGCATTTGAGAAAAAGTACGTTCAATTCTCTCCAGAGAAAATCTCTGAAATTGCTGAAACGCTTCACACTTGGCAAGAAGTACGTGCCGAAACCGAATACAAAGATATTGCTGAGTATTGTTACTCTGCGACTAAAGAAGAGATCGCAGCAAAAGACTACTCATTAGTGCCAAGTAAATACATCGAGTTTAAGAATCACGATGAAGATGTCGATTTTGACCAGAAAATGAGTCAAATGCGAGATGACTTTACAGCACTATTGAAGCAAGAAGAAAAGTCGAAATCGGAACTTTTATCTGTATTTGAAGAGTTGGGCTATGAGATCACACTATAAGCGTATTGGTGATTACGTCACCCAAATCAAACTAAAAAATACGGATGACTCTGTCTCTTCGCTTAAAGGGATAAACATCAATAAACACTTTATGCCTTCGGTTGCGAACATCAATGGTACAGATCTAAGCAAGTACCGAGTTGTTAAGAAAAATCAATTTGCATTTAACCCAATGCACGTTGGCCGAGATGAAGTGTTGCCCATTTCAATGCTTGAAGATGATGAACCAATTATTGTATCGCCAGCATATGTGGTTTTTGAGGTAAAGGATGAAGAAGAGCTTTTACCTGCATATCTGATGATGTGGTGCAGACGCTCAGAGTTCGACCGAAACGCTTGGTTTATGACTGACAATAGTGTTCGTGGTGGTTTTAGCTGGGCTGACTTTTGCGATATGGAACTACCAATCCCATCTATAGAAAAGCAGCGCGAAATCGTGCGTGAATACAATGTGGTGAATGACCGTATTGCACTCAACGAACAACTTACTCAAAAGCTAGAAGATACCGCTCAAGCTATTTACCAACAATGGTTTGTCGATTTTGAGTTCCCGATATCAAAAGAATACGCAGAATCCATCGGTAAGCCTGAACTAGAAGGGAAGCCTTACAAGTCTTCAGGTGGTGAGATGAAGCATTGTGAAGAATTAGAAAAAAATATACCTGATGGTTGGTCATTCGGAAACCTTAGCGATATGTCTGATTTGATTGATGGAGACCGTGGCAAAAACTACCCAAGCAAAGAGCAAATGAAAGCTCAAGGGTATTGTTTGTTTCTGAATACAGGCAATGTTACTAAAAAAGGATTCCTATTTGAGAATCTATCTTTTATTGATCAAGAAAGAGATTCTTTGCTAAGGAAAGGGAAGCTTCAGGTCAATGATGTGGTTCTGACAACTAGAGGGACAATCGGAAATGTCGCTAGATTTTCTAGTGTAACCCCTTATGAGCATATGCGAATCAATTCTGGAATGTTAATTATCAGACCTAAAGCTGAAGAGTATTCGGGTTTTATTTTTTCGTTGCTTCAAAGTGTTGAAATGAAAAATAAAATTGAATCTTTTTTGTCAGGTTCTGCTCAACCACAGTTGCCGATAAAAGATTTAGTAAAGATTAATATTATAAGACCAGACGGTGGTGTGATTCTTCAACTCGAAGATATTATCAATAAGATAACTGACAATGTTGATGTGATAAAAAATTCTCAGATTCAGCTAAAAAATCTATCACAAATAATTTTACAAAGGATCTCGAAGGCTTAATTAATGAAATTCACAGAAGAAAGGCTAGAGCAAGCCATCATTGAACTGCTAGGGAAAGAAGGCTACCCCCATTCTCGTGGTGAAGCGATTGAGCGATCACCTGAAGATGTGCTGATTAAGCCCGATCTTCGTGAATTTCTAGCCAAACGTTATCAAGCGGAAGGTATTACAGCCTATGAGATAGAGCAAATTATCCATAAGCTTGAGTATCTTCCAGCTTCGGATCTCTACGATACCAACAAAGCCATAATGAAGTTTGTCTCTGATGGCTTTTTGTTAAAGCGTGAAGATGTAAGTCAGAAAGATTTATACATTCAGCTTATCGACTTTGAAAGTGTTGTAGCAGCTCTTGAATCAGAGGCTAGTGACCAGCTAAAAGTAGCAGAATCGAGTTTGAGTTACTTACCAAAGCAAGACGGTAATATCTATCGCATCGTCAACCAAATGGAGATACAAGGCTATGAGCTGCGTATCCCAGACGGGATTCTTTACATCAATGGCTTACCTCTTGTGGTATTTGAATTTAAGAGTGCTATTCGTGAAGAAGCGACTATCTATGATGCGTATAAGCAGCTAACTACTCGTTATGATCGAGATATCCCTGAACTATTCAAATACAACGCTCTGTGTGTGATTAGTGATGGCGTGAACAGCAAAATGGGGTCGTACTTTGCCCCATACGAGTTCTTTTACTCTTGGCGTAAAATTACGGGTGAAGAGAAGCTAGACAAAGACGGCATTGATTCACTGTTTACGATGATCAGCGGCTTGTTCAATAAGAAACGCCTTACCGATGTGATTCGTCACTTTATCTACCTACCAGATACCTCAAGCAAACAAGAGAAGATTGTTTGTCGTTATCCTCAGTATTATGCAGCAACAAAGCTTTTTGCCAATATAAAACAACATATGAAGTACTTTGATGAGTACGGAAAGTTGGTGAGTGGTGATGGTAAGGGGGGTACGTATTTCGGTGCGACTGGTTGTGGTAAGAGCTACACAATGTTGTTCCTATCTCGTCTACTGATGAAAGATGTCGAACTGGGTAGTCCCACTATCATTCTCATCACTGACCGTACTGATCTAGATGATCAGCTTTCAGGTCAATTCACTAATGCAAAAGGTTACGTGGGTGATCAAAATATCATTAGCGTAGAGAGCCGTGCTGAACTTCGAGAACACCTGAAAGGGCGTAAAAGTGGCGGTGTATTCTTAACTACCATCCATAAATTTACGGAAGATTTGGAGCTGCTGACTGAGCGAACCAATGTCATTTGTATCTCGGATGAAGCACACCGTAGCCAAACCAATTTAGAACAGAAAATTACCGTTACTGAAGACGGCGTGAAAAAGACTTACGGCTTTGCTAAGTATCTTCACGACTCTTTACCAAACGCGACTTATGTCGGTTTTACTGGTACACCGATTGACGCAACGTTGGATGTATTTGGTGCGGTTGTCGATAGCTACACAATGACAGAATCGGTTTACGATGAAATTACTGTTCGTATTGTTTATGAAGGTCGAGCTGCAAAAGTGCTACTTGATGGTCGCCAGCTTGATGAAGTCGAAAAATACTATAAAGAGTGTGAAGACGCTGGAACAAATGAATATCAAATAGATAAAAGCAAAACGGCTATGGCAAGTATGTCTACCATACTGGGCGACCCAGATCGTATCAAAGCTATAGCAAAAGACTTTGTTGAGCATTATGAGAATCGTGTTGAAGAAGGCACGACTCAAAAAGGCAAAGCAATGTTCGTTTGTAGTAGTCGTGAAATCGCTTACCAGTTCTATAAAGAGCTGCTTAAGCTTCGCCCTGAGTGGGATGAAGTAAAAGTCTGTGAAGACGGTGCAACTCTATCAGAAAGTGATAAGAAGAAAGTGAAGCCGATGGAACGAGTCAAGATGATTATGACTCGTAACAAAGACGATGATAAAGCTCTCTGGAACAAACTCGGCAATAAAGAGTACCGTAAAGAGCTGGATCGTCAGTTTAAAAATGGTAAATCGAACTTCAAAATCGCTATTGTTGTCGATATGTGGCTAACGGGCTTTGATGTACCGTTCCTCGATACCATCTACATTGATAAGCCTTTGCAAAAGCATAATCTGATCCAAACCATTTCGAGAGTAAACCGTAAATTTGAAGGTAAAGAGAATGGTCTGGTAGTCGATTACATCGGCATAAAAAAACAGATGAACCTTGCACTTTCTCAATACACAGCAGGGCAAGATCAGGATCTAGAAGACATTAAACAGTCGGTCATTATCGTTAAGGATCACTTGAGCCTGTTGGATGGGCTGTTCCATAAGTTCGACTCTAAGCCCTACTTTAATGGTACACCACTAGAGCAGTTACATTGCTTAAATGCTTCGGCTGATTTTGCACTAAGAACCAAGAAGTTTGAAAAGACGTTTATGGAACTGACCAAACGCCTTAAATCAGCTTATGACATTTGTGTGGGTAGTAGTGAGCTGACCAAAGAGCATAAGGACAAGATTCACTATTATCTAGCGGTTCGAACCATCGTGTTTAAGATCACTACGGGTGGTGCGCCAGATGTTGACCAGATGAACCGCAGAGTGCGTGATTTGGTTAAAGATGCGCTTATCAGTGATGGTGTTGAAGAGATCTTTAAACTGGGTGAGAAAGACGGTGGTGAGATTGATATTTTCGATGATGATTATCTTGCCAAATTGGAGATGGTGAAACAGCCAAATACAAAGCTTCAACTGCTTCAGCAAATGCTGGCTAAAGCGATTGGGGAGTTTAAAAAGACCAATAAAGTGAAAGGTGTCGATTTCACTAAGAAAATGAATATGTTGGTTGAAAAGTACAATGAGCGTGACGAAAAGGATGTACTTCGCTCGGAAGTCATTAATGATTTTTCTGATGAAATTATTAACCTTTACAATGAACTACGTGCTGAAATGGCTTCATTCGGTGAAATGGGGATAGATTTTGAAGAAAAAGCCTTTTACGACATTCTCATTTCATTAGCTCATAAGTACGACTTTACCTATCCTGAAGAGAAGCTGCTTGATCTATCTAAAGAAGTGAAGAAAGTCATTGATGATAAAGCCAAGTATACAGATTGGAACAAGCGAGATGATATCAAAGCTGAATTGCACTTTGACCTGATCATTTTGCTCGATGAGTGGGGCTACCCACCGATTGATCGTGATGAAGTGTATAAAGAGATTTTTGAGCAGGCTGAGAACTTTAAGCGCAATGCAGCGTAGTTCCTAATATAAGGTAGCTCAGTCACACTGCTTGCAGTATGACCTTTAAAGTTGTGCGAAGAGTTAGGTTAAGTAGCTGTGTCGTTCATACTGCATATTTCGGGATTATCCGATAACCCATTTCGGTTTAAAAAAATTTGCAACTTACACTCAGACCTTAACGTCATTGGATTACAAGCCAAACCGAAAAAGGTTAGCGAAGATGCTAAAAATCTAATTACATACTCAGTAAGCGTAGAAGCACCAACAAACTAGAACCAAACAGCCCAAAGGGCTGTTTTTTATTTTACCCTTGACTGCGGGTAAAGCTAAAACTACCCTCTATAGAGGGTAATATGAGGGATTGTTATGTTGATAACATCGCCTAAGCAGTTAGCGATACATCTTCGTGATGAAAGAAAAAGTAGCAACCTATCTCAGAATAAGGTTGCTGATCCTGTAGGTATAAAACAAGACACGGTTTCTAAGTTTGAGCTTAATCCAGAAACCACAAGGATTCAGACTCTATTTCGCATTTTATCGTCGCTAAATTTAGAAATGCATATTGTGCCGAAAAGCGAAAGCATCGACCCGAGAAGCGATGACGGGAGCGAAGAGAAGTGGTAAGCAAAATGTATTAGTTCCGACTAGATCGTACAATTTTAACTACTGGTATCGTAGCTCACAACTGGACATTTATGAGTTATTCATTTTGCTAAATTAGCAATCCATGAATAAACTCAGCTAATGAAAAGTCGTTTAATTAACTGTCTAGTTTCGGTGGTGCAACCCCTTACTATGAAGGACCAAAATCCCAATCATATGGATTTAGAAGTATTGCTTTATCTTCTTCCGTTAAATTATCATAATTTTGCGATACATATCTTATTAAGTAAGGGAAAAAATAGTCCATGATTACTTCTTCACCTAACCCAAGAATTGAACCATTGCCGCTCCACCTTGAATGATTAAAAACCTCCTCGCTATACAGTTCATTTGGAATGGGAAACTTAATCACAAATTTGCCTTTGTTAGGTAGTTCCACCCATGCATCGATTCCTTTCGCATCAGAATTGTAAAAGTTTTCTCCATCTAGCGCCAATTGACAATAACGGGTGAGAACACGATTAAGGTTTTTCAAAACATATGGAAATGAAATGTCTAATAGCTCTATAGTTTGATCAGCAAGAATGAATTTAAGTGCATTTTTTAAGTTACTTTCACGCCGTTTTTTTATAGATAAAGGTATACTTGATTCACAATCCAAATTCTTCATGTTATCTCCTGTATACAAGCGTATTTCTTAATCTTTTCGTGTGCAGTCATTAAATTGAAATCCTAAAGTATCGAAAGTAGAAATGAGCCTACACTAGCGATACTGCCCGCATGAGGCAGCGCACTTAGCAAAGTTTTGACAACTGCTTTACTCGGTTTGTCTGACTGAATCTGTAGTTCAATTGCATCAACAACTTCCAATGCTTCTTTCTTTTCAGCAGTATCTTGAACAAGCCTATCAATTTCGCTTCGAAGGAGCAGTATATGCTCTACGATTTCAGAGTTCTGATTGACGATATTAGTTGAGTTGTCTACCGAGTTATTGTTAACTCGAGCATTGTCACCATGGAAGTTGTAAGTAATATTTTGAACTGCTTCCTTAGCTTCTGGAATACCTAACTTTTTAGCTTTGATTTGATAATGTGCTGGTATTGAATGAAATTTTTCGTGAAAGCCTGGATCTATTACTTTGTAAGTTTCTTCACCGCCGCTAGACATAAACCTCTGTATTAGATCATTTGTTTCAATCAAAACATTTGATTGCATAAGGTAAATACCTTTATCTTGCACACTAGCCTTTAAATCCGAATACTCATCACCATTAGTTTTAATAACTTTGATTCGATCTGTCATCATTCTTTGAAATGCCATACTTTCTCCTAGGAATTAACAGGTTCAAAAACACAATGTTACTTGTAAGTAGGTCTATCATTGTAAAGTATAAAAATTTACTCATAGATTGAATAGCAACCTACTCACTAGACAGATGCAGAACCACATTATTCAATCAGAGCCATATTGAATCATTAGGAGAAATAGGTCAATTAATAGCAAGAAAAGTGTGTCCCAAATATTAGGCGAACAACTTCGGGGCACATATGTTTAGAGTGGATGTTCTATGGCGCTTTTGTCCCGAAGCTAAGCTCCGTGAAACGCCTCTGGACAAAATTTTTCAGAAAATCAAACATTAGCGAACCATGAACAAGTACAGGATAGCAAAATGAAAAAAGC
>NZ_CAWMYL010000235.1:0-3175 GCF_963871815.1 Vibrio sp. L85
AACAGGTTGCGAAACGTGCCAATGAGCAGGAAAAACAGGCGGCATGAAGGGGTCGTCTCAGAAAACGGAAAATAAAGCACGCTAAGGCGTAACTACCCTCGGCTACACCGCGTCGGCACCACGCGGCTCTTTCTCCCCTTACAGCGAAGCAATCAGCGGGCAAGAAACGTTCCCTTGCCGCGCATGGCAGGCGAACACAAGTTCGGATAGCACGGTTTCCATGCGCGCCAGGTCGGTCATTTTTTCGCGCACGTCCTGAAGCTTGTGCTCGGCCAGGCTGCTGGCTTCCTCGCAGTGGGTGCCGTCATCCAGCCTCAGCAGCTCTGCGATCTCGTCGAGGCTGAATCCGAGCCGCTGGGCTGATTTCACGAAGCGCACCCGCGTCACATCCGCCTCGCCAGAGAGGCCGAGCGCGGCCGTGAGGCTTGGACGCTAGGGCAGGGCATGAAAAAGCCCGTAGCGGGCTGCTACGGGCGTCTGACGCGGTGGAAAGGGGGAGGGGATGTTGTCTACATGGCTCTGCTGTAGTGAGTGGGTTGCGCTCCGGCAGCGGTCCTGATCAATCGTCACCCTTTCTCGGTCCTTCAACGTTCCTGACAACGAGCCTCCTTTTCGCCAATCCATCGACAATCACCGCGAGTCCCTGCTCGAACGCTGCGTCCGGACCGGCTTCGTCGAAGGCGTCTATCGCGGCCCGCAACAGCGGCGAGAGCGGAGCCTGTTCAACGGTGCCGCCGCGCTCGCCGGCATCGCTGTCGCCGGCCTGCTCCTCAAGCACGGCCCCAACAGTGAAGTAGCTGATTGTCATCAGCGCATTGACGGCGTCCCCGGCCGAAAAACCCGCCTCGCAGAGGAAGCGAAGCTGCGCGTCGGCCGTTTCCATCTGCGGTGCGCCCGGTCGCGTGCCGGCATGGATGCGCGCGCCATCGCGGTAGGCGAGCAGCGCCTGCCTGAAGCTGCGGGCATTCCCGATCAGAAATGAGCGCCAGTCGTCGTCGGCTCTCGGCACCGAATGCGTATGATTCTCCGCCAGCATGGCTTCGGCCAGTGCGTCGAGCAGCGCCCGCTTGTTCCTGAAGTGCCAGTAAAGCGCCGGCTGCTGAACCCCCAACCGTTCCGCCAGTTTGCGTGTCGTCAGACCGTCTACGCCGACCTCGTTCAACAGGTCCAGGGCGGCACGGATCACTGTATTCGGCTGCAACTTTGTCATGCTTGACACTTTATCACTGATAAACATAATATGTCCACCAACTTATCAGTGATAAAGAATCCGCGCGTTCAATCGGACCAGCGGAGGCTGGTCCGGAGGCCAGACGTGAAACCCAACAGACCCCTGATCGTAATTCTGAGCACTGTCGCGCTCGACGCTGTCGGCATCGGCCTGATTATGCCGGTGCTGCCGGGCCTCCTGCGCGATCTGGTTCACTCGAACGACGTCACCGCCCACTATGGCATTCTGCTGGCGCTGTATGCGTTGGTGCAATTTGCCTGCGCACCTGTGCTGGGCGCGCTGTCGGATCGTTTCGGGCGGCGGCCAATCTTGCTCGTCTCGCTGGCCGGCGCCACTGTCGACTACGCCATCATGGCGACAGCGCCTTTCCTTTGGGTTCTCTATATCGGGCGGATCGTGGCCGGCATCACCGGGGCGACTGGGGCGGTAGCCGGCGCTTATATTGCCGATATCACTGATGGCGATGAGCGCGCGCGGCACTTCGGCTTCATGAGCGCCTGTTTCGGGTTCGGGATGGTCGCGGGACCTGTGCTCGGTGGGCTGATGGGCGGTTTCTCCCCCCACGCTCCGTTCTTCGCCGCGGCAGCCTTGAACGGCCTCAATTTCCTGACGGGCTGTTTCCTTTTGCCGGAGTCGCACAAAGGCGAACGCCGGCCGTTACGCCGGGAGGCTCTCAACCCGCTCGCTTCGTTCCGGTGGGCCCGGGGCATGACCGTCGTCGCCGCCCTGATGGCGGTCTTCTTCATCATGCAACTTGTCGGACAGGTGCCGGCCGCGCTTTGGGTCATTTTCGGCGAGGATCGCTTTCACTGGGACGCGACCACGATCGGCATTTCGCTTGCCGCATTTGGCATTCTGCATTCACTCGCCCAGGCAATGATCACCGGCCCTGTAGCCGCCCGGCTCGGCGAAAGGCGGGCACTCATGCTCGGAATGATTGCCGACGGCACAGGCTACATCCTGCTTGCCTTCGCGACACGGGGATGGATGGCGTTCCCGATCATGGTCCTGCTTGCTTCGGGTGGCATCGGAATGCCGGCGCTGCAAACAATGTTGTCCAGGCAGGTGGATGAGGAACGTCAGGGGCAGCTGCAAGGCTCACTGGCGGCGCTCACCAGCCTGACCTCGATCGTCGGACCCCTCCTCTTCACGGCGATCTATGCGGCTTCTATAACAACGTGGAACGGGTGGGCATGGATTGCAGGCGCTGCCCTCTACTTGCTCTGCCTGCCGGCGCTGCGTCGCGGGCTTTGGAGCGGCGCAGGGCAACGAGCCGATCGCTGATCGTGGAAACGATAGGCCTATGCCATGCGGGTCAAGGCGACTTCCGGCAAGCTATACGCGCCCTAGGAGTGCGGTTGGAACGTTGGCCCAGCCAGATACTCCCGATCACGAGCAGGACGCCGATGATTTGAAGCGCACTCAGCGTCTGATCCAAGAACAACCATCCTAGCAACACGGCGGTCCCCGGGCTGAGAAAGCCCAGTAAGGAAACAACTGTAGGTTCGAGTCGCGAGATCCCCCGGAACCAAAGGAAGTAGGTTAAACCCGCTCCGATCAGGCCGAGCCACGCCAGGCCGAGAACATTGGTTCCTGTAGGCATCGGGATTGGCGGATCAAACACTAAAGCTACTGGAACGAGCAGAAGTCCTCCGGCCGCCAGTTGCCAGGCGGTAAAGGTGAGCAGAGGCACGGGAGGTTGCCACTTGCGGGTCAGCACGGTTCCGAACGCCATGGAAACCGCCCCCGCCAGGCCCGCTGCGACGCCGACAGGATCTAGCGCTGCGTTTGGTGTCAACACCAACAGCGCCACGCCCGCAGTTCCGCAAATAGGGGTCGTTTGCGGGAGAGGGCGAAATCCTACGCTAAGGCTTTGGCCAACGATATTCTCCGGTAAGATTGATGTGTTCCCAGGGGATAGGAGAAGTCGCTTGATATCTAGTA
>NZ_CAWMYL010000236.1:0-242 GCF_963871815.1 Vibrio sp. L85
ACGTTTGATGTCAACGATGGCACCGCAACCGTGCCAGCAGAAGCGAACATTGACGTTCAATCTGTGGTTGATATGCCAGAGCTGTCGATTGCGTCAGACTTGGTGATTGCTTCTGATAACTTCGAGTCTGGCTCGAACGGTTGGAACGCGAACACTGAAAGTTCACAAGGCTTCGAAACGGGCGACATGCTGGGTCGTATTGGTGGCACTGGCGGTGATGAAGCGGTCAGCAAAACCTACGA
>NZ_CAWMYL010000237.1:0-691 GCF_963871815.1 Vibrio sp. L85
CATTGTTAATCCCTCATTTGAACAAGACGTCAACTGGTGTATAGAAGAGTTAAAGCACCACTTTATCGATAGACCATACTGGGAAGAGACGACCGTCGCGAACTTTACTCGTGACCATGGCGTTAACAAACCGTATTGGAAGCTCGTTAACAAAGAAGCAACAAAGAGACTGACCAATACGCCAACCACTTTATTACATAAAGAAGCATATCGAGAACTCAATAGAATGACTTTATTTGCCATCAACATAATGGCAGGATCTCTACTTGATTGTCGCCACAACAACAATTTGCTTAAACAAGCATTAGAAGAGATATTGACAATAACACATGACCAACTTTCTGTTCGAGCACCAAACACATTATCAGAGCATGATCATGTATTAGAGTGCATACAGAACTGCATTGACCACTTTTGTCAATCTATTGGAGAACCCTCTGCTGACTTCATTGATTTTGCTGATAAAATGAACAAACTAAGAATAAAAAATGCTCCTACCCCATAAGCTAGACCAAGTCTTTAGTTCGTCTGTGATAGAAACTAGCGAGACTTAGCGCTCCTCAAAAACTTAACCAGACTATTGTAAGCCTTGTGACAGCAAGGTTTTTAATTCCACTTTACTTCCCCTTTCTAGCCACTACACACCGCTCAGCTTTGCTGCCAGCGGCAATTTGCCTTGCATAAGGAAAGA
>NZ_CAWMYL010000238.1:0-47079 GCF_963871815.1 Vibrio sp. L85
TGGTATCCTAAACGTAGGTGACGAAGTTGCTATCGTTGGTATCAAAGACACTACTACTACTACATGTACTGGTGTTGAAATGTTCCGTAAGCTTCTTGACGAAGGTCGTGCTGGTGAGAACGTTGGTGCACTTCTACGTGGTACTAAGCGTGATGAAGTTGAACGTGGTCAAGTACTAGCTAAGCCTGGTTCAATCACTCCACACACTAAGTTCGAGTCAGAAGTATACGTACTTTCTAAAGATGAAGGTGGTCGTCACACTCCATTCTTCAAAGGCTACCGTCCACAGTTCTACTTCCGTACAACTGACGTAACTGGTGACATCTCTCTACCAGAAGGCGTAGAAATGGTAATGCCAGGCGACAACATCCAAATGCAAGTTGAGCTAATCGCTCCAATCGCTATGGACGAAGGTCTACGTTTCGCTATCCGTGAAGGTGGCCGTACTGTAGGTGCTGGTGTTGTTGCTAAGATCTTCGACTAATTCTTACTGAATTAATCGTAATCTTGCACTCTTCTTCTTTTTGAAGAAAGCGCTAGAAAAAGGGAAGCTGAGGCTTCCCTTTTTTATATCTACAATTCCTCTTTTCAATATGGTTATAAGCCCATCACTCTTAGTCATGCTTTTTGTTTTTTAAAAACATGATCTTAGCTCTGCTCGATTTTCTCTTCTTTTTAGCTATCCGCTAAGTCACTGAAAAATGCCAAAGCGGTCCAGACCGTTATAACAAAACGTTCTGTAATTCACCTTAATACAACTGGTAACAAGAACGATTCTTGTTTATATTTCATTCCAAAGTGAAATTTAAAGGTTTTGAATATGTACGTTTGTCTTTGCCATGGTGTCTCTGACAAGAAAATTAGGAAGTTGGCGATAGATGAAGGTGTAACAGACATAAAAGGAATTAAACGATGTACTGCTTTGGGCAGCCAATGTGGTAAGTGCATTAAACAAGCCAAAGAGATTTTAGCGGAAACAGAATACCTAACACTGAAACAAGCTAGCTAATTATTAGCTAAGCCTTTTTGACACCTTCTCATTTGCTTCTACATTTAAATGAAGCCAAAGAGGAGGGCTTTGTCATGAAAGGCGATCCAATCATAATCCAACATCTCAATAAAGTGCTCGGCAACGAGCTCGTCGCTATCAATCAATATTTTCTGCATGCTCGTATGTACAAGGACTGGGGCTTAAAACACCTCGCCGACAAGGAGTACCACGAGTCGATCGATGAAATGAAGCACGCTGATCATCTAATCGAACGTATCCTGTTTCTAGAAGGCTTACCTAATTTGCAAGATCTCGGTAAATTGATGATCGGGGAAGATACCAAAGAAATGCTTGAGTGCGATTTGAAGCTCGAAATGGCAGCAATCCCAGATCTAAAAGATGCGATCGCTTATGCGGAGGATATCCGTGATTATGTATCACGCGACCTCTTCCAAGATATTCTTGAAGACGAAGAAGAGCACGTCGATTGGCTTGAAACGCAACTGGGCTTGATCGAAATGTCTGGTATCGAAAACTACCTACAAGCGCAATACGTTGATGAAGAGTGAGATTATATTTCGCTGTTTTCTCGCTGAAAGAAAGTGATTAAAAGTGCACCTGATCTGTCTATCAGGTGTCAATCATAGATATCTGGTCTAATCTCTTACATTATTACCTTTTTTAAGGATATCGCTCGCAATCTTGCCTATGAAGATTGACTTCTATCCTTTAGAATTTATTCCCCCTTACCGAAAAAATAACAAAAGAGAAACGATCCATGTCTGAAGACAATCGCCAAGAAGTCACCCCAGAAGAAGAACGCCGCCAACAAGCACTGGACTACCATGCGTACCCAATCCCAGGCAAAATCGCAGTAGAGCTGACTAAGCCAGCTGAAACTGCTAACGATCTTGCTCTGGCATACAGCCCTGGTGTTGCAGAGCCTGTACGCGAAATCGCACAAAATGCCGACAACGTGTACAAGTACACGGCGAAAGGCAACATGGTTGCGGTTATTTCTAACGGCACGGCTATTCTTGGTCTTGGTAACCTTGGTCCGCTAGCTTCTAAACCAGTAATGGAAGGTAAAGCGCTGTTGTTCAAACGCTTTGCTGGTCTAGATTCAATTGATATCGAAGTGAAACACCGCACGATCGACGAATTTGTCGACACAGTAGCAAACATTGCAGATACTTTCGGTGGTATTAACCTAGAAGATATCAAAGCGCCTGATTGTTTTGAGATTGAAAAGCACCTTATCGAACGCTGTGATGTACCTGTATTCCACGATGACCAACACGGCACTGCAATCGTAACGGCTGCGGGTATGCTGAACGCAATTGAGCTGCAAGGTAAGAAGCTAGAAGAATCAACCATCGTTTGTCTTGGTGCTGGTGCTGCGGCAGTGGCATGTATGGAGCTGTTGATCAAATGTGGCGCAATGCGTGAGAAGATCTACATGCTGGATCGTAAAGGGGTGATCCATACACGTCGTGACGACCTAAACGAATACAAACAGTTATTCGCAAACAACACAGATAAGCGTACGCTGGAAGACGTGATTGAAGGTGCGGATCTGTTCTTGGGTGTATCAGGTCCAAATTTACTACCTGCAGAAGCATTGAAGCTGATGGCAGATAAGCCTGTTGTGTTCGCATGTTCAAACCCAGATCCAGAAATCAAACCAGAATTGGCTCATGAAGTGCGTGATGACTTGATCATGGGCACTGGTCGTAGCGACTACCCGAACCAAGTAAACAACGTTCTGTGTTTCCCATTCATCTTCCGTGGTGCATTGGATGTTCGTGCGAGTGAAATTAATGATGAAATGAAGCTTGCGGCAGTCGATGCGATTCGTGAATTGGCAAAAGAGCCAGTACCAGAAGCTGTATTGAAGGCAGCTGGCGTAGACAAGCTAGAGTTTGGCTCTGATTACATCATTCCAAAACCAATGGATCCACGTCTACTACCACGCGTAGCAAAAGCGGTTGCTCAAGCTGCGGTTAATTCAGGTGTAGCGCGTATTGAGATGCCAGAAAACTACATGGCGGAGTAAGCCAAAGTCATTTCTGACAGCAAAGAAAAGGGACGCGATGGCGTCCCTTTTTAGTTTGGTCTGAAACTGTCCCCGGTGCAGCCTCATCGTGTTGACGAATTTGTAAGCAATTATTCTTCGTCAAACGCTTCGAATTCGATGCCCATTGCCGTCATCAGCGCTTTCGCTTCTGTAGGAATATCATCTGGGCGGTCTTTACGAAGGTCTTCATCAGTTGGCAGTGGTTGCCCTGTGTAAGCATGTAGGAATGCTTCACATAGTAGCTCACTGTTAGTCGCATGGCGTAAGTTGTTGATCTGGCGGCGAGTTCGCTCATCAGTCAGCACTTTTAAAACTTTTAGCGGGATAGAGACGGTAATCTTTTTTACTTGTTCGCTTTTTTTACCGTGCTCAGCATACGGGCTAATGTATTCGCCATTCCAGTCAGCCATTGCGCACCTTCATTAATGTAATAAATTAGAAAAATAAATATAGGTGCTGATTTTAGCTGCATTTACCGCCATAAGCAAAGACATATAGACGTCTAGAAGTGTTGACGTCTTATTTTTAGACAAGTAAAGTGAGGTTAATAGTTAGGGAAGAGTGTTAATCAATTGAGCAATACAAGCTAGATATAGCGCATTCCCATTTAGATGTCACCACCCGTGAAAGGATACACCCATGAGCACCCGTAAGCCTGCGACCATTGCTGTACGCACTGGTATCGAGTCAGACAGTCAATATCACGCTGTTGTACCACCAATCTACCTTTCTACTAACTACGGCTTCCCCGCGTTTGGTGAAGTTCCACAATACGATTACACACGTTCTGGTAACCCAAACCGAGGCTTGTTAGAAAAAGCATTGTACGAACTTGAGTCAGGTAAAGGAGCGGTTGTCACTAACTGCGGCACATCGGCACTAAACCTGTGGGTATCGGCGTTTCTTGGGCCTGATGACTTAATTGTTGCACCGCATGATTGCTACGGCGGTACGTATCGTCTGTTCAATACTCGAGCCAACAAAGGCGACTTTAAAGTGCAGTTTGTTGACCAGTCGGATCAGCAAGCGTTGGATGCGGCGATTGCGAAAAAGCCAAAGCTTATCTTGTTAGAAACTCCGTCAAACCCACTCGTACGTGTTGTTGATATTGCGGCTGTGTGTGAGAAGGCAAAACAAGTTGGCGCTTTAGTTGCAGTGGACAATACCTTTTTGACACCTGTGTACCAAAAGCCTTTGGAGCTTGGTGCGGATTTTGTTATCCACTCAACAACGAAATACATTAATGGTCACTCTGACGTGATTGGTGGTGTGGTGATCACTAAGAGCGAAGAGCATGCTGAAGAGTTAGCATGGTGGGGTAACTGCATTGGTGCAACGGGTACGCCATTCGACAGTTACATGACTCTTCGAGGAATTCGTACGCTGGGTGCGCGAATGCGAGTTCATGAAGAAAGCTCTCAGCAAGTGTTGGCGTATTTGCAAACGCAATCTTTGGTAGCGAAGATTTATCATCCAAGTTTGCCAGAGCATCCAGGCCATGACATCGCGAAGAAGCAACAATCGGGTTTTGGTTCTATGCTGAGCTTTGAGTTTGCTGGCTCATTTGAGCAGCTAAAAGTGTTTGTTAAAGAACTTGAACTCTTCTCTCTTGCTGAGTCGCTAGGTGGTGTAGAAAGCTTGATTTGTCACCCTGCGTCAATGACGCATCGTGCGATGGGTGAAGAAGCTCTGGCTGAAGCTGGTGTTTCTCAACAGTTACTGCGCTTATCTGTTGGCTTAGAAGATGCCCAAGATCTGATTGCTGATCTTGAGCAAGCATTTGCGAAAGCTACACAGTAATTGGGAGAGGTAAGGTCATGACTGTACAACGTCAGCTGCATAAATTTGGTGGTAGCAGCTTAGCGAACCCAGAATGTTACCAACGTGTGGTGGGTATTCTTAAAGAGTATTCAGCAGAAAATGATTTGGTGGTGGTATCGGCTGCAGGGAAAACCACTAACCGCTTGATCGAGTTTTTAGAAGGGCTAGATAAAGACGGTCGCATCGCACACGAAGCGCTACAAAACTTGCGACTGTTCCAGACGGAGTTAGTTGAAGCTTTATTAGAAGGAGAAGCGCAAACGCAAGTGCTTGCTTCTCTTCAAGATGAATTCAGTACCTTAGCTGAGTTAACTGCGCCACTTACAGAAGCGCAAAAAGCAGCAGTGCTTGGGCATGGTGAAGTATGGTCGTCACGCTTACTGGCTGCACTGTTATCACAACAGGATCTTCCAGCGGTAGCGCAAGATTCTCGCGCCTTTTTACGCGCAGAAGCTGGAACGCAGCCAGAAGTCGACCGAGCTCGCTCTTATGCACTCATCAAAGAGGCGTTAACTCAACATAGCCACAAGCGTGTCATCATTACAGGCTTTATGGCGCAAAATGAAGTGGGTGAAACAGTACTGTTGGGGCGTAACGGCTCAGACTATTCAGCAACGGTGATTGGTGCATTGGCTGAGGTAAACACAGTGACCATCTGGAGTGATGTTGCTGGCGTTTACAGTGCAGACCCACGTTTAGTGTCGGATGCTTGCTTGTTGCCGTTGCTGCGTTTAGATGAGGCGAGTGAACTTGCGCGTTTGGCTGCGCCAGTGCTGCACAGTCGCACGCTACAGCCAGTTGCTCAAAGCACGATGGATTTGAGCCTCAAATGCAGCTATCAACCTGAATCAGGCTCAACGCGTATTGAGCGCGTATTGGCTTCAGGTCGCGGTGCTAAAATCATTACGTCTCTTGATGAAGTGTTGTTGGTTCAACTGTCTTTTATCCATGGTCATGATTTTGAGCGAGCGCAGAAAGAAGTTCTGCAAGCTTTAAAGCGTGCTCAATTGGAACCATTAGCATTTGAAGCACAACAAGATCAGCAAACTTTGCGTTTGGCGTATACCGCAGAGATTGCTGGCGGTGCATTAACTTATCTACAAGAGTTAGCCGTTGAAGCAGAAATCAAGCTTAAAGAGGGTTACTCACTTTTAGCGGCTGTTGGTGCCGGAGTGACGAAAAATGCAAATCACTGTTTTGGCTTCTATCAACAACTTAAGCATGCGCCTGTTGAGTTTATTTCAGAGACGGAATCAGGTTTGAGTTTGGTAGCAGTACTACGCCGCGCAGAAGTCGAAGAGTTGGTACAACGCATTCATAGTCAGTTGTTTCAAGCGCAAAAGCGTGTAGCGGTTGCCTTGTGTGGTAAAGGTAACATTGGTTCAAGTTGGTTATCGCTGTTTGCAGAGCAAAAAGAAGAGCTCGAAAAACGCCATGGTATGAGCTTTGATTTAGTGGCGGTTGTCGATAGTCAAACGTATTGGTTTGATGAAAACGGGATTGATGCAGCAACAGTTGCTCAGCGCTTTGATGATGAAAGCATTGAGAATGATGGCAACTGGTTGGCGAAGCTCGGCGCGATACAAAACTTCGATGAAGCAGTCGTCCTTGATGTCACGGCGAGTAAAGAGTTGGCGACACGTTATGTGGAAATTGCGCAGCAAGGTATTCACTTGATTTCAGCGAACAAAGTGGCAGGCTCGGCGGACAGTCAATATTACCACCAAGTACAAGACGCCTTTGCTAAAATTGGTCGTCATTGGCTTTACAACGCTACGGTTGGTGCAGGGTTACCGATCAACCATACTGTTCGAGACTTGCGTGAAAGCGGTGATGATGTCGTCGCACTATCGGGTATTTTCTCCGGTACGCTATCTTGGTTATTCCAGCAGTTTGATGGCTCAGTGCCGTTTGCTGAACTGGTCGATTTGGCATGGCAACAAGGTTTGACAGAGCCTGACCCTCGCTCTGATTTAGATGGCTCTGACGTGATGCGTAAGTTGGTTATCTTGGCTCGTGAATCTGGTTTGAGTATTGAACCAGAGAGTGTGAAAGTGGAATCACTTGTACCAGAAGAGTTGCGAGAACTGAGCCTAGACGCATTCTTTGACCAAGGTGATATTCTAAGTGAGATTCTACAAGAGCGTCTAACCAAGGCTCAGAAAAATGACCAAGTGTTGCGTTATGTCGCGCGTTTAGAGCGTAATGGCAAAGCAACGGTGGGTGTTGAAGCATTATCACGTGAACATGCACTGGCAAACTTACTACCGTGTGACAATATCTTTGCTATTGAGAGTAAGTGGTACAAAGACAATCCATTGGTTATTCGAGGTCCAGGTGCTGGTCGTGAAGTCACGGCTGGTGCGATTCAATCTGACCTTAATCGCCTAGCTGGTTTGTTTTAAATTTCACCGAAACAATTTTTGCGAACGACAACAAAACCTCGGACTATCTCCGGGGTTTTTTATTATTTAGATAATGCCATACTGAATTGGGAAGTTCGGCTAGGGATTGGTCATAAAGGAACTTGAACTATCCTCATTATGAACTTGAGAAAAATTCATAATCACAAGGTTGACATTAAATCGCATTCAATACATTCTGTAGACATATAGACGTCTAAACGTCGATTTGAGGAATTTTGATTTCGTGGTGGAGTTGCCACAGGGAGAGTAAGATGGGATACACGCATGCAGGGCACATCGATGCCTTAAACCAGAATATCGCTGAACTATCAGACAACATCAACGTCTCATTTGAGTTTTTTCCACCAAGCAGTGAGAAGATGGAAGAAACACTGTGGAACTCAGTGCATCGTCTTAAAACTCTTCAACCAAAATTCGTTTCTGTCACATACGGCGCAAACTCAGGCGAGCGTGACAGAACCCATTCGATCATTAAAGAAATCAAAGCGGCAACAGGTCTTGTGGCTGCACCTCACCTAACGTGTATCGACGCAACTCGTGATGAATTGATCGACATTGCTGACGATTACTGGAATAACGGTATCAAAAACATCGTAGCGCTACGTGGTGATATTCCACCGGGTGGTGGTGCGCCAGATATGTACGCATCGGATTTGGTAGAACTGCTTAAAGCGCGCCACGATTTCGATATCTCAGTAGCGGCATTCCCAGAAGTTCACCCTGAAGCGAAAAGTGCTCAATCGGATCTGCTGAATCTAAAGCGTAAAGTTGACGCAGGTGCAAACCGCGCGATTACTCAGTTCTTCTTTGATGTGGAGTCTTACCTGCGCTTCCGTGACCGTTGTGTAGCGGCTGGTATTGATGTCGAAATTGTGCCGGGTATCTTGCCAGTATCGAACTTCAAACAAGCATCTCGCTTTGCGGCGCAGAATAATGTGAAAGTACCAGGTTGGATGAGCAAGCAGTTTGAAGGTTTGGATGATGATCCCGTGACGCGTCAGCTGGTTGGTGCAAGCCAAGCAATTGATATGGTTCGTGTATTAAGCCGTGAAGGTGTAAAAGATTTTCACTTCTACACATTGAACCGTGCAGAGATGACTTATGCACTTTGCCACACTCTAGGTGTTCGTCCACAAGTTGCAGTAGGGGCTTAATGCCCCTTCCCCAGATAAACAAAAGGCTTGCCCATCGGCAAGCCTTTTTCGTTTCATTTAAAGTGACGAATTAGCCGATCACTTCAAGTTCTGTTAGTACTTCTTCTGCCCAGTTAATCCAAGCTTCACGTAGCATTAGGTTACGACGAAGTGTTAGGCGCTCAAGACGTGCTTGCTTGTCTAGTGTTGATGGCGTTGCGTAGTACGCTGCTTCGATTTCTTTGTAGTGAGAAACGAGCTTACGAGACTCTTCTACAAGTTCAGAAAGCTGGTCACGGTACGGTGCTGCTGGCTGCACGGCACAAGCCATTAGCTTAGCAGAGAATTCGTCGCGTACAGTTGGGTGTGCAGTTGGTTGATCGAACCACTCGCCCAATGCGCTACGACCTGCGTCAGTTATTGAGTAAACCTTACGATCTGGTTTGCCTTCTTGAGGTTCTAGTACGCAAGTAACCAGCTCTTTCTCAGCCATCTTGTTAAGTTCACGATAAACTTGTTGATGGCTTGCTTTCCAGAAGTAACCGATGCTAGCTGAGAATTCTTTAGTGATGTCGTAACCGGTAGCGTCGCGAGTGCTAAGTACAGTTAGAATTACGTGTGGTAATGACATGTCTTCAATCCAAATGGTCAATAAACTTGTAAACAAGCTAGCTACACTTTCATTTGCGTTCTTAATGACGCTTGAGTTTTTTATGTGTAGATAGCACCAACAATGTTGGTCCTGTCACCTTAAAGCCGTTTATCACCTAGAGTGATGGTGTTTCCACCGAGCTGGAGCCTATTTGATTGGACTTGTGAGCTTCCAGCAGGCAAGTAGTATATAAATAATAAGCATGAAGTGGAATAGTAGGACAAAATTACCCAAAAAAACTAATAAAATACTCAATAGTGTTTTTTGGTAGTGAAATGTTTTGTTTTATAGAGACTTTTTGTTTTCTATTTGGATTAATAATCTAGGTCGGTGTTGTTCGAATAGTGGAAGTGATTAGTAAATAATAATAAAGGCTGAGATTTCGCTCAGCCTTTTAGTCAACTTTATGTAATCAGATTAACCTGTATTACGCATGCCTGCCGCAATACCTGCAATCGTCACCATCAATGCTTCTTCTAAATTGGCAGAAGCTTCTTCAGTTTGACGAGTTCGGTATAGCAACTCGGCTTGAAGCATGTTCAATGGCTCAACGTAGATGTTACGTAGGCGAATAGATTCTAGACCCCAAGGGTCGCTTTGCATTAGGTTCTCGTTGTTCTCTACGTTTAGTACCGACTTGATATCACGCTGGAGTTGCTCACGTAGTCGATCACCTAATGGTAGAAGTTGATTCTCCACTAGGCGTTGATCATAGTAGCGAGAGATTTCCATGTTGCACTTGGTGTACACCATCTCAAGCATGCCTAGACGAGTAGAGAAGAACGGCCATTCACGACACATCTCTTCCAGTAGCGCCTGATGACCTTTGTCTACAGAGTACTGAATAGCCTCACCTGCGCCTAACCATGCTGGCAGAACCAAGCGGTTTTGGCTCCAAGAGAAGATCCATGGAATCGCACGCAAGCTTTCTACGCCACCGTTTGGATTACGTTTCGCTGGTCGTGAACCAAGTGGCAGTTTACCTAGCTCAAGCTCCGGTGTTGCTTGGCGGAAGTAAGGCACGAAATCTGGCTCGCCACGAACGACACTACGGTATGCTTCGCAGCTTACTTCTGACAAGACGTCCATTAGGTCACGCCACTCTTGCTTAGGCTCTGGTGGCGGCAGTAGGTTTGCTTCAAGGATTGCGCTCGCGTACAGGTTGAAGCTGTTAACGGCAACATCAGGTAGACCCAACTTAAAGCGGATCATTTCGCCTTGCTCTGTTACACGCAGACCACCTTTCAAACTCTTAGGTGGTTGAGACAGTAGTGCTGCATGAGCAGGTGCACCACCACGACCAATCGTACCGCCACGACCGTGGAATAGTGTGAGTTCTACGCCTTCTTCTTCTGCAACCTTAACCAGTGAATCCATCGCATGGTATTGCGCCCAACCTGCTGACATTACGCCTGCGTCTTTTGCAGAGTCAGAGTAGCCGATCATCACCATTTGGTGGTTTTGGATAAAGCCACGGTATAGATCGATGCCCATCAGCTGTTTGATTACCGCTTCCGCGTTGTTCAAATCGTCTAGGGTTTCGAACAGAGGACACACGTCCATGCGGTAAGGGCAACCTGCTTCTTGAAGTAGTAGGTGTACGGCAAGTACGTCAGAAGCGGTACGCGCCATTGAGATAACGTAAGCACCGAATGCTTCGCGAGGTTGTGCTGCAACAATCTTACAGGTATCCAAAACCTCTTTAACTGGTTCCGATGGTTCCCAGTCACGAGGCAGAAGAGGGCGCTTAGATGCGAGCTCGTTAGTTAGGAAAGCTACCTTATCTTGCTCGCTCCACTGTTCGTAGTCACCAATACCTAAGTAACGAGTCAGTTCAGATAGAACGTCGGCATGACGCGTACTTTCTTGACGGATATCGAGACGAACTAGGTGGATACCGAATGCTTTAACACGGCGTAGTGTATCCAGCAGTGAGCCGTTAGCAATCACGCCCATGCCACATTCGTTTAGTGATTGGTAACACGCGTAAAGTGGTTCCCAAAGCTGCTCTACTTTTTGTAGCGGCGCTTTGACTGCCAGTTTCTGACCGTGAACTTTTGCGTCGAGAATGTCTTTTGTTTCGTTCAGTAGCGAACGTAGCTGTTTAAGGATCGCACGGTATGGTTCGTGTTGATCTTCACCCGCAAGCTCTCGAACTTTGTCGTTACACACTGTCATTGACAGTTCGCTGATCAGTTCGTTGATGTCGTTGAGGTATAGGTCTGCAGCTTTCCAACGAGACAGAAGCAGTACTTCACGAGTTACGCTGTGAGTTACAAATGGGTTACCGTCGCGGTCACCACCCATCCAAGATGAGAAGTGCACAGGGCGAGCATCAATCGGTAGACCTTCGCCAAGGTATGATTTTAGACGGTCGTTCATTTCACGTAAGAAGTCAGGTACGGCTTCCCATAGTGAGTTTTCTACTACAGCAAAGCCCCATTTAGCTTCATCAAGCGGTGTCGGGCGCTGTTGACGAATAACGTCAGAGTGCCAGCTTTGAACGATCAGCTGCTCAAGACGGCGTTCAGTTTTCTTACGCTCTTTGAAAGAGAGGTCGCTCAGCTCTAGCTTAGATAGACACTCGTTGATCTTTACAAGCTTGTTGATCATAGTGCGACGAGTGATTTCGGTTGGGTGTGCAGTCAGAACTAACTCAATGTTCAGATCGCGAACCGCTTGTGCCGTGTCTAGCTTACTCACATCATTTTGCACTAGTTTTGAGAACAGCGAATTAATTGCGTCAGGTTCGCAGATATGCTCTTCACAATGGCGTGAAATGGTGTGGTATTGCTCAGCAATATTGGTCAGGTTTAGAAATTGGTTGAACGCGCGGGTCACTGGCGTCAATTGCTCATCTGGTAAGCTTTTAATTTCTTCTATTAAGCTTTCTCTGTCAGCGTTATTTCCAGCTTGAGCCGATTTGGATAATTTACGAATGGTTTCCACTTTCTCGAAGATTTCTTCGCCATGAGCATCACGAATCGTGTTACCCAGAAGGTGGCCCAACATGCGCACATTGCTTTTAAGTGCGGCGTATTTCTCGTTCATTGTCATCCTGCCTCGTAAAAAAACTACATCCATTGTCCTTGTTAAGACTCCAATCTAGCGAAAATAACCAGTTCTAGTCAAATAAAGCAGAGTAAGTTTGCAATTATTCCGCTGCTGACCTGATTTAGAGCAAAATTAGGTCAGCTTATGCCACTTGAAGTGAAAATTAATTACAAAATTGCCGCTTAAAGAAGGATATAGCGTGCTAGAAGAATAGTGGCGAAGATAACAAAATGCAGCTCAATTGAGCTGCATTGTGAGGAAAGTACAGAATGCGACTAACAACAATATTTCACCATCGCACGTGATAACACGTCGATGGTTGGGTCGATAAAGTCGAAAGAGAGGAACTCATCTGGTTGATGAGCTTGATCAATTGAACCGGGACCTAGAACTAAGGTTGGACACAGTTGCTGCAGAAATGGCGCTTCAGTACAGTAGTTGACGGTTTCTGAGCTGGTTTGACAGATCTCTTCAACACCACCAATAAATGGGTGATCGTGTTGACATTCGTAACCCGGAATTGGCTCGTGCAAGGGAATAATTTCTAATCGCCCTGGCCATTTCGCCTCGACTTCTTTCAATGCTCCGCGCAGCATGTTCTCTAAACCATCAAGGCTAATACCAGGAAGAGGACGAACGTCATAATGCAGTTCACAGCAACCGCAAATACGGTTTGCGCTGTCACCACCATGGATATGACCAAGGTTTAGGGTAGGGCTTGGAATAGCAAAACCCGGATGGTGATACTCTTTAACCAATTTGTCGCGCAGTTGCATCATGGCAAACATGACTTCATGCATTATTTCAATTGCGTTGACGCCGAGCGCAGGATCAGACGAATGACCGGACTTGCCTGTTACGCGAATGGCATTTGCCACATGCCCTTTATGACCTCGAATTGGTACGAGGCTGGTGGGTTCGCCAATGATGCAGTAATCCGGCTTAAAAGGCGCATTCTCAGTGAAATGACGGGCACCTAGCATAGTGGTTTCTTCATCACAGGTCGCCAATACATAAAGCGGCTTGGTTTGCTTACTCCAGTCGATTTTCTTTACCGCTTCATAAATAAAGGCAAAGAAGCCTTTCATATCAGCAGTACCCAAACCGTAAAAGCGGTTGTCTTTTTCGGTCAGCTTATGTGGGTCAAAACTCCAACGTCCTTCATCAAATGGCACTGTGTCGCTGTGACCTGCGAGAAGTAGACCGCCTTCACCTTCACCCATACGTGCAATCATATTGTGTTTGCCTGGTTCCACTTCGATCACTTCAACACTGAAGCCAAGATCTTTAAACCAAGAAGCTAGCTTCTCGATCACTTTGGCATTGCCTTGATCCCAACTTGGATCGGTTGAGCTGATCGAAGAGGTACTGATCAGTCCTTCATAGACCTCTAGAAAACTTGGTAATTGCATGGATTCTTCAATTCTCCTATTGACAGACAGAGCACAAAAATGTAAAACACATATTAAATCATATTTAATGAATAAAAAATCAAAATAAAGCAAAAATTAAATATTAATAGTCATTTTGAGCCTTAAGTATATGGATGTCATGTAATGCTAAAAACCACGATTATCGGAGCCAGCGGCTACACCGGCGCAGAGTTGGCTTTAATGGTCAACAAACACCCTGAACTCACGCTATCAGGTTTATACGTTTCCGCCAATAGCGTAGATGCAGGAAAGAATATTGCTCAATTGCACGGCAAGCTAGCGGGTGTGATTGATATGCCAGTTTCACCACTGACTGACCCTGAGCAAGTTGCTCTAGTGTCTGATGTGGTCTTTCTGGCAACGGCACATGAAGTGAGCCATGACTTAGCTCCTATCTTCTTAGAGGCGGGATGTCAGGTATTCGATTTATCTGGTGCATTTCGTGTGAAAAGCGAAGGCTTCTACGACACCTTTTATGGCTTCGAACATCAATATAACAACTGGCTAGATAAAGCAGTATACGGCTTAGCAGAGTGGAACCAAGAATCAATAAAAACCACTCCTTTGATTGCAGTGGCAGGTTGCTACCCAACCGCTTCACAGCTTGCAATCAAACCTTTATTAGAACACGCATTACTGGATACCAATCAATGGCCTGTGATTAACGCAACCAGTGGTGTATCAGGTGCAGGGCGTAAAGCTTCCATGGTTAACAGCTTCTGCGAAGTGAGCTTGCAACCTTACGGTGTCTTTAACCATCGTCACCAACCAGAGATTGCTCAGCATTTAGGTTGCGATGTGATTTTTACTCCACACCTAGGCAACTTCAAACGCGGCATTCTTGCCACTATCACGATGAAATTGGCACAAGGTGTGACGGAAGCACTAGTGGTACAAGCGTTTGAACAAGCTTACCAAGGCAAGCCAGCGGTTCGCCTTAAAGGTGACGGTATTCCACGTATTCAGGATGTCGAAAATACGCCTTTTTGTGATATCGGCTGGAAGGTACAAGGCGAACACATCATTGTGATTTCGGCGATCGACAACCTACTTAAAGGTGCATCGAGTCAAGCGATGCAATGTCTCAATATTCATTACGGTTACCCAGAACTGACAGCGTTGCTGTAGTCGTTGAAAGAGGGAAATGCGATGACGCAAACCAATCAAGCTCCTTTAGTCATTAAGCTCGGTGGTGCAGCCCTATCTTGCACTCAAACCTTAAGCCAACTGTTTGGTGCCATTGCGGCTTACCAAAAGTCGGCACAGCGACAAATCGCCATCGTTCATGGCGGTGGCTACCTAGTTGATGAATTGATGGCAAAGCTTCAGCTTGAAACCGTAAAGAAAAACGGTCTTCGCGTAACGCCTTATGAGCAAATTCCTGTGATTGCAGGTGCGCTTGCGGGTACAGCAAACAAATTGCTTCAAGGTCAAGCGATTGCGGATGGTCTAAACGCTGTAGGTCTTAGTCTCGCTGATGGTGGGCTATGTCATGTTGAAGAGCTGGACCCAGAGCTAGGCGCAGTAGGTAAAGCATCACCGGGTGATTCAACCCTATTACAAGCGGTGCTAAACGCAGACGCATTGCCGATCATCAGCTCAATTGGTCTGACTGAAAAAGGTCAGATGATGAATGTGAATGCTGACCAAGCCGCTGTTGCAGTGGCCGGTGCGTTAGATGCGGAGTTAGTACTTCTGTCTGATGTTAGCGGTGTACTCGATGGCAAAGGTCACCTGATCAAAACGCTATCCGAGCAAGAAGCCGATGCATTGATCAAAGGGCAAGTGATCACCGACGGTATGATCGTCAAAGTTAAAGCCGCTTTGGAGGCTGCCAATGATCTTGGTCGTCCTATCGAAGTTGCGACATGGCGTTACCCAGAGAAACTGACCCAGCTATTCGCGGGTGAAAGTATCGGAACGCAATTTCTGCCGCAATAGAGCAGAAGCAAACCAGTTAAAGAATTGAACATTAGGAAGTGGTTGGCACTGACCGCCGAGAGCAGCGCCAGTTAAGTTTGGAGAAAAAACATGAGCAAAGTGAACGTAAATAAAGTGGTAGTCGCATACTCAGGCGGTCTAGATACTTCAGTAATCATCCCGTGGCTAAAAGAGAACTACGACTGTGAAGTAGTAGCTTTCGTTGCCGATGTTGGTCAAGGTGCAGAGGAGCTAGAAGGTATTGAAGCGAAAGCAAAAGCTTCTGGTGCTTCTGAATGTTACATCGCTGATCTGAAAGAAGAAATGGTAGCGGATTACATTTACCCTACGCTAAAAACCGGTGCTTACTACGAAGGTAAATACTTACTAGGTACATCAATGGCGCGTCCAATCATTGCCAAAGCGCAGGTTGAAGTTGCACGTAAAGTGGGTGCAGACGCTCTGTGCCATGGTTGTACAGGTAAAGGTAATGACCAAGTACGTTTTGAAGGTGCATTTGCAGCACTAGCACCAGATCTGCATGTTATTGCGCCTTGGCGTGAATGGGATCTAGTGAGCCGTGAAGAGTGCTTAGATTACCTAGCAGAGCGTAACATTCCTTGTTCAGCATCTCTTACTAAGATTTACTCGCGTGATGCGAACGCATGGCACATTTCTACTGAAGGTGGCGTTCTAGAAGATACATGGAACGCGCCAAATGAAGATTGCTGGGCTTGGACTGTAGACCCAGAGCAAGCACCGAATGAAGCAGAAACCGTGACGCTGAAAGTAGCGAAAGGTGAAGTTGTTGAGGTAGACGGTGAAGCGATGACACCATATAACGCGTTGGTTTACCTAAACGAAAAAGGTGCGAAGCACGGTGTTGGTCGTATCGATATTGTCGAAAACCGTCTAGTGGGAATGAAGTCTCGTGGTTGTTACGAAACTCCGGGGGGCACCATCATGATGGAAGCACTGCGTGCGGTAGAGCAACTGGTGCTGGATAAAGCGTCATTTGAATTCCGCGAGGAGCTTGGTCTGAAAGCATCACACCTTGTTTATGATGGTCGTTGGTTCACGCCGCTATGCAAGTCTATTCTTGCGGCTTCTGAAGAGCTCGCGCAAGACGTGAATGGCGAAGTGGTTGTGAAGCTTTACAAAGGTCACGCAACGGTAACGCAAAAACGTTCGGATAACAGTTTGTACTCTGAAGAGTTTGCTACTTTTGGTGAAGATGAAGTTTATGACCAAAGCCATGCTGAAGGCTTTATCCGTCTTTACTCACTATCAAGCCGTATCCGTGCGCTGAACAGCCAGAAAAAATAAGCCAATTTAACGCCTTATAAGATAAGAGACCTGCCACTATTGGCAGGTCTTTTTGGTTTTTGCTGACCTTATTGGCATAAAGATAAAATAATCATGAATAAATATGTAAAAATATTGAATTTATACTTTATTTTTGTCTACGATTATCGTAACGTTGAGGCATAAGAAAAAGTGAGCAAATGACCTCCGATTTGGTCAACACTTAATGAATAACACGTTAGCGTAAGCAATAGTCATCAGGAGAGACGCAATGGCATTATGGGGCGGAAGATTTACCCAAGCGGCAGATACCAGATTTAAAGACTTCAACGATTCGTTGCGTTTCGATTACCGATTGGCCGAGCAAGATATCGTAGGCTCAATTGCGTGGTCTAAAGCATTGCTGTCTGTTGACGTGTTATCTGCAGATGAACAACAAAAGCTTGAGCTAGCACTAAATGAACTCAAGCTTGAAGTGATGGAAGACCCACATCAAATCTTACGTTCAGACGCTGAAGATATCCACTCTTGGGTCGAGCAGCAACTGATCAATAAAGTTGGTGACCTAGGTAAAAAGCTACACACGGGACGTTCTCGTAACGACCAAGTTGCAACCGATCTCAAGCTTTGGTGTCGTCAGCAAGGTCAACAACTGTTGATTGCACTTGATCGCCTACAAACTCAAATGGTTGGTGTTGCTAAGCAGCATCAAGGTACTGTTCTTCCTGGTTACACGCACTTACAACGTGCTCAGCCTGTGACGTTTGCTCACTGGTGCTTGGCTTATGTTGAAATGTTTGAGCGTGATTACTCACGTCTGAACGATGCGCTAAAGCGTTTGGATACGTGTCCACTCGGCTCGGGTGCGCTTGCGGGGACCGCTTACCCTATCGACCGTGAAGAGCTGGCTCACAACCTTGGTTTCCACCGTGCGACACGTAACTCGCTAGACTCGGTTTCTGACCGTGACCATGTGATGGAACTGATGTCTGTGGCATCTATTTCAATGTTGCACCTATCTCGCTTGGCAGAAGACATGATCTTCTACAACTCGGGTGAGTCCAACTTTATTGAACTAGCCGATACCGTGACTTCAGGTTCTTCGTTGATGCCGCAAAAGAAAAACCCAGATGCATTAGAGCTTATTCGTGGTAAGACAGGTCGTGTATACGGCGCGCTTGCTGGCATGATGATGACGGTGAAAGCGCTGCCACTGGCTTACAACAAAGACATGCAAGAAGACAAAGAAGGTCTGTTCGATGCGCTTGATACATGGAATGACTGTATGGAAATGGCAGCATTGTGTTTCGATGGCATTAAGGTTAATGGCGAGCGTACGTTAGAAGCGGCGAAGCAAGGTTACGCAAACTCAACTGAGCTGGCGGATTACCTAGTGGCGAAAGGCATCCCATTCCGTGAAGCGCACCATATCGTCGGTGTTGCTGTGGTTGGTGCAATTGCCAAAGGCTGTGCGTTAGAAGAGTTGTCGATTGAAGAATTGAAATCTTTCTCTGAAGTGATTGAGGCGGATGTGTATGACATCTTGACCATCGATTCATGCCTTGAGAAACGTTGTGCGCTTGGTGGCGTGTCGCCGCAGCAAGTGGCTTATGCTGTCGACCAAGCAGACAAGCGTCTATCTCAACGTGACACTTCAGCAGTCAAAGTACGTCCAGCACGTCTGACGGATATTGAGACACTGGAAGGCATGGTGGCGTACTGGGCAAATATGGGTGAGAATCTACCACGCTCACGTAATGAGTTGGTACGTGACATTGGTTCTTTCGCGGTTGCCGAGCACCACGGAGAAGTCACTGGTTGTGCGTCTTTGTATGTCTATGACTCAGGCTTAGCAGAGATTCGCTCTTTAGGTATTGAAGCGGGTTGGCAAGGTCAAGGGCAGGGCAGTGCGATTGTGAACTATCTGGTTGAGAAGGCGCGCCAGATGGCTATTAAGAAAGTCTTTGTGCTGACACGTACGCCAGAGTTCTTTATGAAGCAAAGCTTCTTGCCAACGTCGAAGTCATTGCTGCCAGAGAAAGTACTGAAAGATTGCGATCAGTGCCCACGTCAGCATGCATGTGATGAAGTTGCACTGGAGATCAACTTGTTCGAACAATTGATCCAGAAAAGTAACGTAGCCTAGGTTAATGATTCTATTAGTATTTAAGAAAATACTAAAAAAATCAGAAAAAAATTTGGAACCTTTGAGAGGAAGCCCGGTCTATTAAAGTACCACTGCTTTTTCTTAGAAGAATCTAAGAGAGCCCCAAGACCGGTATTGGTTTTGGGGCTTTTTTCTATCTGTCATCTGGATGATGATCATCTTTATTTTGTTTTCTATGGCGGCGCTGCCACGGCAGAATAACGAAGCGCATCCAGAGGTGTAAAAACAGCAGACCATTAAACGCAAAGCCCGCAAAGATCAGTGCGATCGACTCGATGCTTTGTGGAGCATCTTTAAATGCAAACCACCATACGATCCAACATAAGACAGAGAGCACGGTAAGTTGATCCATGCATCGCTGGCAACGCCCGATTTTTTTCCAAAACCAATGCTCTTGGCAACTTCGACAAGTCATTGTTCTACCCAAACTATCTATTTGCTTCTGATTATAACCTCAACTCCTGCTTGATAGTGTTTTTGCTTGGTTTCTTAGTCTCGCTTATCAAACCAAAAATGAAAAATTAGCTTGGTCAAAATTGTGTAGCACGTAATTGATGTATGGTGCGCTGTCAGCCTGACAATAGGAAAAATAATAATGTCGACAGAACTTAAAGTAGCACTTGGTTTAGCGGGTAGCTTTTTCACGATTGGATTAACAGCCATTGTGTTGGTGAGTCGCTATGCAATGATGACTGCATAACCACAGATCTATTGATTCTTGAATTGATAAAGCTGAAAGAAGAAAGCCTCGTCTATGACGAGGCTTTTTGTTTATCGATGTTAAGGATAATGAGGGCAGGATTAGCAACCAGGACCACAGTCTAGGCAGTGCTTGATTGTCTCTGGACCTAAGTGAAGTTTTGCATTCAAATCTCGCAGTGCGGTGCGAACGCCTTCTTCAATTACTGGGTGGTAAAACGGCATATCCAACATTGCTGAAACTGTCATTTTATTTTGATGTGCCCAAGCGAGCAGGTGGGCTAAGTGCTCGGCGTTTGGTCCCATCATTTCTGCGCCCAAGAAGCGTCCGGTGCCTTGTTCTCCGTACACATGCAATATACCTTTATTGCGTAGCATCACTCGTGAGCGACCTTGGCTTTCAAACGAGACCTCTCCGGTTGCGAAACAGCCGCAGGTGCCTAAACGTGCTTCCAATTGCTTAAAGGTTTCACCAACCATGGCAATTTGTGGATCAGAGAATACAGCAGAAATAGGCGAGCGGCGCAAACCTGCACGAATATCTGGAAAGCGGCCAGCGTTATCACCAGCAATACGACCTTGGTCTGCCGCTTCATGAAGCAGTGGAATTTGGTTACTTGCATCACCTGCGATGAAGATGCTCTCTACCGAAGTTTGCAATGTATAGTGATCCGCCGTTGGTACGCCGCGCTCATCTAATGCCACACTGGTGTTTTCAATCGCGAGCTTATCCACATTCGGGCGACGACCTGTAGCTGCCAATACGTAATCGGCAATAAAGGTTTCTAGTTCACCATCGTGGTTGATGAACTGAATTTCGACCTTATCTTCACCGTTATTTTTTGGCGAAGCAATACGTTTCATGCTTTCGATTTTTACATCGGCATCAAGGTAAAACTCTTCTTTGAATGCTTTATCGGCGTACGCCATCACTTCAGGGTCCGTCAATGGTCCTACTTGACCACCAAGACCAAATAGCTTCACATTCACTCCTAAACGATGCAGCGCTTGACCCAATTCAAGACCAATGACACCTGGACCAAATACTGCAACGGATTCTGGCAAGTCATCCCAATCGAATACATCATCGTTAATGACTAGGCGATCGCCGAGCTCATTCCATACCGCTGGGTATGCTGGACGTGAGCCTGTTGCGATCACAATGCGTTTTGCGGTGATCTGAGTGTGGTCATTAACGACTAGCGTATTGTCATCAATAAACTTGGCATAGCCTGAAACTTTATCTTCAGCAGGGATCTCATCGACGCCTTCCAACACAAAGCCAACAAAGCGGTCACGTTCACGCTTTACTCGATCCATTACTTCACTACCGTTAATGTAAATCTCGCCTTGTGGGTGCACGCCGAAACCTGGTGCTTTCTCGATTTGATGTACGCTTTCTGCTGCAGCGATCAAAAGTTTTGAGGGCATACAACCTACACGAGCACATGTTGTGCCGTAAGGACCACCTTCGATCATCACAACACTGTCTGTGTGTGCTTTTGCTGCGCGGTATGCACCAAGACCTGCTGTACCACCACCAATGATTGCTACGTCAACATTTAACTGTTTCATAATGGATTCTCGTTTTGTCCAAACTGAGTTGAGATGACTAAGTTTAGAAGAGTGAATTTGAGTTCATTAATCTTGATAGTCCGAAGAAGAGCAGTGATCAAGACTAAGCATAGGAAGTGATTGAGGGGGTAGTCTCCCGGGCGAGGGATGCTCCGGGAGACTGAGGGCTGAGTTCTGGACAGCTAAATTGCCAACCCAAGCCCATTAGGCAAATTATTAACCTAGGTAAGCTTCTAATTCTTCGCTACCACCGATGTGTTTACCACCGATGAACACTTGAGGAACCGTCGTACGACCCGAAATTGCACGTAGACTGACTGTTGTTGCGTCTTTACCCAAAATCACTTCTTCATATTGAAGACCGTGGTCAATCAGATTTTGTTTCGCTTTCATGCAGAAAGGGCAACCTGGTTTAGTGAACACAGTGATCGATTCTTGAGTTTTGTACTCAGGTGCTACGTAGTTCATCATTGTGTCTGCATCAGAAACTTTGAACGGGTCGCCTGGTTCGTTTGGTTCAATAAACATTTTCTCAACCACACCGTTTTTCACTAGCATGCTGTAACGCCATGAACGCTTGCCGAAGCCGATGTCGTTTTTGTCTACTAGCATACCCATGCCATCTGTGAACTCACCGTTACCATCTGGGATGAAAGTGATGTTTTCAGCTTCTTGGTCAGCTTTCCATGCATTCATTACAAACGTGTCGTTTACTGATACACATAGAATCTCATCCACACCATGCTCTTTAAATACTGAGAATAACTCGTTGTAACGAGGTAGGTGGCTTGACGAACAGGTTGGAGTAAACGCACCTGGCAAGCTGAATACGATAACCGTTCTGTCTTTAAACAGTTCATCCGTGGTTACGTTCACCCATGCGTCACCTTTACGAACAGGAAAAGTAACTTGTGGTACAGCTTGACCTTCTTTTGATGCAAACATGATGATTTCCTTTTTAAATTTATGAAATAATTCGTTTTCGAGCTTAGCGTTATTTGTCGCTCAGTTTCGTTTTGTTGAGCTCATTATTGAAAAAAAACTTTGATAGCTCTAATCGTTTAATGCTATGGTTTTGATAGATTATTTCTATCGCCAAACAAGAAGCGAATCGTACGTATGAATATCCGAGATTTTGAGTACTTGGTGGCGCTTGCGGAGCACAAGCATTTTCGAAAAGCAGCAGAAGCCTGTTTTGTTAGCCAACCAACTTTAAGTGGCCAGATTCGAAAACTGGAAGACGAACTTGGTACAGCCTTACTAGAAAGGAGCAGCCGTCGAGTGCTGTTTACTGATTCTGGTTTGCAATTGGTGGAGCAAGCAAAACGCATCTTAAGTGAAGTGAAAACTTTCAAAGATATGGCGAGCGGTCAAAGCGGTGCGATGACCGGTCCAATGCACATTGGCTTTATTCCAACCGTTGGTCCTTACCTATTGCCAAAAATAGTCCCTCGACTGAAAGAAGAGTTTCCTGAGTTAGAACTGTTTTTACATGAGGCTCAAACCCACCAACTGGTACGTCAGTTGGAAGAAGGTAAGCTTGATTGCCTTGTACTAGCGTCAGTTGATGAAACAGCTCCGTTTAAAGAGATTGAGGTCTATAACGAGCCGTTGAGTGTTGCTGTACCTTGCGATCACGAATGGGCTGGTTTAGACCATATAGACATGTTGGATCTTAATGGTCGAACCGTTTTGGCGCTAGGAGATGGTCACTGCCTACGCGACCAAGCACTTGGTTTTTGCTTTGCTGCAGGAGCAAAAGATGACGAGCGCTTTAAAGCCACTAGTCTAGAAACATTACGTAATATGGTTGCGGCGGGCGCAGGTATCACGTTATTACCACAGTTATCTGTACCGCATGAGAAGAAGAAGGATGGTGTCTGTTATGTCCCTGCAATTAATCCAACGCCTTCGCGCAGCATTGTTTTAGTTTATCGTCCGGGCTCTCCACTGCGTGCTCGTTTCGAAACCTTGGCTGCAACGATTAAAGGGGTACTAGAGGCTCAGGAAGACTCTATTGCCGCTTAAGCGCAAGTTAATATAAGAAAAGGGAGCCCAATGGCTCCCTTTTTTGTTTTATCTGATGAGTGGTTGTTAGAACAACTCTTCTGAGCTGCTACCACCACCTGAATAGATACTGTCTTCTAAACTGTTACCGACGTACTCAGTTGGCTCAGTTCCTTTCTCAAAATATTCGAACATGGATGAACCATCGACTTTATGAGTCAGAAGGCCGCTATCACGATCAATACGAACACGGACGATATCTTCTGGGATGTTTTTCGCTTTTTGAGGCGTACCTTCAAGTGCGACGCGCATGAAATCAATCCAAGCTGGCTCAGCTGTCTTCGCCCCCGATTCCGCACCAGAAATCTGTCCTTTACCAAGGTTGCTGTTCACAGTCGTTCGACCTAGAGTGCGAGAGTGATCGTCAAAGCCAACCCATGCAATAGCGACAATGCCCGGACCGTAACCGTTATACCATGTATCTTTTGAATCGTTGGTTGTACCGGTTTTACCGCCAATATCGCGGCGTTCGAGTTTCTGAGCGCGCCAACCTGTGCCGTTCCAACCGGTACCATCACGCCAGCTACCGCCGCCCCAAATGTTGCTGTACATCATCTCACGCATTAAGAATGCGTTTTGTGCTGAGATAACTTGCTTCGCATATTGTGGTGTATTGTCTTCTAATGCGTTGTCTGATGTTGGCTCATCCATTGCGATATCTTGCTCGCCAAACTCTGCGGCAAACTTATCTTCAACCGGCGCTTCTTGCTCCATTTGAGGGCAATCATGCTGACAGATAACTTTTGGATTGGCTTTAAATAGCACTTCACCGAAAGAGTCTTCAACGTGGTCAATGTAGAATGGTTCAACATAGTAACCACCGTTGGCAAAGACCGAGTAACCTTGTGCTACTTTCATCGGTGTTAAGCTACCCGCACCAAGCGCAATAGTCTCTGAACGCGGCACTTCGTTGATATCAAAACCAAAGCGAGTCAGGTATTCGCGAGTCGCATCTAAGCCTACTTCACGCAAAGTGCGCACCGCCATTACGTTTTTCGATTGTGCTAAACCGATACGTAGGCGAGTAGGACCAATGTATGTCGGTGGTGAGTTCTTCGGACGCCATGCCGAGCCAGAACCTGCATCCCATTTGTTGATTGGAGCATCGTTAACTAATGATGCCAGCGTTAGACCTTTATTGATCGCAGCAGAGTAGATGAAAGGCTTAATACTTGAACCTACCTGACGGACCGACATGGTCGCACGGTTAAATTTGCTATGGACGAAGTTAAAACCACCAACGAGAGAAAGTACCGCACCATTTTCTGGGTTCATTGCGACAAACGCGGTGTTTGCATTTGGCACTTGGCTCAACTTCCAATTGTTGATGGTGTCGCCATCTTTGTCAGTTGTGCTGACTTCGCGAACCCAAACTTGCTGGCCGACTTCTAGGATCTCTTGCGCTGATTTTGGTGCTGCGCCTTGGCGTTCATCAGTCAGGAACTTACGAGCCCAGCTCATGCCTGTCCAAGCGAGAGTTTGTTCGTCGTTGTTTTTCACCCAAACTTGTGCCGTTTTACCGTCTACTTTGGTCACAACCGCTGGATAAAGTTGACCATATGTTGGCTGCTTCTTCAGATGCTTCTCAATCTGCTCTGTATCCCAAGCAGGTTCGCCTTGTTTCCACAGTACTTTCTCTGCTCCGCGATAGCCGTGACGTTCATCGTAAGCAAGGATATTGTTGATGGATGCTTTGTTTGCTGCGTCTTGAAGCTTGGAATCTACCGTCATGTAAATGTTCAAACCAGACGTATACGCTTTGTCTGCACCGTATTCTTTTACTGCCCAAGAACGTGCTAGTTCTGCGACGTATGGGGCAGACAGTTCGATTTCAGCGCTATGGTAGCGTGCCACAATTGGCTCTGAGCGTGCTTCATCGTATTGCGCTTGAGTGATGTATTTCTCATCCAGCATACGCATCAACACCACATTACGACGCTTTGTCGCTCGCTCTAGTGAGTAAAGTGGGTTCATGGTTGATGGCGCTTTTGGCATACCTGCTAACGTAGCAATCTCGCTGAGAGTCAGTTCATTCAAACTCTTACCGAAATAAACCTGAGCGGCTGCACCAAAACCGTAAGAGCGGTAGCCAAGGAAAATCTTGTTAACGTATAGCTCCATGATCTCTTGCTTTGTCAACAACTGCTCAATGTGAATCGCAATGAAGATCTCTTTTACTTTACGCATGATTTTCTTCTCATTTGATAAGAAGAAGTTACGCGCTAGCTGTTGAGTGATGGTACTCGCACCTTGTTTTGCAGAACCAGATAACGCCACCACAACAGCAGCACGAGTAATACCGATTGGATCGATACCAGGGTGCTCATAAAAGCGGCTATCTTCGGTCGCAATCAGCGCGTGAATCAAATCTTGCGGAATTTCGTCGTAGGTAACAGGAATTCGGCGCTTCTCGCCAAACTGTGCGATCAGTTTCCCATCTTGACTAAAAACCTGCATAGGTGTTTGTAATTCAACATCTTTTAGGGTTGCAACATCTGGCAATTCAGGCTTCACGTACTGATAGAAGCCAAAAATTGTGGTGACTCCAAGAATTATGCAAATCAATGTTAAAAATAATAAACGCTTTATGAACTTCACCGGAGAATCCCTGATTGGTTGAGGCTGTGTAACGGCAAACCCTTGTACTCTTAGGTCAAAAATTTAGCACATAAGAGGTATTAACTCCTATTTGGGTGCTAATAACAACCTTTGCACGAAGAAAATTCTCTGTGCGCTAACTACATAAGCACGCAGGAATTTCGGAGCGAGAGTAGAGATGGATAAGCTATTAGTTACGGGCATAGATATTGGCCATAACAGCCTCAAAGCCGTGGTACTTAAACCCAATGGCAACAGTTACGCCTTATTGGGTTACAAAGAAATAATACTTAAGGAAGGTATTGTCGCTGAAAATAACACCATAAATCATCAAGAAATTGTAAAGACCCTTAAAGAGATAAGAAAAGAGCTGCCATTTTGGGCTCGACGGGTCGCAATTTCTGTTCCTGACAATGCCGTGATCAGCAAGAAGCTGCAAATTGAGCAGAACTTGGAGGAGAGTGAGAAAGAGTTTGCCGTGGTGCAAGCTTTCTCGCATCAATCCCCATTTCCTGTTGAAGAGCTCAGTCTTGATTTTGTAAAGCTTGATGCCGATGAGCAGATGCGTGGAACAGACGGTTATCAAGTATTCGCGACTCGCAAAGATGTCGTTGAAACTCGTGTCGATGCTCTGCAAAAGTCAGGCTTGAAAACCGTGCTGGTGGACGTGCATTCACAAAGTTTAGGGCATATATGGAAACTGGCTGTCGAGCGCTTCCCTGAAAAGAGCAAGTATTGCTTGTTGGATATCAGTGCATTGAGCAGCTCTTTCACCATGTTTACAGAGCAGAGTGAATTGTTCCACAAGGAATTTCCTTACGGCACGCGCACTTCAAATGATCTATTTCAGCAAGACCCTCTTGCTGAAGACACGCAGGTTGCTACCGAGCAGTTTAATCGACAAATCGTTGATCGTGTAAAGCGCCAGATTCAGCTCTATACCTCGATTAATGGAAGTCAAGACATCAAAGGCATTTGGTTGTCTGGTGAAGGTGCAGCTACGCCAATGTTAGCAGAAGAACTTTCAAGTCAGTTGGCATTGGAGTGTGAGTTGCTTAATCCGCTCGGTCTATTCGAGATGAAAGTATCGAAACGCAAACGCCGTGCAGCAGATTGGCAGCATTTTACTGCGGCTGCGGGCTTAGCGGTTAGAGGTATTCAATGGCTAGGAGGCAAACATGCTGTATCACATTAACCTCCTTGCATGGCGTGAGAATCAACGTGAAGAACACCGCCGCCGCTTTCTCAGTTTGATCGTCTTGGGGGTGATTGTTGCGTTGGGCGTGCAATGGGGCATTGGTAAGTTCTATCAATATCAGCAGGATCAACAACAGCAGCGCCTTGATTATTTGGCGCACTATATCTCCCAGCTTGATAAACGAATCGAAGCGATGAAGATTGCAGAACAAGAGCACAGCAAGATCTTGGAGAGGTTAAAGATCGTTGAAGGTTTGCAAAATGGGCGTAATAAAACCACGGAGTTCATGAACCTGATGCCGTCGGTGATCCCTGAAGGAGTCTACGTCGATAAGATCAAAATGAATGATTATGAAATTGAAATCTCGGGTATCTCTGATAGTACACCTCGCTTGGCCACCATGCTCGACAACATGGAGCGTTCAGCCAAGCTGCTAGATGTCGACATGCATTCTATCGTTCATGGTAAAGCGCGTTTTGGGAAAGAGTTTCAGACTTTCAAAGTTTCCTTCATGTTCAAAGACGCCTCGGTGAAAGGAGGTAACCAACATGGTTAATTGGCAAGATCTAGAAATGGATGAGATCGCTGAGTGGCCATTGGTGCCTCAGATAGTAGTGATCTTGTTGTTAGTTGTGCTGATTCAAGGCCTTGGTTATTGGTTTTATTTAAAGCCAGAGCAAGAACAGCTGAATAACCTTATTCAAGAAGAACAAACCTTAAAAGTTGCGTTACGGATCAAAGCGAACAAAGTCGCTGCTTTGCCTCAATTGCAATCGCAACTTGATGAGCTTACTACTCGATACGAATTGCTACTGCAACAACTGCCTGCACAGAAAGAGCTGGCAACCATGTTGGCTTCGGTGAATGAACTCGGAATTGATAATAAGTTGACGTTCACCCGAATCGACTGGGGTGATAAGCAATCAGAACATTTCCTTTATCGTTTACCGCTCGACATTGAGTTGACAGGGGATTTTCATGATATCGGTCGTTTCTCCCAAGCGATTGCGACGTTGCCACGCATCATCACTTTTAAAGACGTGACTTGGCAGCGTGTCAGCCAAGAGAGTGAAACTCTGCACTTTCGTGTGAAAGCAAACACTTACCAGTTCAAACCAGAGGTGAAGAAAGATGAGAAGTAAATCTTTGCTGATGGTGTGTATTGCTGGCGTTTTGACTGCCTGCCAAGCCAATGATGAATCACTGACGGAATTTATTCGTGACGTGGAGAACCAAGCTCGCCGTGATGTCACCAAACTGCAGCCTGTTGAAGAGTATGTTGTCGTTAACTACGAACCCGAAATATTGCGTGCACCTTTCGAATTGCCAAAAGAGGCAACGATTGCAACTCAACCTGTTGCAAGAAAAGACTGCTGGCAACCTCCTTCAAGAAAGCGAACGGGCAAATTGGAAAGGTTTCCTCTTGCGCAACTGCGCTTGAAGGGTGTGATGGGTATCGGCAGCAGTGTTTCTGGGTTGGTTCAGGCTCCGAATGGCACTGTTTACAAAGTAAAACCTGGTCAATACCTCGGACGCAACAATGGCAAGATTACCCATGTATCCCACAACTATTTATTGATTAATGAAACCTTGCCAGACGGTTTGGGCTGTTGGCAAAAACGCAAAGTTAAGTTGGCTTTGAGATAGGCATAGCTGCATTTATTTTTGATATTGAGTAATGATGAAAATGAGACAAGGATTAACACTGACACCAAGGAAGCTAACAGGGCTCTTCTCTTTATGGTTGTTTCTACTTTTAGCCCCTTTAGTCGCAGCGGAAGAAGTAAAGTCTAACTCGCTTAAGAGCATCGACTTCCGTACTAATAAAGATAAAGACGCGGTTATCGTCGTAGAGCTTGCATCGCCAGCTGCTATTGTTGATATCAAGCGTGTGCAAGAAGGTTTAAGTATCGACTTGCTCAATACGTCAGTTAAAGACGATCAGCTTTATCTACTTGATGTAAAAGACTTCTCTACAGTGGTAGAGAGTGTTGAGGTTTTCCGCGATACCTCTACGACGCGTTTGGTCGCTTACATTGATGAAGATTATACCCATGACTATCGCCTCACAGGGCGTTATCTAGAGGTGAAGGTTGGTAAGCTCAAAGCCAACGAAAAAGCACCAGACAAAAGTATTCTGGAAAAAGAAGGCAAGTTGATTTCGATTAACTTCCAAGATATTCCGGTGCGAAATGTGCTGCAGCTTATTGCTGATTACAACCAGTTTAACCTTGTGGTTTCAGACTCAGTTGAAGGGAACCTGACCTTGCGTTTGGACGGCGTACCTTGGCAACAAGTGCTGGATATCATCCTTCAAGTCAAAGGCTTGGATAAGCGTGTAGATGGTAACGTTATTTTGGTTGCTCCGAAGGATGAGCTCGATCTGCGCGAGAAGCAACAACTAGAAAAACAAAAGCTTGAACAAGAAATGGGTGAACTTTCTTCTGAAATTATCAAAGTGAATTTTGCGAAAGCATCGGATATTGCAGAGATGATTAACGGTGAAGGTAACATTAGTATGCTTTCTGATCGTGGCAGCATGACGATTGATGAGCGTACTAACTCATTATTGATCCGTGAGTTGCCGGAGAATATTCAAGTAATTCGTGAAATCATTGAATCATTAGATATCCCAGTAAAACAAGTTCAGATTGAAGCACGTATCGTGACTATCAATGAAGGTAACATGGATGAACTTGGCGTTCGCTGGGGCTTCACATCGATTAATGGTAGTCATACGGTTGGTGGATCGATCGAGAACAACCTTGCAACTATTGGTCTCTACGATGGCGGCGGTGGCGACGGCGATGGCGAAGACGGTGGCGGCAGTGTTGGTATTGATGACTTCCTGAACGTTAACCTTGCTGCAACCAGCCCTAATGCAACCAGTATTGCTTTCCAAGTTGCAAAACTAGGGTCTGATACTTTGTTGGATTTGGAGTTGTCTGCGCTGCAACAAGAATCAAAAGCAGAAATCATTTCTAGTCCGCGTTTAATTACTACCAATAAGAAGCCAGCTTATATTGAACAAGGTACAGAAATTCCTTACCTAGAATCCTCTTCCAGCGGTGCGACATCCGTAACGTTCAAAAAAGCGGTGCTGAGCTTAAAAGTGACACCGCAGATCACGCCTGATAACCGTTTGGTACTGGATTTGAGTGTTACGCAAGATAGACCGGGTCAAGTGGTAAAAACTGGTACCGGTGAGGCAGTTGCGATTGATACTCAGCGTATTGGCACTCAAGTATTGGTGAATAATGGTGAGACGGTTGTGCTTGGTGGTATTTTCCAACACAGCATTACAAACTCCGTCGATAAGGTACCTTTATTAGGTGATTTACCGCTGTTAGGGGCACTTTTCCGTCGAAGTTACGAAAATGTCGGTAAAAGTGAGTTGCTGATTTTTGTTACGCCTAAAGTGGTGATTCAGTAAGACTCAGCGAGTAAAAAATCGATTAGATCAAAAATAAAGTTGCATTAGTGGCACCATGCTTGGATAATTTCGGGTCTTATCACGAATTATCTGTGAGGAATTGGTGCCACAAGCCTTGTAGAACAGCAGTTTGGCTGTGTGTTTCTTGTGGCGATCTTATTGAATTAACGTTGTAAATTATCGCTAAATATGGCTGAGAAACGTAATATTTTCCTTGTTGGCCCAATGGGTGCCGGCAAAAGTACAATTGGTAGACATCTAGCACAGCAACTGCATATGGAGTTCGTAGACTCTGATACAGTGATCGAAGAACGCACTGGTGCAGACATTGCTTGGGTTTTTGATGTAGAAGGCGAAGAAGGCTTCCGTAAGCGCGAAGAAGCGGTACTTGAAGACCTAACTCAAGAGCAAGGCATCGTGCTAGCAACAGGCGGTGGTTCTGTTAAGAGCAAAGAAAACCGTAACCGTCTTTCAGCACGTGGTGTTGTTGTTTACCTAGAAACAACTATTGAAAAGCAACTTGCGCGTACAAACCGCGACAAGAAGCGTCCTCTACTTCAAACTGAAAACCCTCGTGAAGTGTTGGAAAGTTTGGCAGGCGAACGTAACCCTCTATACGAAGAAGTAGCGGATTACACAGTTCGTACTGACGATCAGAGTGCAAAAGTGGTAGCCAACCAGATCGTAAAAATGCTAGAAGAGAGATAAGCATTTATCTTTTTCAAATTGGAGCACACCGATGGAACGGATTACGGTCAATCTAGCAGAGCGTAGCTACCCAATCTCAATTGGCGCCGGGTTATTTGAAGACCCGGCGTACCTTTCTCAAATTCTTTCAAGCAAAAACGCAAACCAGAAAGTGGTTGTGATCAGTAATGTTACGGTCGCGCCTCTGTATGCGGATAAAATTCTTAGCCAACTAAAACAGCTCGGTTGTGATGCATCCCTGCTTGAATTGCCAGATGGCGAACAATACAAAAGCTTAGACGTATTTAATCAAGTCATGAACTTCCTGCTAGAGGGGAGTTATGCTCGTGATGTGGTGATTATTGCGTTAGGTGGTGGTGTTATTGGCGACTTGGTGGGTTTTGCTTCGGCGTGTTACCAACGTGGTGTTGATTTCATTCAAATCCCTACCACATTATTGTCTCAAGTGGATTCATCAGTAGGTGGTAAAACCGCAGTTAACCATCCGCTGGGCAAAAACATGATTGGTGCTTTCTACCAACCTAAAGCCGTTATCATCGATACCAACTGCCTATCGACACTGCCAGAACGCGAGTTTGCAGCGGGTATTGCAGAAGTGATCAAATACGGCATCATTTACGATCCTGCTTTTTTCGATTGGCTAGAAGAGAATCTAGAACGATTGTATGCACTTGACGAAGAGGCGCTAACTTACGCTATTGCACGTTGTTGTGAAATCAAAGCGGAAGTGGTTGCTCAAGATGAGAAAGAGTCGGGCATTCGAGCGCTGTTGAACCTGGGGCATACCTTTGGCCATGCCATTGAAGCTGAACTTGGCTATGGTAACTGGCTACACGGTGAAGCGGTATCTTCGGGTACGATTATGGCGGCGAAAACATCTCATTTGCGTGGATTAATTTCGCAAGAGCAGCTTGATCGCATCATTTCCATTATGCGCCGAGCAAAACTGCCAGTGCATACGCCAGATAGCATGACTTTTGATGACTTCATGACGCACATGATGCGCGACAAAAAAGTATTGTCTGGTCAATTACGCTTAGTTTTACCTACGGGTATTGGTAGTGCCGAAGTCATTGCTGATACGCCGCAAGACATAATCAAACAAGCTATCGACTTCGGTCGAGACATTTAACCTTGTAATGGCGCCTTGGGGCGTCATTCTTGTAGTTTATTAAGGTTATTTAGATGAGTTTCGCTCACGTTCTTGAATTGGATTCACAAACCGAGTTATTAGACCGATTAGGCTTATTAACTAACTTTGCGTCTAATCTGATCGCTGTTAATGGTCAAGCCGGGTACGGAAAATCTTGGTTGGCACAGCGATACCTTGAGCTCGGTGCCAGTAACAAAAATCAATGTTTGTTACTTTGTCATTCAAATCAAGATGATGTGCAGCGTCGCATGCTTATCTTGAGTCAGATCGTCTCGGATGCGTTGTTCAATCAGCAAGATACTTTGCTCGATAGCTTGGAGAGAATCTTAGGTGATGACACGTGCGATATTGCCATCGTGGTCGATGATGCGCATTTGTTGAGTGAAAACCTAGTTTCAGAGTTATGGATGCTAGTGCTTGCAGCGCAAGCCAATCCAAATTGGAAAATCAACGTCTTACTGTTCACGCAAACTGGGCGTTTAGAGTCAGTATTGTCGCGTATTAGCTACGGACAAGAGTACAAGCCAGTTGAACTCGATATTGATATGCTGTCAGAAGTTGAAGCTCGTCGCTTTTTTGAGTCGCTAGTGATTCGATATGTCGATGATGACTCTGAAAAACGCGTTCGAGATGCATTCAAGAAAGTTGACCCGGTACCGGGTGACATCATGGCTTTAGGAGAGATGAAAGTGGAAAAAAGGATCATTATCCGCTCAATTGTCGGTTCGCCCCTTAACATTGCACTCGTTGTGCTGGTATTACTTTTGTTGGCGGCTGGTGGATATTGGTGGATGTATAATCAACCAAGCCCTGATGATAAAGCGCAGCAAATCACTGGAGTCATTGAGCAAACTGCCATTCCAACTCTAAACGAGCCAGAGGCTCAAATCAGTCGTGCAGATTCATCGATGGATGATGGCTCAGAGCCTTCGGATGATACTAACCTGACAGACGCTACGGATGATTCAGATGCTCTTCCTCCAGCGGTAACGAGTGAAGTAGCGAGTGTCGGCAGCGAAGATAAGCAGCAACGCGTTGTGATTGAGTCGGATGTCGTTGACGCACTTCTAGAAGGCAAGCCTGAAGCAGCCGATACCACTAACATTGAAACGGTTGTCGAAGAATCGATCCCTCAAGCGAAAAGCGCATCAAGTTCCTCATTGATCAATGTGGTTCAAACCGGTCAGCAGCCTGAAGCAGAGAAAGCGACGTCTGGAAAACCGATAGTGAAGTTCTCTTTTGCTCGAGAAGAGCTGAAAGCACTATCGCCTCGTGCTTACACTTTACAGTTGGGGGCAATGACGGCGATGGAGGATGTACAAGCGTTCCTTGATAAGTACGACTTAAATGGTCAGGTGAGAATTTATCCAACCGTTCGTAGCGGAACAGAGTGGTACATTATCACTTACCAAGATTACCCTACGATTCAGCTGGCGCGAGACGCTGTTGAAAGCTTACCAGATGCACTTAAATCGGTGAGTCCATGGGCAAAATCACTGGGTCAAGTACATCGAGAAATTGATCGCGTGAAATAATCCTGAGCTTCGTTGAAAAATATGTTACATTCCGCAGCCTTAATTTTTGGTCGATAGATAGAGCAGTAGATGAAAAAGCAACGAGCCTTTCTTAAGTGGGCAGGAGGAAAATACGGTCTGGTTGAAGACATCCAACGTCATTTACCACCGGCTCGAAAGCTAGTTGAACCTTTTGTTGGTGCTGGCTCGGTTTTTCTAAATACCGACTATGACCACTATCTACTGGCGGATATTAACCCCGACCTGATTAATCTCTATAACTTACTAAAAGAGCGTCCTGAAGAGTACATCTCAGAAGCGAAGCGCTGGTTTGTTGCAGAGAACAATCGCAAAGAAGCGTACTTGAATATTCGCGCCGAGTTTAATAAAACAGATGACGTGATGTACCGCTCGTTGGCGTTCCTATACATGAACCGCTTTGGCTTTAATGGCTTATGTCGTTATAACAAAAAAGGCGGCTTTAATGTCCCGTTTGGTTCTTACAAAAAGCCTTATTTCCCAGAAGCGGAGCTAGAATTCTTTGCTGAAAAAGCAAAGAAAGCGACGTTCGTATGTGAAGGTTACCCAGAAACGTTCAGTCGAGCGCGTAAAGGCAGTGTGGTTTATTGCGATCCACCGTACGCACCGTTGTCGAACACGGCGAACTTTACCTCTTATGCTGGCAACGGCTTTACGCTGGATGATCAAGCTGCATTGGCTGATATTGCAGAGAAAGCCGCAACTGAACGTGGTATCCCTGTTCTGATCTCAAACCATGACACGACATTAACGCGTCGCCTTTATCATGGTGCGGAGCTTAATGTCGTAAAAGTGAAGCGAACCATCAGTCGTAATGGCAGTGGCCGTAATAAAGTTGACGAGTTGCTGGCGCTATTTCGTGCACCTGACGCGGACAAATCTGACTCTTAATTCTCACACTATTGCATTGAAATAGTGGATCTCCCCACTGGCTTCGGTAGAATTGCGCGCAAATTGTTTGCTGTTTGCTCGCCACTACTGAGGTCAGGTATGAAAGATTTTCTAATTGCTCCATCCATTTTATCGGCTGATTTTGCTCGTCTCGGTGAAGACGTAGAGAAAGTTCTCGCAGCGGGTGCGGATGTGGTGCACTTCGACGTTATGGATAACCACTATGTACCAAACCTGACGTTTGGTGCTCCAGTGTGTAAAGCGCTACGTGATTACGGCATCACAGCTCCAATTGATGTACACCTAATGGTGAAGCCAGTCGATCGCATCATTCCTGATTTCGCGAAAGCAGGTGCATCAATGATTACTTTCCACGTTGAGGCATCTGAGCACGTAGACCGTACGCTTCAACTAATCAAAGAGCACGGCTGTAAAGCTGGCGTGGTTCTAAACCCTGCAACCCCACTTGCTCACCTTGAGTTCATTATGGATAAAGTTGACTTGATCCTACTGATGTCAGTTAACCCAGGTTTTGGTGGTCAATCATTCATTCCTCACACATTAGATAAACTGCGCGCAGTGCGTAAGATGATTGATGAGTCTGGTCGTGATATTCGCCTAGAAATCGATGGTGGTGTGAAGGTGGACAACATTCGTGAAATCGCAGAAGCGGGCGCAGATATGTTTGTTGCGGGCTCTGCGATTTTCAGTGAGCCAGATTACAAGCAAGTGATCGATAAAATGCGCGCTGAGCTTGCAGAAGCAAAATAAGCGCGGATAAACACGCTCTTAAACTAGCGCGTTAACGCTATGATTTGAAAGGCTGCCACCGTACCGGCAGCCTTTGTTGTTTCTAGTGCGAACCGAGAAAAAATATCCATCGCGGTGTGCAAATAATCACTTGCCTATTTTGCGTCCTTTCTGTACTATTCGTGCTCCTTAAAACTCAGTCAATTTTCTTTAGTTCCTTGCTTCCTCTGGACGACTGAGCCATTTGTGGAAGCTGAATAATCCGTAAGGAGCAACCAATGCGTCATTACGAAATCGTATTCATGGTGCACCCAGATCAAAGCGAGCAAGTTGCTGGCATGATCGAGCGTTACACTGGTTCAATCACTGAAGCTGGCGGTAAAATCCACCGTCTAGAAGACTGGGGTCGTCGTCAACTGGCTTACCCAATCAACAAGCTTCACAAAGCTCACTACGTTCTAATGAACGTTGAAGCTGACCAAGCTGTAATCGATGAGCTAGAAACTGCTTTCCGTTTCAACGATGCAGTTCTACGTAACATGATCATGCGTACTAAAGCGGCTATCACTGAGCAATCTATCATGCTTAAGCAGAAAGAAGAGCGTGCTCCTCGTCGCGAAGAGCGTGCTGAAGCTAAGCCAGAAGCAGCTGCTGAGTAATTTTTCTTTTGACCATCCGGATGGTGCTACTTGGCTTCATTGCCAAATTGCCCATTCGTAATTAAGCCTATTGATAATAAGACACTGTTGGTTTCGGATAGAGTTTTACTCTGCAGATTTAGACAGGTAGTCGTCACTGGGCTTAGGTCACAAGTATTCACTCAGATTTAGTACAAGGCAGTAGCATTAAGATAAGTGAGCTTATCACTTGTCACTCCAATCGAAAGATTTAGGAAGTTAGTGTTATCGCCGACAACATTACTCAAATTTAAGATCAGGAGATAGCCCATGGCTCGTTTCTTCCGTCGTCGTAAATTCTGCCGTTTCACTGCAGAAGGCGTACAAGAGATTGATTACAAAGACGTAGCAACTCTTAAAAACTACATCACTGAAGCTGGTAAAATCGTTCCTAGCCGTATCACTGGTACAAGCGCTAAATACCAACGTCAACTAGCTCGCGCTATCAAGCGTTCACGCTACCTAGCTCTACTACCGTACACTGATAAGCATCAGTAATCGGTCGTTTTATTAAGAAAGAGGATTAAGCAATGCAAGTTATTCTACTTGATAAAATCGGTAACCTAGGTGGTCTTGGCGACACAGTAAACGTTAAATCTGGCTACGCACGTAACTTCCTTATCCCTCAAGGTAAAGCAGTTATGGCGACTAAAGGCAACGTTGAAATGTTCGAAGCTCGTCGCGCTGAACTAGAAGCTAAAGTTGCTGAGCAACTAGCTGCTGCTGAAGCACGTGCTGAGAAAGTTAACGCTCTAGAAGCAGTTGTTCTTGCTTCTAAAGCTGGTGACGAAGGCAAACTATTCGGTTCTATCGGTACTCGTGACATCGCTGAAGCTATCACAGCTGCAGGCGTTGAAGTTGCTAAGAGCGAAGTTCGCCTTCCTGAAGGTGCTCTACGTAACACTGGTGAGTTCGAGATCAGCGTTCAACTTCACTCTGAAGTTTTCGCTACAATCAACCTACAAGTTGTTGCTGCTGAGTAATTCAGTACCAAGCGAAATAGTAAAAAGCACCTCCTCGGAGGTGCTTTTTTTATGTCTGAATATGATGAAAAGCGGGAGTTAGAAGGCAAACAAAAGGTTGACGGAAAATACACTATCCGCCTTGCTCAAGCCCTCTGGCACTTTATCGTGATATTGGCGAGAGTGCGCTAATTTAAGAGCAATGTCTTCGGTAATGTCATTGGTAACACTAAGATCACTGTCGACACGCGTGTTACTTCTACCACTCACTAACGTGATATCTGCAGAAAGGCTCAAGTTATCAAGTGCATGCCACGTGGTATTGATGTTACCACGCAAGATCCCTTCTTGAACGATATCTGGAAAGACGATGTCATCATCATCAATCTCATCTAAATTTGGCTCTTGGTAGCGAAAACCAGGACCAATTTCTGCCTCAAGGGTGAAGTTTTCAGTATAAGCGAACTGGTAACCCAGACCGCCAGAAAGAGTGTAGTCTTTAAAGTAAGCACTGTAGCGTGAATCAACCCCTTTAAAACTGCCATACAAGTATGTCTTTGGACCTAACTTGTAGTCGGTTTGTGCGCTATAGGTCGAAGAGCGCTTGTCTTCTTCGCCATCTTTGTAAAGGTTGTAGTACTTCCATTCGCCATTAGAACGGTGGCGACCAGAAGTGTATTCAGCACTCAGACGAGCATTCAGGGAACGAGAGTCCGTGTTACCTGTGTGAGCTTGATAGCCGAACTCGACCTCAGTTTTTAGAGGATCGGGCACTTCAATTTCTTGCTCTGGCTTTACTGATTCTTCAGCGTACGATGCTCCCGTGCAAAGTAAGCTAAAGCCAAGTAACCAGTATCGGGACACAAAAACCTCGAACGTAAATAAAAAGGAGGGGCATGATACTGATACAGATGTTTTATTGGGTCAATGATAGGTTAATTTTTATTAGACCTAAGCGGTAGAACCTTGTTAGACACCTTTATGAAGGCGTTAAACTTTACAAACAATATGCTTCAGTACGGATTGATGAGATTCTATCGTAATCGAACAAATTCGCACTATAAAAAGCCACTTTTTAGTTCTTCACTTGTGGAATTCTTAACAAGTAATTGTCTCATGAGGGAAGCATCTTAGCTAAGTTTAAGGTTATAATCTTGGGTCATTAGTAGTTATCGAGCAAAGTCATGGCGGAAAACAGAAATCGCAAACCTTCAGACAGTCAGGTCGAAGCACTCAAGGTGCCACCTCACTCGCTAGAAGCTGAGCAATCAGTAATTGGCGGTCTATTACTAGACAATGAACGTTGGGACACCGTAGCCGAACGTGTTGTAAGTAGTGATTTCTATAGTCGTCCCCATCGCCTGATTTTTGAAGGGGTTAAAACCATTCTTGAAGATGGTAAGCCTCTCGACTTGATCACGTTATCTGAACACCTAGAGCGTCACGAACAATTGGAAGACGTGGGTGGTTTTGCCTACCTTGCTGATCTTGCCAAAAACACCCCAAGTGCGGCGAACATTAACGCGTACGCTGATATTGTCGCGGAGCGCGCGATTGTACGCGGTTTGATTGGTGTCGCGAACGAAATCGCTGATGCTGGTTACGATCCTCAAGGTCGAAGCTCAGAAGACTTAATTGATATGGCGGAGAGTAAAGTTTTCGCCATTGCAGAATCACGCACTAGCGAGAATGAAGGTCCACAAAACGTGGATAACATTCTGGAGAAAACACTAGAGCGAATTGAGATTCTATATAAAACCCCGCAAGACGGTGTGACGGGGGTAACGACCGGCTTTAATGACCTCAACAAGAAAACGGCAGGTCTACAAGGTTCGGATTTGGTTATCGTGGCGGCGCGTCCATCGATGGGTAAAACTACCTTTGCGATGAACTTGTGTGAAAACGCGGCGATGAGCCAAGACAAACCTGTACTTATCTTCTCGTTAGAGATGCCTGCTGAACAGCTGATGATGCGTATGTTGGCGTCCTTATCTCGTGTTGACCAAACGAAGATTCGTACTGGTCAGCTAGATGATGAAGATTGGGCGCGAATTTCTTCTACCATGGGCATTCTTATGGACAAGAAGAACATGTACATTGATGACAGTTCGGGTCTAACGCCAACCGAAGTGCGATCTCGTGCTCGTCGTATCGCTCGTGAGCATGGTGGTTTGTCCATGATCATGGTCGACTACCTTCAGCTAATGCGTGTGCCTGCTCTTTCGGATAACCGTACCTTGGAAATCGCGGAAATCTCGCGCTCACTTAAAGCGTTGGCGAAAGAGTTGAATGTGCCTGTCGTTGCGCTATCACAGCTAAACCGTTCCCTAGAGCAACGCGCAGATAAGCGTCCGGTTAACTCAGACTTGCGTGAATCGGGCTCTATCGAGCAGGATGCCGACTTGATCATGTTTATTTACCGTGACGAGGTTTACCATCCTGACAGCCCATACAAAGGCACGGCAGAAATCATTATTGGTAAGCAACGTAACGGTCCTATCGGTTCGGTTCGCTTAACATTCCAAGGTCAGCACTCGCGCTTTGATAACTACGCGGGTCCAGCATTTGATATTGATGATGAGTAATGCAATGAGCTACATGAAAGCCGCGATGGCATGCATTGACTTGTCAGCACTGCAGCACAACTTACAGCGAGTAAAAGAACAAGCACCAGACAGCAAAGTGATGGCCGTGGTGAAGGCGAATGGCTACGGTCATGGTCTTCGTCATGTAGCTAAACACGCTACTCATGCGGATGCTTTTGGTGTTGCTCGTATCGAAGAAGCCCTTCAGTTACGCGCTTGTGGCGTAGTAAAGCCGATTCTTTTACTTGAAGGTTTTTATTCGCCAGGTGATTTGCCTGTATTGGTGACGAACAACATTCAAACGGTCGTTCACTGTGAAGAGCAATTGACGGCGTTGGAGCAAGCAGAGCTTGAAACGCCAGTTGTCGTTTGGCTCAAAATCGATAGTGGCATGCACCGACTTGGTGTGCGTCCAGAACAGTACGATGAATTCATCACACGCCTTAAAGAGTGTCCAAACGTGGCGAAACCGCTACGTTACATGAGTCATTTTGGCTGTGCCGATGAGCTAGGTAATAGTATTACGACAGAGCAGATCGACTTATTTATGTCGCTTACCGCAGGCTGTCAAGGAGAGCGCTCTTTAGCGGCGTCAGCAGGCTTACTTGCTTGGCCGCAAAGCCAGTTAGACTGGGTTCGTCCTGGAATCATCATGTACGGCGTGTCTCCATTTGATGATAAAACGGCACAAGACATGGGCTATAAACCCGTCATGACACTGAAATCGCACTTAATCGCGGTACGTGAAGTGAAGAAAGGTGAAAGTGTCGGCTATGGTGGCATGTGGACCAGTGAGCGAGATACTAAAGTCGGTGTCATTGCTGTTGGGTACGGAGATGGTTATCCACGAACAGCACCGAATGGTACGCCAGTTCTTGTTAACGGACGCAAAGTACCAATTGCAGGTCGCGTTTCTATGGATATGCTGACGGTCGATTTAGGTCCAGACGCGACTGATAAAGTAAGCGACGAAGCTATTTTGTGGGGTATGGATTTACCAGTAGAAGAAGTGGCGAGTCACATCGGCACTATCGCTTATGAATTGGTAACTAAACTGACTTCTCGCGTCGAAATGGAATATTCGAAGTAACCCATGAAGAAAAGGTTATTCTCAGTGCTGGCATTCTCTGCCAGCCTTTTTTTATCCCCGCAGATAGTCGCGAAAGAGAAAGACTCAGCATTTGTTCCGTTCTATTTCAGTACGGATACCATGGGTAGCACGATCGGTTTAGCTGGTGTGGCAAAAGGTGTTGGTCAACCTCAAGCTGCATTGTTTGGTATGGGGCTGTATTCTGAGAAAGATAGCTATGTCGGTTTTCTTTCTGCCTTCAACTACGCTTTGTCATCAAATCTTTTGTTTAGCACGCAAATGTATCAAGCGCGCTTTAACGACAACCCATATTACTTAGACAATCAAGGTTCAAACAACTCTTCAACGGAAGACAAAACGATAACCAATGGGGATGAAGAGAACTATAAACTCGAGTTCAAGTATTTGCTTCCTTGGGGTAACGTTCGTGAACATGGGTTACTTGGTGCATTCCAACCTATTCGCGATGTAAGTTTTGCTTCTCCGGTCGATTCTGGTGTCAGCTCAATTATCTTCACGCCGTTTTATTCTTCTCGTGAATTAGACATCTACAACGATAAGAAAGAAGAAGCGACAGGGTTTAGCCTGACATTTGACTGGGACAACCGCGACAGTGTGCGTAATACCACGCGAGGCTCCCATACCTCGTTTGATTTAACCACAGGAGCAGACAGCTTACAGTCGGAAGACTTATGGCTAAAGTGGGAGTTCCAAAACAGTCAGTACTATTCCCTAGGTCCGTTAGGTGATTGGTTTGATCAGCAAGTTCTGGCATTCGATTTCTATACTGCAGATACACCGACATGGAATCAGTGCGATGGCGCAGTATGTAGTCGTCCTCCAGAGCAGGAGCAAGTTCGCTTGGGTGGCTTGTATCGCTTGCGTGGTTATACGGCGGGTCGTTACCATGGACGCAGCGCGATTCACTATTCTGCGGAATACCGCGTATTGCCAGACTGGCAGCCGCTTGATGATATTCCTCTGATCAACTATTACGACTTACCTTGGTGGCAATGGGTAGCGTTTGTTGAAGTGGGGCGAGTCGCGGACGATTATGACCTCAAGACATTGCATGAAGACATGAAATGGAACGTCGGTGGCGCAGTACGCTTCCAAGTGGAAGGGATTGTTGTTCGTGCCGAGATGGCAAAAGGTGCCGATGAAGGTACTTTCCGAGTCATGATAAACCAACCGTTCTAACTCGATATAAAACAAAGGCTAACCCTGAGGTTAGCCTTTGTTGTCTCTAAGCTATTCGCCGTTGATGGTGGCGATAATGCGTCGGCTGCCACCGTAGTCTCGATGCTCGCCTAAGTAAATGCCCTGCCATGTTCCCAACGCTAATTGACCGCTTTGAATAGGAATTGTCACACTGCTGCCAAGTAAAGACGCTTTTATATGAGCTGGCATGTCATCATCACCTTCATAAGTGTGTTGGTAGTAAGGGGCGCGCTCAGGCACAAACTTATTGAAGTGGGCTTCCATATCCATGCGTACTGTTGGGTCGGCATTTTCATTTAAAGTCAAACTGGCAGACGTATGCTGAATGAATAAATGTAACAAACCTACTGAAAGCGATTGGATTTGTGGTAATTGTTGTTCAATTTCATCAGTGACCAGATGAAAGCCTCGGCTACGTGCTTTTAATTGCAGAGTTTTTTGTGCCCACATATGCGTTCCTTTGGAAAAATTTGGTTTGGCGTCTATCCTAATCCAATTAGAGCCTGTCATTAGTAAATGATATGATTCCCAACGTCATAAATGAATTGTTTAAATTCGAAACAGGGAACGTGACCTAACTCAATGTGAGTGTAAGGGCACTCAGTCATAATTGGCGACTGAAAAAAAATTACAAAGACTTGTTTTGTGGCAATTCGCCCAAACATCTCATTTATATTCTATTTGCTAAATCGGGGATTCCGCAGTTTTCGCTAGACTGTAAGGAATGGAACCTACTGTAACATCGGGATAAAGACCATGTTGAAAAATATCAATCCAACGCAAACACAAGCTTGGAAAGCGCTAACTGCGCATTTCGAATCTGCACAAGATATGGATCTGAAAGAGCTATTTGCTCAAGACGCTGCGCGTTTCGACAAATACTCAGCACGCTTCGGCTCAGACATCCTAGTCGATTACTCAAAGAACCTAATCAACGAGGAAACTCTGAAGCACCTGTTCGCTCTTGCTAACGAGACTGAGCTTAAGTCAGCAATTGAAGCGATGTTCAGTGGTGAAGCGATCAACAAAACAGAAGATCGCGCTGTTCTTCACACTGCACTGCGTAACCGCTCGAACAAACCTGTAATGGTTGGCGGCGAAGACGTAATGCCAGCGGTAAACGCGGTTCTAGAAAAAATTAAATCCTTCACTGAGCGTGTAATCGGCGGTGAGTGGAAAGGTTACACAGGTAAAGCAATCACAGATATCGTAAACATCGGTATCGGCGGCTCAGACCTTGGTCCTTACATGGTGACAGAAGCATTGGCACCATACAAAAACCACCTGAACCTACACTTCGTTTCTAACGTTGATGGTACTCATATCGTTGAGACTTTGAAGAAAGTAGACCCAGAGACAACACTATTCTTGATCGCGTCTAAGACGTTCACGACTCAAGAAACCATGACAAACGCGCACTCTGCTCGTGATTGGTTCCTAGAAACTGCTGGCGATCAAGCACACGTTGCTAAGCACTTCGCAGCGCTATCTACTAATGCTCCTGCGGTATCTGAGTTTGGTATCGACACAGACAACATGTTTGAGTTCTGGGACTGGGTTGGTGGTCGTTACTCACTATGGTCTGCAATTGGTCTTTCAATTGCATTAGCTGTAGGTTACGACAACTTCATCGAGCTTCTAGATGGTGCTCACGAGATGGATAACCACTTCGTGTCGACAGATCTAGAAAGCAACATCCCTGTGATTCTTGCTCTGATCGGTATTTGGTACAACAACTTCCATGGCGCTGAGTCTGAAGCAATCCTACCTTACGACCAGTACATGCACCGTTTCGCAGCGTACTTCCAGCAAGGTAACATGGAATCTAATGGTAAGTACGTTGACCGTGAAGGTAACGCAGTGACTTACCAAACTGGTCCTATCATCTGGGGTGAACCAGGAACTAACGGTCAGCACGCGTTCTACCAGCTGATTCACCAAGGCACTAAGCTGATCCCATGTGACTTCATTGCACCAGCAATCAGCCACAACCCAGCAAGCGATCACCACCAAAAACTGATGTCTAACTTCTTTGCACAAACAGAAGCATTGGCATTTGGTAAGTCAGCAGAAACAGTAAAAGCAGAATTTGCGAAAACAGGTAAGAGCGAAGAAGAAATGGCGTCTCTAGTACCGTTCAAAGTATTTGAAGGTAACCGCCCAACGAACTCTATCCTAGTTAAGCAAATCACACCTCGCACGCTAGGTAACCTGATCGCAATGTACGAGCACAAAATCTTCGTTCAAGGCGTTATCTGGAACATCTTCAGCTTCGACCAATGGGGTGTTGAGCTAGGCAAACAACTAGCGAACCAAATCCTACCTGAGCTAGCTGATGAGTCTGAAATCAACTCACACGATAGCTCGACAAACGGTCTAATCAATGCATTTAAAGCGTTTAAAGCTTAATGTTTGAATAGAAAAAGAAAAGGTCAGCAAATGCTGACCTTTTTTATTGCCTGAGGCAGAAACAAAATAGGTTGGTACGGACCAACCTATTTTGTTTCTATTATTCGAAACAAATCTCGATGAAGGCATTTCCCCACTGTGAAGAGAAAGGCATGATGATGATTGAGCCTTCACACTTGTGGCGAATGGTGTGACCTCGACCAGATACTACAACTGGTGTTGCCATATCAAAGTCAAACCCACTTTCCGCTAGAATGCGTTTCGCACCGCCTGTCACCATATTAGTGATCTCACCAACCATATCCGTCACTTCTTCGTTCAGTCCATTTGGACGTTCACCAAGCATGTTCTGCATGATTTCCAGTGCTAACGCTTCATCAAAGGTAATCGACATTGAGCCACGAGTTTGTGGGCCAACCATACCGATAAGACCAGAAACGTCACCTCGTGCGATCTCATCTTTCTTGATTCGCGGTTTTTGTGGCTTCAGTTCAAGCGAAGCCATAGTTTTTAGAACATTCATTAAAGAAGCTAAAAACGGGTTTACAAATTCAGCGCGCATAACGTTCTTCTATCTTTCTTATTTCGTCTCCGAGGAACATGCCTGGCATTCGCCATGGGTTTCGATAACTTGATTCGTCAGTTTGAATCCATGTTTCTCGGCGTTATTGGCTAATAAGGATATCAGCGTCTCGTCTTCAAGTTCAACGACATCGCCACATTTATCGCAAATTAGCAGTTGGAAAAAGTGCTGTTGAGTGTTGAACGAACAGCAAGTGATAAAGCTGTTGTTAGATTCCACTCGATGAATAAAGCCTTGTTCTAGAAGAAAATCTAATGCTCGGTATACCGTCGGTGGTTTCGCTTGTGGTTCACTCTCTTTCAGTTGCTCCAATAGCTCATACGCACTAGAGGCGCGGCGATTAGAACAAATGAGCTCAAAAACGCGTCGGCGTTGCGGCGTCAACCTTACTCCGCGCTCAGCGCAGATATGTTCAATTTGTTCAAGGATTGTTGGGTCCAAATCTTTCACCATAACTATCGGACGTGCTTTATGATAAACCATTTCTATACGAAGTTCGTTTAGAAAGGCTTCATTTTACCTACTATCAGAACGAAAATCATGAATTAAAGCAAGCCAGTGTATATCAGAGAGAGTAACCGATATCACAGAACGAGATCCCAATGCCGAAATATGTCTATTGGTAAGTAAGCTCACAACACTCGCATCCACTGCACAGTGGGTATACAATACCCGACTTCATTTTTTGAGCGCACCGTCGCGCTCTATCTTGGCAACGTAAAAACGGGTGTTTATATCATGACTCATTCTTGCAGGCTCTCTGTAGCACCAATGTTGGATTGGACTCACAATTGAGCTGTGATGGGGGCTTTCAGCCGATGATACGTACTATATCCGTACCTCTTAAATTTTACCGCCAGCCCAAATAACCCGCCCTAAAATTTCGAAATCAGTAGATTCAATTTCTTCGTGTGTCAGTTCCCAAGGTTCGTAGAATTGGCTGTTATCACTCTTGAAAATAATCTTAGTTGGTTGGAACTGTAAGCGTTTCACCATTACTTGACCGTTCACCCTAAATACATACACACCATCACCACTAAAATCCGTTATGCGGTGAACCATCATAATTGAACCATCTTTGAGTGCTGGATACATTGAATCGCCTTTTGCACGCATCGTGAAAACCTCAGTAGGGTTCACATGTAATTCATCGCGCAAATACCTTTCCGCAAAACTGAGCTCTGTTGCTGTTTCTACTTCAACCAAAGAGCCATGTCCCGCACTTGCTTCAATATCGTAATACGTCAAAGAAACCATTCCATCCTGCTGTGTATGTGTTTTCTTTTGTGATGAAAGTCTCATTTCCTGCATTACTCTTTCTGGGACTTTACCTCTGCTCTTCCATGTCTGAATGGTGTTGCGGGTAGTGCCCAAAGCCTTTGCTAAATCAACGTTTGTATATGTCTGAGTTAACTCTTTTAACTCATTAATTTGGTCGTCTACAGTGCTCATTGTGTTTTCTTTGTGTGCTCGTTTGGTTGAAGTATTTACTTGTGTGTGCATAATGAGTTCAAAGTGGGCTCATGAGCATTCAAAAGTATTTGAATGTGTCCGAATTAACTCAAGTGTACTACATGGTGATTATATGAACACACAATTTGCACTACTTGCACGGTTCCAAAGCACAACTATTGAACTGAAAAGTATTTCACAAGAGTTCTTTGGCATAACGCCTAAAACCGCCGAACAAAGAGCCAAAGCTCGAAACTTCCCTGTCCCTACATTCAAGTTGCGCGATTCTGAACGTAGCCCAACGTTCGTCTTAGTTAGTGATTTAGCTAATCACATCGACCGTCAATACGAGCAAGCCAAAAATGAATGGCAATCAGTGAATGATTAAGGAGCTGTTATGAACACACCAATTCACGCAATCAACATCGATGTCACTCATTCAAGCGAGGCTAAGTTGTTGCACTCAGTTATTGAGAATCACATGAACCCATGCAAT
>NZ_CAWMYL010000239.1:0-241 GCF_963871815.1 Vibrio sp. L85
CTCCGGAGATTCGATATGACTTGCTGCCAAGCGGACTGGCGGCTCAGTTCCCAACACGCACTATTTGGGCATTAGGGGAATCCCCTGCTCTTCCAACTAGACTGGTACTCGTTCCTTCATATACGAAAAAGGCTCTAGCATTTCTGCTAGAGCCTTAAATATGGCAGGGGTGGAGAGATTCGAACTCCCAACACGCGGATTTGGAATCCGCTGCTCTGCCAATTGGAGCTACACCCCTGTA
>NZ_CAWMYL010000240.1:0-241 GCF_963871815.1 Vibrio sp. L85
ATGTGCTTAATACACATCTTCGGTTTTACGGATGTGGTTAAACACCTCATAAACTTCATCGTATGAAACGTCGTAGCTTTCAAGCTTTTCAACGCAGTCAAAAATATCATTGGTGTAAAAACACTCGTGATTGAATAGCTCACGGCGGATGATGGCTTTGATGCCATTTTCGGCAATATCTTGCGCAATCCCTTCCTTTTGGATCTCGTCTAGCTTTTCGACTAAAGCACTCGCATTACTC
>NZ_CAWMYL010000241.1:0-322 GCF_963871815.1 Vibrio sp. L85
AGTTACCGTTAGGCTGTCTAGGTCAAGCTGGTCATTATTAACCGCTTCAACACCTTTATCGGTCAACTTCACTTGATCACCGTCTAGGACGAAGTAACCATCTGTGTTGTTTTCTAGCTGAACGGTAAGCTCATCTGCTGGCGTATCTGTATCAGCAACAACGAGTGTTGCCACTACGGTATCGGTGCTCACCGCATCTTCAGTCACGCTATCAACCGCTGTGACATCAATGGTTGGTGCGTCGTTTACGCGAACGACATCAAGAGAATCGGTGTCTGTTGCTTTCGGGTTCACGCCGTCTGATACCGACGCTGTGACAGTC
>NZ_CAWMYL010000242.1:0-263 GCF_963871815.1 Vibrio sp. L85
CAATGGAAACCGGATTACTTTGGTCTGAACCGATAGTCGCTAAATCGTCCTCGTCCACGCTGATTGCGTCAACGTCAGTAATGGTTGGCTTATCATCCACAATCGTGACTGGAATGGTTGCCGTTGTGCTATCACCGTCAAAATCAGTAACGATGATTGGGAAATTGAGGATCAATTCATCACTGTTTGGCGCGTGGTCAATTGGGCCTTGTAGCGTGAAGTTATAGCTGCCATCGGTGTTGACCGTTAACGTAAAGACCGCA